>NZ_JANIBK010000056.1 GCF_024505165.1 Methylomonas rivi
ACTCTTTGCCCAATCGTAAGTAAAGTTCCTCGGCAAGGGTTTGCTGAGTATAGTTTTTTGCTTCTCTAAGACGGCGTAAGATTTTTGTATCAAGCTTAAGTGATGGCCTACCCATATAACTCTCCCATAAAGTGTGAGAGCATAATAACCAAGAAAATAAAAGCTGCCAATACAGCAAAAAAACAGCATTTATATAATGACTTGTACTGAGGAATTGGTAATTGGCGAGCTGAAACGCTTCATATTCTTTGTAAGTTTATGGACGATGATGACAGGTAAATGTTGATAAAGAGCCATTTATACAAGGTAGAGTTGAATGATCGGAGTGGGTCGATAGCCGCCCGATCCCCGTTTTCTATATACATAGACAACCGAGGCAATTTTGCCGCAAGCAAAGGCGGAATTTGAGCCTGGGGCCAGAGTTTAGGACGGCCGGATTTAATCAATCCTCCAGCGTATACTCCCCCGAATGCATGGTGCCTTCCAGAATGGTCAGCAGGCGTTGAGGGGAGATCAGGCAACCCGCGCCCGATGTTCTGGGCATGATTTCAATCAGCACACCTTGTTGAGCCTGTTTGTTCAATGTTCGGTAGATAAAAAACTCCATGGAATCCGCGCCGGGCTTAAGGTGTTGCCAATCGCCGACCGCGGCTTCGTCGGCAAAGCGTTTGAACGGCCATACCGGCAATGTTGTCTGCGCACCGACAGTTCGGGTTATCCACTGCGGGCCGTCTTTCAAGCCCCAGACTTCATCCGTTTCCAAAATACGGTAGAGAAAATATTCCAGCAACTCTTCATCCGTCATGGTGGGGACGGCCGCATATTCGTCTTGGTAAGGTTCGTAGCGCATGGTCAGTTGTAATGTTGATGGGAAAACCAAATACCAGCAAATAACACACCACTCTTTCATTAAGCGGGTCTAAACGGCATACAGATCTTACTTACGGCTGGGTATCTGCGTGTTGGGGGCAAATTTATGAAGATTAAGGTTGGTACGGGTTTTGCGCGGTAGTTGTTTGCATTCGAAAATCAGCCGAATCGGCTGTTATTTCTGTCATTTTCGCCACATTCGCCTGGCGGAATGTCCGATCAACGACAGATGTAATAGCCGGGATGGTTCTGATTCGAAGCTTAACCCATCCCATTCAAAGAGGTATTTACCATGGCCGAGTTTTACGTCGACACCACCGCCCAAAGTAACGGCGAGCACATCGTACATAATGCAAACTGCACCCTGCTGCCGCCCAAGGAAAGCATCCGTTATTTAGGCTCTATTGCCAGCTGCAACAGCGCCTTGAAAAAAGCGGCGGAAATGTTCAAACCCGTGAATGCCTGTCCGCAGTGCGCTTCGGCTTGCCATACCGCGTGATGCTTTTTCAACCCGGAGCTGCCCGCGAGCCAGTGCCGCTCCGGGTTGAGCCTTCGCTTCAGTAATTACCTGCCGCCTGGGCAGGGATTGTCGGGCCGAGGCGGCACTCCAACCAGCCTGCGTCTGTAGGGTACCGCCGTGCCGCTGTTTAATCTGAAGGCAGCTACTTTTAGCTTAAGCCCCTCCTACCGGCAACCATCCCCGAAAATACGGGGATGTTATTTTTGACGAAACCCTTATCAGTCTAAAAGCTGCTGGCATCTGCCTCGGCGTCATGATTCGTTTTGACGGATTTCGAGGCGATCCAAAGCGTCTGTATTTTTCAAGTTAATAAATATCCGTCTGCTTGCGCGATTCCGGAGTTCGGCGTTGACTAATATTTTTGCGGCATAATGCGCGTCGTTCAGGAAATTATTGTATTTGCTATGGTTTTTTAACGGAGATGAAGGACAATATGCTGAAAAATGGGTTTGCGCAGGTGCGCGAGCACCAAGGCGGTGGCTTTTGAGCGTTAGATTGGTGTGTGTGAGCACCGCCGCTTGCGCAACGTTTATAATGTTGCGCAACCCGCGGTTGTGGGGATTTGAGAGACAAATTGTCATTAATTAAACAATACAGGTAGCTTTAGAATGTTCCAGAAACTTTATGACCGCGTCATCCTGTGGTCCAAACACCGCCATGCGTTAAAGCTTTTGTTTGCGCTCAGTTTTGCGGAATCTTCGTTTTTTCCGGTGCCGCCGGATGTGATGCTGGCGCCCATGGCGTTGGCGCAACCGAAAAATGCATTCCGGTTTGCGCTTTGGACTACGGTCGCCTCGGTGCTGGGGGGCATGTTCGGCTACGGCATCGGTTTTTTTCTGTTTGACAGCATACAGCCCTGGCTGCAAACCTCCCATTATTGGGGAGCTTATCTTGAAGCGACCGCCTGGTTCGGCGCGTGGGGATTTTGGGCCGTGCTGGTGGCTGGATTTTCGCCCATCCCCTATAAAGTCTTTACCATTGCGGCCGGTGCGTTGAATATGATTTTCATACCGTTTGTCTTGGCATCCGTACTGGGCCGGGGCGGGCGCTTCTTTCTGGTGGCCATGCTGATTGCCGCCGGCGGCGAGCGTTTGGAAAACAAACTTAGGGAATATATGGATCGATTGGGTTGGGCATTGGTGGCGCTGGTTATGATGGGCGGTGTCATATATAGCTTTGCCCGCTAAAGCCTCACCCGTTAATAAAAAGACAAGCCGTTCGCGGCAACGCAACTACCAAAGGACAACAAATGGACAATTCAGTCATGCCGGCCGCGGCTGTAAATACCCGGGATACCCTGAAAAACAGCCACCGGCGGGCCGATATGGTGGCCGGATTTCTGGTGTTTCTGATCGCCTTGCCGCTATCGCTAGGGGTAGCCGTTGCGTCCGGTTTTCCGCCCATGGCCGGTATTATTTCCGCGATTATCGGCGGTTTGCTGGTTTCAAGGATTAACGGTTCAACGCTCACCATCGTCGGGCCCGCGGCGGGGCTGATCGTGGTGATTTTCGCCTCGGTACAGAATTTGGGGCAGGGGGATATGCTGGCCGGCTATCGTTACACCCTGGCGGCGATTGTGCTTTCCGGGATATTGCAAATCGTCTTGGGGCATTTCAAGGCCGGACGCCTGGCCGCGTTCTTTCCCGCTTCGGTTGTGCATGGCATGCTGGCGGCGATAGGTATTATCATCATGACCAAGCAACTGCCGGTTATGCTGGGTTTGCAGGTCGAAACACCGGGCAACATGTTGCGGGCTATCCTGCAATTGTTGCAGGTACAGGCTTTTTTCGTACCCAAGATTGCCCTGATCGCCTTGTTTGCCTTGTGTATTTTAATCGGCTGGCCAAAACTCCAGCACCCCGTGCTCGGGAAAGTGCCGGCGCCGCTGTTGGTGATTGTGTTGGGCATCGGTTTGGGTTATCTGTTCGATTTGCGTCATTTTCATCCCGAGCCCCTGTTCAATTTGCCCGAAGCGGTTAATATCAACGGGCCGTTTTTAATCGCCATTCCGGATAGTCTTGCCGCCAGTATTTTCTTGCCGGATTTTTCCAAGGCAGCCAGTCCGGCGTTTTGGGAAAGCGTTATTTCCATCTGTCTGGTGGGTAGCTTGGAAACCCTGCTGAGCAGTGCGGCGGTGGATAAACTGGATCCCGAAAACCGCTATTCCGACTTGAACAAGGATCTGCAAGCCATTGGCATCGGCAATACGCTGTCCGGTATGATCGGCGGCTTGCCGATGATCGCCGAGATCGTGCGCAGTTCGGCAAACATCGACTATGGCGCCAAGAGCGGTTGGGCGAACTTCTGGCATGGCGGTTTTTTATTGTTGTTCGTGATGTTATTTCCGTGGCTTATCGATAGCATTCCGTTGGCATCGCTGGCTGCCTTGCTGGTTTATATCGGCTTCAGGCTGGCGTCCCCGCAAGCATTTGCCAAGACCCTGGACTTGGGCAGGGAGCAGCTGTTTATTTTTACGATAACCATCGCCGGCGTGTTGGCCGCTAATTTATTGGTGGGGGTGATGCTGGGCATCGCCGCGAAATTACTGGTTCATGTCGTCAGAGGGGTGCCGCTTAAAAATATGCTGTCCATCTCTTACCGGGTACAGCGCGAACAAAATCATAAATACCTGATAAAAATCAACGGTTCCGCTATTTTTTCCAATTTTATCGCCTTAAAAAGCGAACTGGCCATGCTGCCGCAAGGCAAGTCCATCGTGTTTGATTTGGCGGACGTCTATTTAATAGACCATACCGTAATGGATTTCATCAACGCCTACAAAGACGATTACATTGGGCGCGGCGGGCAGTGTGAAATTCATGGGTTGAGCGGGCATGCCGCCGCCAGCGGGCACCGGTTGGCGGCCCGGATCAAACAGTCCGCGGAACAATAGGGGATATGGCTGGAGCACGCCGTATAGAACCGAATGGGGGGCTTAAAACGGGAGGCGCGCATGTTGCCGGGTGGCGCCTCCCGACATCGGCTAAGCGTTCAAGCCTTTGAGCATATCCAGCACCGCTTGGGCGTGGCCTTCGTGATTGACGCCGTACATGGCTTCGATCAGCTTGCCGTCCTTGCCGATGATGAATGTGGAACGGACGATTTTCCATTTTTTGACGCCGTCTTTTTCCACTTCCTGCCAGACGCCATAACTGTCGCAAAGTTCGCCCGAAGTGTCCGCCAAAAGCTGCACGTTCAAGCCGTATTTACTGATAAAAGCCCGATGGCTTTCGCAATCGTCCTTGCTCACGCCTATCACCACGGCATCCTGCGCGGCAAACTCATCGGCCATGGCGGTAAAATCGTTGGCTTCTATGGTGCAACCGGGGGTGTCGTCCTTGGGGTAAAAATACAGCACCACGATTTTTTCATCCCGGTAATCGGACAAATAAATTCTTTGATTATCTTGATTGGTGGCGCGGAAAAAGGGCGCTTCCTGGTTTTTTTCTAATAATTGTGTCATGAATATCTCCTCTTGAATGGGATATAAAACAGCCGGCGCGGCGGATTCGTCTAAAACCGGCTGCGGTTGGCGATGCCGCCGGCCATCAGCATAATCCGGCTGGCGGATCAATGCCAGCGCGAGATGACGTGCGCCGATGAAAAACCGCATCGGCCGCGCGCGAGTCCGAGCAGCTTGCTAAGTTATCGGAGATAATAGGAGCCTTCTTATACATGTTTTAAATACAGATGGCCGGCACAAACAATAAATGGACATTTACCCCTATGCGTGGAGTATTGTTGGCGGGGCTGATATTGGCGGGGGCGGGAAGCGTTTACGTCGGCTTCGATTCTAAGCCGGGCGGCGGCAACGAACTGCGTACTCTGGAGGTTGCGCTCGGCGACATCGAAGAAAACGTCACGGCCCAGGGTAAGCTGGAACCCAAGGAATATGTGGATGTGGGGGCGCAGGTTACCGGCCAATTGCAAAAATTGCATGTCGAGATAGGCGATAATGTCAGCCCCGGACAGTTATTGGCGGAAATCGACCCGCGGGTTTATGCGGCCAGAGTGCAGGCCGATGAAGCCAATATCAAAAATCTGCAAGCCCAACTGGCGGGGCAACAGGCGCAAGTGATATTCGCCCGCCAGCAGTACGAACGTAACCGTGCATTGATGAAAAGCAAGGGCGTCAGCGAGCAGGATTTTCAAAACAGCGAATTCGATTTAAAGAAGGCCGTGGCCACGGCCGATTCCATTCAGGCGCAAATCGAGCAGGTGCAATCCACCTTGAGCGGCGACCGCGCCAATCTGGGCTTCACTAAAATATTCGCGCCCATCGACGGCACGGTCGTCACACGCACCGCGCGCGTGGGGCAAACGCTCAACGCCAATCAAACCACGCCGATGATTTTGCAAATCGCCAAGTTGGATGCGATGACGGTGCGGGCGCAAGTGGCCGAAGCCGACGTGATGCGTTTGCAACCCGGCTTGCCGGTGTATTTTACTACCTTGGGTTCCGGGGAGAGGCGTTGGCACGGCAAAGTCAGGCAGATTTTGCCTTCGCCCGAGGTGTTAAATAACGTGGTGCTTTATCACGTACTGGTCGATGTCGACAACCGCGACCGGCAACTGATGTCCGGCATGAGTACGCAAATGTTTTTCGTCTTGGGCCGTGCCGAACGGGTCGGCTTAATGCCTTTGGCGGCTTTGGGCCGCAGATTGCCGGAACAGGATAGCGACAAGGGCAAGGCTTATCTGGTCAAACAGGTGGCGGGTCAAACGGTTAACGAAAAAGTCGTGCACGTCGGCTTGCTGAATCGCCGTTTTGCCGAGGTCAGGGAGGGGGTGGCCGTCGGTGACCGCTTGTTGGCCATGACGAAGTTAGAAGATAAAGCCAAGGATAAAAAGAAAGCCGCCGGTTATCCAACCCAGGGTGTGCCGCGCCTATGACAACATCAGCCCCCCTGAGCGTCCCCTTATTGCAGCTGCGGCGCATTCGGCGCCTCTACCCCAATGGCGATACCGTGGTGCAGGCCTTGGACGATGTGTCGCTGACCGTTTGGCCGGGGGAATTCGTGGCCATTATCGGCCAGTCCGGTTCCGGTAAATCCACCTTGATGAATCTGATCGGTTGCCTGGATCAGCCCACAAGCGGACAGTACCGGGTGTTAAACCGGGAGGTGGCCGGGCTGGATGCCGATCAACTGGCCGCGTTGCGGCGGGAAACCTTTGGTTTTGTGTTTCAGCGCTATAACTTGTTGAATACCGCTTCGGCGGCCGAAAATATCGAGATTCCGGCCCTGTATGCCGGCATGCCCAAAGACCTGCGCGAAGGCCGGGCCTTGCGGCTATTGCAACAACTGGGTTTGGGCGAACGCAGCGGGCATAGGCCCATGCAGATGTCCGGCGGCCAGCAGCAACGGGTCGCCATTGCCCGTGCCTTGATGAACGATCCGCCGGTGATTTTAGCGGACGAGCCGACCGGGGCGTTGGATAGCCAAAGCGGCAAGGACGTGATGGATTTGTTGAAGCAGTTGCACGCGGAGGGGCGCACGATTTTGTTGATCACCCACGACGAACAAGTGGCCAATAACGCCCAGCGCATCATCACGATTTGCGACGGCAAAATCGTCGGCGACAGCGGCGAAACTCGCCGCGATGCGCCGGCGTCAATACCGGAACACCACGAAATCGACGCCATCGGCCTGTTGGCCGAGTTGTTGGAAGCCTCTAAAACGGCCTTGCGTTCCCTGCGGGCGAATTTGTTTCGCACCGCGCTGACCTTGCTGGGCATCATCATCGGCGTTGCGGCCGTGGTGGCCATGATGGCGGTCGGCGAAGGCAGCCAGAAAAAAGTCATGGATCAAATGAAGGCCATGGGCACCAATGTATTATCCGTCCGGCCCGGCGCCCCGGGTTTGCGCGGCAGCTCGGATGTGGCTACTTTGATACCGGCCGACGCGGAGGCGATAGCCGAACTCGATAATGTGGAGTGGGCGTCCGCCGAACGTAACGCCCGCCTGACCTTGCGCCGCGGCAATATCGATTATGCCAGCAGCGTGCAGGGCGTGGGCGCCAGCATGCCTCTGGTGCGGGATTGGCCGCTGGCGAAGGGCGATTTTTTCAGCGATGAGGACATGCGCCGCTACGCGCCCGTCACGGTGCTGGGGCAGACCGTCGCCAAGCTTTTATTTCCGGAAGGCACCGATCCATTGGGCCAATATGTGCTGGTGCAAAACATACCCTTCGAAGTGATAGGCGTGTTGGCGGCCAAGGGAGCGTCCGCCATGGGAACCGATCAGGATGACGCGGTTTTCGTGCCGCTGACTACCGGGCTGATTCGCTTGTTCGGGCAGAATTATCTCAATGGCATCACGGTGCGGGTGGCCGATGTCGCCCAAATCGACGCCACGCAACAAGCCATCAACGAATTATTGCTGGCCCGGCATCAAAGCGAGGATTTTCGTATCCGCAATATGGCGTCCATTCTGGAGTCCGCCGAAGAAACTCAAAACACCTTCACCTTGATGTTGGGTATCGTGGCGGCGATTTCGCTATTGGTGGGCGGCATCGGAGTGATGAATATCATGTTGGTCAGCGTCACCGAACGTACCCGGGAGATCGGTATCCGCATGGCTACCGGCGCCCGCCGCCGCGATATTTTGTTGCAGTTCAATACCGAGGCGGCCGTGGTATGCACGCTGGGCGGCGTGATCGGGGTGCTATTGGGATTTGCGGTGGGATTGTTGCTGCGCGGTTTCGAGATGGCGGTGGTGTTTTCGCCCTTACCGGCCATCCTGGCTTTTTCCTGCGCATTCGGCACCGGCTTGTTGTTCGGCTATTTGCCGGCCCGGAAAGCCGCCTATCTGGACCCGGTTGCGGCATTGGCGGCGGAGTAAACAGCTTGAAAACGGTATATGCATTTTACCTGCCGCTCATGTTGCTGACGGGTTGCAATCTGGTGCCGCGGTTTGAAGCGCCGCGGGTGGACACGCCAAGCGGCTGGCGCGAAAACGCCCCAAACCCTGCAGGCGAAATCGATCCGCAGTGGTGGCTGGCCTTTGGCAGCGGCGAGCTGAATCAATTGATAGAGCAAGCCTTGCGCTATAACAACGACTTGGCCGCCGCCGCGCAGCGGGTGGAACAGGCGCGGGCGCAAGCAAAAATTGCCGGAGCCGACTTATGGCCGGCGGCCGCCATGACCGGCGATTATGCCGGCACGCATAACAATTTGGGCGAAGTTCAAAAAAAATCCGGCCAGTTTACCATGGCCTATGAAGTGGACTTATGGGGCGCCAACCGGGCCCGGCGCGATGCCGGTGCCGCCAGAGCGCTAAGCGAAGTGTTCGCGCGCGATGCCTTAAAACTGGTGGTGATGGCGGATGTCGGTCAGGCCTATTTCAACCTGCTGGCTGTTCGGCAGCGCAAACGGATTGCCGACACATTCTTGCTTAATGCGACCGAGGTGTTAGCCGTAGTGGAGGCGCGTTTCCAGGCCGGAGCGGTGTCCGCTGTCGATGTGGCGCAACAACAAGCCGAAGTGGCCGGCGCCCGGGCGAATCTGGATCTGCTCATTCAGCAGCGGATACTGGCGGAAAATACCTTATCGATATTACTGGGACAAGCGCCGCAAGCGATTGACAATGCGGTGCAGTTTGCCGATATTGCCCTGCCCGGCATTCAGCCTCAACAACCCGCGACCCTGTTACGGCGCCGCCCCGATTTGCGGCGGATAGAAATGCAATTACAAGCCGCCAATGCCGAGGTCGGTATCGCGCTGGCGGCGTTTTATCCGAAACTGCGGCTTAATCTGGATACCTTACTGGCCAATCCGCAGCCCGCGGGCATGGCTATAAGCATGGCCGCCAATCTGGCGCAGCCTTTGTTTCAAGGCGGCCGCCTGGAAGGCGGATTGGCGGATGCGCGGGCCCGCAATGCGGAGTTGGCCGAGATCTATCGGCAAGCGCTTTTGACAGCCTTGAAGGAGGTGGAAGACGCGGCAGCCATTCGCGGCAATTCGCAAAGGCGCATGCAGGCCTTGGCCGAGGCGGTGGACAAGGCGGCCGAGGCCTATCGGCTGTCCGATGAACAGTACCGGGTCGGGGCCATCGATTATCAGACCCTGCTGAATACGCAGCGTAGCTTGTTATCGGCGCAGAATAATCAGGTCCAGGCCCGGTTGGATGTGTTAGTGGCGCTGGTACAACTCTACAAAGCCCTGGGCGGCGGCTGGCAAGCCGGCGGTTAAGCGGTAGCCCTTACGGTTTAATGCGGGTTATTTGGGCTTCAAGTTCTTCCGCTTTCAATGCGCCGCTTTTTGCGGTGCGGGCATGGCCGGCGGTAAAGAAATAGGTTCTGGGCAGTTCGCCATACCAGCCGGGGTCGATTTCATAACGCAGTTTTTGCGCGTCGTCGCTGCCGAAAATCCAGTTTTCCAAATCGCTTAAGGCATGCCGGGCCAGGATGTTTTTCACTTCCGGCGTCGCGCCGGGTTCGTCGGTGGAGAGCATGACGATCTTTACATCCGGGTGGTTTTGCCGAATTTGAGACAAAACGCTCATGTCTTTGATGCAGGAGGGGCAATCCACCGACCAGATGGCCAATATGAATGCTTGGCCGGCATTTTCGCGCAGAATTTGCTGATAGCTGCCGGGGTTAAACGTTTTTATAAAACTTTCTTGGGCTTGGCTGTTGCACGTCAGCAATGCCGCGAGCAAGAGCGCCTTAAGCGCGGTTCGGAATCTCATGGTGGCACCTGGTTAAAAACGCGATAGGGACTTGGCATCCTATATCCGACTCCGGGGTCGGCGCAAAGGAAGCCGCCGGAATATTTTACCTGCTTCGGAGCGGTTGGGGAGCCGCTCCGAAGGCAGGGAAGAGTTAGGTTCTAAAACTGCCGACCGTGGTGCGCAGCTGGTCGGCCAATTCCAGCAGTTCTTTGCAGGCGTCGGCGGTGTTTTTGGCGCCGACCGAGGTTTCTTCGGAAACATGGCTGATATTGCTGATGTTGCGGTTGATTTCTTCCGCAACGGCCGTTTGTTCTTCGGCGGCACTGGCAATTTGATTGTTCATGTCGTTAATCGTATCGATGCGCTGGCTGATCGAGGTGATGGAACCGCCGGCGGAGGCCGCTTGTTCGACACTGGATGCCGCCCGTTTGCGGCCATTGTCCATCACGGAAACGGCTTTTTTGGCGCGGTCTTGCAAACGCTCGATGGTTTGCTGAATTTCCAGGGTGGAGTTTTGGGTGCGGCTGGCCAGCGTTCTGACTTCGTCGGCCACCACGGCAAAGCCGCGGCCCTGTTCGCCGGCCCTGGCGGCTTCGATGGCGGCGTTCAATGCCAATAAGTTGGTTTGTTCCGCAATACCTTGGATAACTCCCAACACTTCGCCGATGCTGTTGCTGTCGTTCTCCAGCTCATGGATAACATTGGCGGCATTTTCTACTTCCGTAGCCAAGCTGTTAATGCCGTTGACGGCGTCGTTGACGATGTTTTTACCGCTGGTCGCTTCTTGGTCGGCCGTTTCGGCGGCTTCGGAAGCCTTGACCGCATTTCTGGCCACTTCTTGCACAGTCGAGGTCATTTGTTTCATGGCGTTGGCTACCAGCGTGGTTTCCTGCAATTGGCGCTCGACGCCTTTTTGCGTGGTTTGGGTGATGTTGGCCAATTTGTGCGAAGCCGTGGCGAGCTTCTCGCTGGTAACGCTGATTTCGTCAACGGTTTTGGCGATTTTTTTGACGAAGGAGTTAAAGCTGGAAGCCACCCAGGCAAATTCTGACTTGCCGGAAGCGTTCAGCCTGGCCCGCAAGTCGCCGTCGCCGCTGCAAATTTGTTGTAAATTCAGCGCCAAATCGGTCAGCGGGCCGATGATGATTTTGCCCATCACGAAATAGCCGGTAAAGCCGATTAAAAACAAGCCCAGAAATAAAAAGCCGAACGCATAGTACAACTCCGTTTTATAGCCGGCCAATGCCACGTTGAAAGGCGTAATAATTTCAAAGGCGCCGTGCAAATCCCCGGCATGACGGTTTTCCATGGGATAACCCAGCAAGTCCTTGCCTTGGTCGTTGTTCCATAACGTTACCGAGGTGGCGGGGTCGCCATGGCACAGTTCGCATTGCTTGACCATTTTCACGGGTCTGAAGTAGCGGATTTCCTGTTTTTCTTCGTCCACTATGCTGTATTCGGTTAACGAAGGATCGTTTTGAAAAATCTCCAAAACCTTGCGTTCCGTTTCGTCCGGGTTGTTTCTGGGCGGATTGCGGGGATTAAGCGCCGGCGCCTTAAAACGGAAGCCGCCTTCCCGGGCCTTGGCTTCTATGACATCCCAGGCGTTGGCGGTCGGCACGGTGGATACTATCAATTGCCGGGCCGCGGCAGGCGATTTGGTTTGGGTCAATTCCATGAGTTTTTCAGGCGTATACAGGCCTTCTTCCCATTTTTTGACCACGTTATCGCGTATGGATTCGGATACCAACAACAATTGGCGGGATGCTTCGATTTTACGATCGATCAGGTTCTGCTTTTGAGCGTTTGAGAAAGCAATCAAAACGCCGATTCCAACAATCGTAAGAACACCCATGGTTATGGCAACCACTTTTACTCCAACGGAATGCCAGTTCATCATCATCATGCGAAACTCCTGCTAACGCTTTATAAAAATTATTATTCCGAATTCTACGGCCGTATTCGGCTGAAGACAGGCGCCGAAAGTATAGCTTACAATCTATCGACTACTAACTAAAAAACTTTATCAAGTATGCGGGAAATCAAAGTTTTGTTTGTGCGCATGGGCAATATTTGCCGATAAATTTACCGCTATACAAATCAACAGGTTATAGAATACCCTCAAATCGACCCAAAAACTGCTCTATTCGATCGGCATTTCAAGCCATTCGGCGCCGATAAATCGGAAGGGCGGAAATAAAGTCTTCGGCCATGGGTATGGTTTCTGTAGAAATGCATTTTGGTCAAATGTTTATCGGTTCATCTTCCGTCTATTTCCTTTGATCAACCAACACCAAAGATTATTAAACATGCAAGACAGATTGCTGTTCAAATTCATCCTATTTGTCGGCGGCAGTCTCGTGCTGGCCTATGGCTTATTTTGGACGTTTTCGTTGCCAGAGGTCATTGAAAGTGTGATTTATCTGCCTCTACATACTGCGATGGAAGCTTTTTCCATTGTGGTCTCCTGGATGATTTTCGGGATTGCCTGGAATAATTGCGATTTGGATCGCCCACGCAATATTTACGTCTTGGGCGTTGGTTTTTTAGCGGTGGGTTTGCTGGATTTTGCCCATTTGCTGTCATATCAAGGCATGCCCGAGTGGGTAACGCCCAGCGGTCCGCGGAAGGCGATTGTGTTTTGGTTGGCGGCGCGGTTGATTTCGGTTATGGCCATGGCGGTTGCGCTCGGGGCGCCCTGGAAACAGTCTCTGTTTGGCATTGACCGCTGGCTGTGGCTGACGGTTTTTATGGCGATGACCGCCGCCGCCTACTGGGGCGAATTATTTCACTCGCAATGGATGCCGAGGTTCTGGGTGGAAGGTCATGGCCTGACGCGCGGCAAACAGGCGTTGGAATTTGTTATCGTGGTCAGCTATTTATTGATCGCGCTGGCATCCTACCATCAATTCCGGCGTAGCGAACATAGCACCATTTCCCGCAGCCTATTTCTAAGTGCCGGTTTAATGGCGGTCAGCGAGTGGTGTTTTACCGTTCATGCCAGCGTTACCGATGTTTTCGATCTATTGGGACATCTGTATAAGGTGATGGCTTACTGGTTTCTTTATCATGCCTTATTCCTGCAACTGGTGCGCGAGCCTTTTCAGAAATTGGCGCTTTCCCGGCACGAGATCTGGCTGGAAAAAGAACGCGCCGAAGTCACTTTGCAATCCATCATGGACGGTGTCATTACCACCGATGCCGAAGGTCGCATCCTCACGATGAACCCCGTGGCGTGGCAATTGACCGGTTATTCGTTGGAAGCCGCGCGCGGCCGGCCGGTATCGGAAATCATCCAGTTGGCCGATGAAACCGAGCAGTGCGCAATTATCAATCCGGTGGAGCGTTGCCTGCGGGAACAACGCGCTATTGCTTTGTCCAACCATGCTATGTTGACATCGGCTTTCGGCCAGCGATATGCAATAGAGCAATTGGCGTCGCCCGTCATCGACCGCGAGGGACGGATTATTGGCGTGGTGATGGTGTTTCGCGATGTCGGCGAGCGGCGGCGCATACAGGATCAAATCCAGGCCCAAAAACAAAGCCTGATAGAAGCGCAAGCCATTGCGCATTTGGGAAACTGGTCGTGGCATATTGCCAGCGACCGCATCGAATGCTCCGCGGAGTTTTTTCGCATTTTCGGTTGCGAGCCGAACAGCAGGGAATTCGACTATCCCACCTTTCTGTCCACCTTGCACCCGGAGGATGCGGCAAGGGTGCGGAAGGCCGTCGATAACGCGCTGTCGGGCTCCGAACCTTATGACATCGAATACCGCGTTGTTCACGGTAATGGCGCGTTGCGTCATGTACAGGCTCGGGGCAAAGTGCAACGCGATGCCGAGGGCCGGCCGGCGATGATGTTCGGCACTGTTTTGGATATTACCGAGCGCAAACTCGCCGAGGAAATCTTGCTGCGCTCCAAGCAAGAAATCGAGGATTTATACAACAATGTCCCTTGCGGTTACCATTCGCTGGACGCCGACGGTATTTTTCTGCGCGTTAATCAAACCGAGCTGGACTGGTTGGGCTACCGGCGCGACGAATTGGTCGGCAAGATGCACATTGCCCAGTTGGTATCGGCCGATACCGCCAATCTTTTTTTCAAGCATTACCCCCAGTTAAAACGCGCGGGGGTAGTTAAGGATTTGGAAATCGAATTGTTGCGCAAGGACGGCAGCATTATTGATGTTATTTTGAACGCCACGGCCATTTACGACGACGAGGGGCATTTTGTCGCCAGCCGTTCGACGATAACCGACATCAGCAAACAACGCCAAGCGCAGCGGGTGTTGGCTAAGCATGCGGCCGAACTACGCCACGCGCAAACCATCGCCCATGTCGGCAGCTGGCAATGGAATATCGCCGGCGATACGCAGACTTGGTCCGAGGAAACGTATCGTATTTTCGGGCTAGCGGCGGAAACGCAACATTCCGGCTCCCAAGGCCTTGCCGAACAGGTGGTATCTCCCGGTTACCAACGCTTCATTGATCTGGTTGTGCCGGAAGATCGTCAAATGATCGTCGAATGCGTCAACACGGCACTTAAAAGTAGCGCCCCCTATTTTGCCGAGTTTCGCATCCAAAGGCCGGATGGCGAAGTTCACCATATCGTTTCTCGGGCCGAGGTGTTGCGCAGCGCGACGGGCGAGCCGTTGGCCATGATGGGCACCAACCTCGATATTACCGAGCGTAAACAAACCGAGTTGGCCTTAAGGCTGAGCGAAGCCGAGCAGCGGCGCCAGATTGAAATGCAAACGGCGATCATCGATGCCTTGCCGGTCAATCTGGCCCTGCTGGACAGCGATGGGCTGATTGTCGCCGTCAACCAGCGTTGGCGGGATTTTGCCGGCGATAACGGCAGGCCCGGCCAAGCCAGCGACGTCGGCACCAATTACCTGGCCGTCTGCCAATCCCTGACCGGTGACGGCAGCGATGCACTGTCGGCTCTCAATGGCTTGCGCGGTGTACTGAACGGCGATGACGAACGATTCATCATGGAATATCCCTGTCATTCGCCCAAGCAACAATGCTGGTTTCGCATGCTGGTGGCGCCCCTATCGTTTCGCGAGCGGCTGGGCGCCGTGGTGATCCACCTCGACATCACCGAAAGCCGGCAGCACCAAATCGAAATAGAAGTCTTGAACCAGCAGCTGGAGCAGCGTGTCGCCGAGCGAACCAGTCAGTTGCAGGCCGCCAATAAAGAACTCGAAGCCTTCAGTTATTCGGTATCGCACGATTTGCGCGCGCCATTGCACATCATCAGCGGATTTGCCCAACTCTTGCTGGACGATCCTGGTATCGAGTTGCCGGAAAATGCTCGCCAGCAGTTGCAGCGCATCATGAACGGCGCGCTGCGCATGGGAGAATTAATCAACAATTTGCTGCAACTTTCGCGAGTGGGGCGCGGCGAATTGCATATCGGCCCCGTCGATCTGAGCCGAATGGCGAACGACATTCTGGCCGAGTTGCGGCGCGAAACGCCGGAACGGCAAGCCCGGTTCAATGTGATGCCCGGCCTCACGGTCGATGGCGATAGCCATTTGCTGAGAATCGCGCTGGAAAACCTGCTGGGTAACGCCTGGAAATTCAGCCGCCGGCAAACCTTGACCGAGATAGCGTTCGGCGGGCGGCAAGAGAACCGTGGCATGATTTATTATGTTCGCGATAACGGGGCGGGGTTCAACAAAAAATACGCTTACAAATTATTCAACGCCTTTCAACGCCTGCACAGCGAGGATGAATTCGAAGGTACCGGTATAGGCTTGGCCACGGTAAAACGGATCGTCTTGTGCCATGGTGGTAAAATTTGGGCGGATAGCGAACCCGGCGCGGGCACTACATTCTTCTTTCAACTCCATTGCGCCAATAACCATAAAAACGGGGAAACACAGTGCGAATAAAACAGCTAATCCTTGAAGCATCCCATGTTAACGAACCGGCCGGTCGTTGTGCATGCGCGTGAGAGAACATGAAAAACCGCTGTCGATTCTGTTGGTGGAAGACAGCGCCAATGACGAAGCCTTGTTGGTGTCCATATTGGAACGTGAAGGACTGCGTTTTACCCATAACAGGGTTTTCAACGCCGAGGGGTTCATGGCCCAGCTTGAACGAGGCGGCTGGGATCTGGTTATTTCGGACTACAACCTACCGGCCTTCAGTGCCGAGGATGTGTTGGAAATCCTGAGCGCTCACGCGGACGACATGCCCTGCATCATCATTTCCGGCTTCATTGGCGAGGAAACCGCCGTGGCGCTGATGAAGGCCGGCGCTTGCGATTTCGTGCCCAAAAGCAATTTGTCGCGCTTGGTTCCGGCCATTCGCCGCGAAGCGGCCGAAGCCGCCATGCGGCGGGAGAAGCGCAGCATCCAAAAATCCCTGGATCACAAGGAAATGCTGTTGTCCAGCATCATCTTGACATTGGGCGAAGGACTGGTGGTGACCGATGAGTACGGCGAGGTGCTGTTCATCAACCCGGAAGCCGAGCGCCTATTGGGTTGGCGCCAGGATGAAGTGATTGGCCGCAATCTGCACGACACGATTCATTTTCAGCAAGTTGACGGTAGCAGTTATCCGCAACAGGAATGCCTGATCGATCAATTTACCCGGCAAGGCGCTTCCTACCGTTCCGATAACGAAATCTTCGTGCGCAAGGACGGCAGCCGCTTTGATGCGGCCTGTATCGCCACGCCGGTGGTTGAAGAGGGCAGGGTGGTGTCCATCATTACCGCCTTTCAGGACGTCAGCCTCCGCAAGCAAGCGGAACGCGAGCTTCTCGAATCGCGGCAACAATACCGGGCGCTATCCAATTTTTTGCAGACGGTGCGCGAAGAGGAAAGAACCCGTATTGCCCGCGAATTGCACGACGAGCTGGGCCAGGCGTTGACCGCGCTGAAGATGGATGCCTCCTGGATTATGCATCGCTTGACCGAACAGCAGCCCGAGTTAGTTGTCAAAACCGACAAAATGCTGTCTTTGATCGACTCCACGGTGGATTCGATGCGCCGCATCGCCGCCAATTTGCGTCCCGGATTGCTCGACGACCTGGGTCTGGCCGCCGCCGCCGAATGGTTGCTGGACGAATGCCGGGAGCGCACCGGCATCCGCTACGTACTGAATATTGGCGAAGAGGATTTTGCACTGGACGCCAGTCTCAGCACCACGATATTCCGCATCCTGCAAGAAGCCGTGACCAACGTGACGCGGCATGCCAAGGCCAAGGCCATTGAGGTCGAATTGCGCGGCGAAGGCGATGAGATGGTGTTGGTCGTTTCCGACGACGGTATCGGTTTTGATCCGCAAATGCTGTCCATTCAGCGCAAATCGTTCGGTTTGCTGGGTATGCGCGAGCGTGTCAAGTCGCTGGGCGGCCAGTTTGAACTGAGCAGCCGGCCGGGGCATGGCACTCAATTGCGGATTCATCTTCCAATAACAGCCGACCAAGCATAGGAAAACAAGCATGATCAAGGTGTTGTTGGTCGACGACCATACTATTTTACGCGACGGTTTGAAACAGATATTGGCTGACACCGACGATATTCAAGCGGTGGACGAAGCCGCCGACGGCCATGAGGCCATAAGGAAAATTCAGGCGCTGGCGCTCGATGCGGTCATTATGGACATGTCGATGCCCGGCCGTAGCGGTCTGGAACTGCTCAAACAAATCAAGCTCGAAAAACCCAAATTGCCGGTATTGATACTTAGCATGCACAGCGAGGAGCAATACGCGGTGCGCGCCTACCGGGCCGGCGCCGCCGGGTACCTGACCAAGGACAGCGCCTCGACCCTGCTGGTTTCGGCCATTCGCAAGGTCGCCAATGGCGGCATTTTCATCAGTCCGAATTCCGCCGAGCGCATGGCGCAGGAATTCAATCTTGCCCGGCAAGCGGACAATCTGCCTCACACCTCGCTCTCCAATCGTGAATTTCAGGTTTTTCACTTACTGGTCAATGGCAAGGGCTTGACGGAAATTGCCAACCAGTTGTCGTTGAGCGTCAAAACCGTCAGTACCCATAAAACCCATATTTTGCAAAAAATGCACATGACCAATACTTCGGAACTGATCCGTTACGCGATGAAGCGCGATTTGCTGTAAGGCCGTCGCGGCCGCGGTTTGCGGATGGGCTGGGGATTTATCGGCCCATCCCTTGTTATTGTCGCGTTCTGGAGGCCTTTTCGTCATAACCCCGCCATTTGTCCTACTGGCTTTTACGCAATATTCCGATGGCGGCGGTTTATAATTAACAGCCTTACGACTTTTGCTACCAAAAGGAACCGGTATTGAAAACTATCCCGCTACGTTTGAAATCGTCGCTGTTCTACAATGTCCGCCGGCTGATCTTGTTGCTGGCTGTTTGTGTTGCGCTGGGCGCCGCCTGTCTGGTCGGGCGGCACAAGCACGAACAACAATTGACGCGTTTCATCGCCGAACTTGAAACCGCCTCCCAGCGCAATATCGCGCAAGTTGCCACCGATATCGGCGGCTTTCGCAGTGATGTCTTATTTTTGTCGCGGGTGCCGCCGATTCCGGGCATGATTCGCGCCATGCAAAATAACGGCTTCGATGTCTTGGAAAACGAAGCGGTCCAAACTTGGCAGCGGCGGATGCAACAGATTTTCGCCGCTTTTTTACAAGCCAATCACCACTATTACCAGGTTTGTTTCATCGGCGTTGCCGACGGCGGCCGGGAGTTGGTGAAAGTGGAGCGGCGCGACGGCGCGGTGGTTATTTCCGCGGACGGCGATCTGGCGCAAAAGAGCGGCAGCGGCTACCTGCGTGATGCGTCCAGTCTGAAAGCCGGCCAGACTTATCTGTCGCCTTTCGAGCGGAACCGGGAACAAGGCGAGTCGGCGCGGCCCGGGATGCATACGTTTCGCGCCGTCACGCCGGTATTCGACGCCGCCGGCCGGCTGTTCGGCGTGGTGGCGGTTAGCCTGGACGCCGATCAATTGTTGAGCCCGTTGCTGGACGGCATGCCAGCCGATATTCTCGGCTATGTCGCCGATGAGCAAGGTTACTATCTGCTGCATCCGGACGTTTCGCGCACCTACGGTTTCGAGCGCGGCCAAGCTTATCGTTTGCAAAGCGATTTCCCGGCGATCCGGCTCGAAGCCGTCGGCGAGCGGACGCGTCTGCAAACGGTTTTCGCCGAACAGGGCGACCTGCATGTTGTGGCCAGGCAATTCCATTTCGATTCCAGCCGCCCCGAACGTTTTCTCACCGTGGCGTTGGCGTTGCCGGAAAGCATCGTTAGCGCCGAGGTCAACGCGGCGGTGCAAACCAGCTATAAAATCATTCTGGCCGCCGCCTTGCTGGTATTGGTGTTGATCGAACTCACGCTGAACCGCCTGTTTAAGCCCTTGCAAAAACTGGCCCGTGCCGCCCGGGAAATTGCCGAGGGCTGTTTCGACGGTAAACTGCCGCGGAGTAAGGATAGGGAAGTCGCCGAGTTGATTGCGGCATTCGACGCCATGCTGTCGCAACTGCGCGCGCGGGAACGGGATTTGGAGCGTCGCGTGGAAAAACGCACCGCCGAACTCAAGCTCAATCAGCATTGGCTGCAATCGATGGCCAACAATATCGATGGCTTTGTCAGTATCATGCTGGATCCGAACGGCCGTATCGTTTCCTGGAACGAAGGCGCGCAACGGCTCTTGGGATATTGCGCCGACGACATTATCGGTCAAGACCTTACCTGTTTTTTTACCCCGGAAGACGTCGCGGCGGGCTTGCCGGATAGCCTTCTGGAAAATGCGCGGCAATACGGTTCTCATGAGCACGAAGGTTGGCGGCTGCGCAAGGATGGTTCGCGCTTTTATGTCGACGCCATTATTTCCGCGGTTCGCGATGAACACAATGCCATTGCGGGTTTCATCAAAGTCGAGCGCGATATTTCCGAACGTTATTTGTCCGAACACCGCCTGAAAACCATTATTCAGTCGGCGCCGATTCCCTTGTTGATGGCCAATGCCGAAGGCGAAATCGTTCTGGCCAATCAACGGGCCGAACGCTTGTTCGGCTATCGGGATGATGAGTTGATCGGCCGTCCTGTCGAAATCCTGATGCCGGCGCGCTTCCAGCACGCGCATGTGAACAAGCGCGATAACTATATGGATGCGCCGGTGTCCAGACCCATGGGGGCGGGTAGCGAACTGCTGGGTATTCGCAAGGACGGCGTGGAATTTCCGCTGGAAGTGGGGTTGGGGGCGTTGAGCGTCGGCAATGAAAATTTGGTGATCGCGACCATTAGCGACATTACCGAGCGCAAGCACAGCGAAGCGCTGTTGATCGAGGCCAAACGCAAGTCCGACGCCGCCAGCCAGGCCAAAAGCGATTTTCTAGCCAATATGAGCCATGAGATTCGCACGCCGATGAATGCCGTTATCGGCCTGACGCAACTGACGCTGGATACCGAATTGACGCCGAAACAGCGCGATCATCTCGACAAGGTTTACAAGTCCTCGCAGGCGCTGCTGACCATCCTCGACGACATTCTCGACTACTCGAAAATCGAGGCCGGCAAACTCAAGATGGAACAACTCGAATTTTCCCTCGATGAGGTTTTAACGGCTACCAGCGATTTGTTTGCGGCCAAAATCGCCGGTAAAAGTCTGGAGCTGTTCGTGGAAATCGATCCCGCCATTCGGCGCAGCCTGATCGGCGATCCGCTAAGATTGGGACAAGTGCTGAATAATCTGGTCGGCAATGCCGTCAAATTTACCGAACAGGGCGAGATCCACGTGCGGGTCGATCTGCTCGGCGGCGACGAGCAGCGCATGAATCTGCGTTTCGCGGTGCGGGATACCGGCATCGGCATGGATAAGACCCAGGCCAGCGGGTTGTTTTCCGCGTTCAGCCAGGCCGATACCTCAATTACCCGCAAATACGGCGGCACTGGCCTGGGATTGGCGATTTGCAAGCGCCTGGTCGGTATGATGGACGGCGAGTGCACGGTTTCCAGCGCGCTGGGAAAGGGTAGTACCTTTGCTTTTACGGCCAGCTTCGGGGTAGGAGGCGCTCAGGCCGTTTCGCAGTTGCAGGATCAGCTGCGCTCCATGCGCGTGTTGGTGGTGGACGATCAGGAAACTTCGCTGCTAATCCTGGAACATTATCTCGAAGCCTGGCAGTTCGATGTCACCGGCAGCAACTCCGCCGCGGACGCCCTGGAACTGATTTATCTGGCCGAACGCGAGGGCCGCGGCTATGAAGTGATGCTGATCGACTGGAAAATGCCGAATATGGATGGCCTGGCGTTGGTGAACGCCATTCAGGCCGAGGTCGAGTCAGGCCGGATACGCTATGCGCCGGCGGTCATCATGGTAACCGCTTACGATAAGGAGGCTTTACTGCGGCAAGCCGCGGAGCATGCGCCGTTCAAATCCATTTTGATCAAGCCGGTGACGCAGACCGGTTTGTTCCATAGTCTGCTGCAAATTCAACAGCCGGATGTGGTTCGGCAAATTACCCAGCAGGAACGGCGCTTTGATCTGTTGGACATGGCGGCACCGATTCGCGGCGCGCATATTTTGTTGGTCGAGGATAATCGCATCAATCAGGAAGTGGCCCGGGCCATTCTCGATAAGGCCGGCCTGAGGACGACGGTGGCCAATCATGGCGGCGAAGCAGTTGAATATGTCGGTAAACAAGCCTTTGATGCGGTATTAATGGATCTACAGATGCCGATCATGGATGGCCTCATGGCAACTCGCTTGATCCGGGCGTTGCCGCAAGGCAAGACCGTGCCCATCATTGCCTTGAGCGCCGCGGCGATGCTGCGGGACAAGCAGGCTGGCGAACAGGCAGGCATGAACGACCACATTGCCAAACCCATCGATCAACAGCAATTGATCGCCGCGCTGGTGAAATATGTTCAACTGCCGTTGGCGGCCGGCGGCGTGGTATCCGGCCGACTCGGCGCCGGCGAGC
>NZ_JANIBK010000057.1 GCF_024505165.1 Methylomonas rivi
CCCGAGCCGGGTCGGCCGCTGGCACATTTGGCGGGATTCGATTTGGCGCGGGCGCGGAGCCGACTGAATGATAACGAGGCGCTACTCATCAAGTTGTTGCGGAATTTTGCCGAAGATTACGCCGATGCCACGGCACGGCTTGGGCAGTTGCTGCGCGAGCGGCAAACTCTGGAGGCCGCGCAATTGCTGCACGGTTTGAGAGGGGTATGCGCCAATCTGGGGGCCTTGGCATTGGCCGATACCGCTCGGCAGCTGGAGCGGCAAGTGCTGGCAGGGCAAGCGCTCGACGCCTTGCCGATGTTCCGGGAGCAATTGGATGCCGCGGTGCGGGCGATACAAACCCAGGCGCGGGGCGCCGGCTCGCCGGCGAATGATATGGCGCAAGGCGAACCGGTCTCCTTGGCGGAAGCCTTGCAACGTCTGACGGACAGCGTTGAACGGCATCAATTGCCGGCCGATGACGAATACCGGCAAATTCTTCAGGCGTTAAGCGGCCATGTACCGGCGCATTTATTGATCCAACTGGAGCGGTGCCTCCATGACTTCGATTTTACGGCGGCCGGTAAGTTGATGGCGGAAATCATTGAAAACTCGCGGATTGGCTAGCTAAACTCCTGGGGAGGGGAAGACTATAGGGTTTAGAAAACCGGGTTGGCAAACTGCATAATTGATGTTTGCGTGTTTGCGGTTTAAAAAACTGCGCCGCCGCTGTGCTATCGAGGCGCCCCGCTATGCGCGGCATAACCGCCGACTCAAGGCATTTTGCCGTCTTGCATCATGAACGGATGAAACAACCGGCTTGGAAACAAACCCCGGCCGGTCCTAAGGCGGGTTAGCCCATGCGTTACTTTGTAGGAAATTTCCTATAGATAATTTAGGAATGCACTGATTGTTGTTGGGGGATCGATTATTGCATCATGTTTCCCATACGAGCCTTGATTCATGCGACGCGAATCCGCAAATGTTTGAGCATTGCGTTATAAGGCCTTAATCAATCACGCTATAGGGATCATTATGAATCGTTATCGTGTTCAAATGACAACGCCGGCGGTCTTTTTCCGCCCTACCGATTTATCCGATTTGCCATGAATGGCCGCGCCACCAAAACCCTGTTACTCGTCGACGACGAACCGGCGAACCTGCACGTCCTGCGCCAGATATTACAAGACAATTATCGGCTGATTTTTGCCCGCGATGGACAAAAAGCCTTGGAGCTGAGCCGGGAAACCGTCCCGGATCTGATTTTGTTGGACGTCATGATGCCCGGCCAGTCGGGTTACGAAATATGTCAGGCACTGAAGCAAGACCCGCACACCGGCAAAATCCCGGTGATTTTCGTCACCGCGATGTCCGATAGCCTCGACGAAGCCCATGGTTTCGACGTCGGCGCCGTCGATTACATCACCAAGCCCGTCAATCCCGCCATCGTGCGCGCGCGCATCGCTACACACTTGACCTTGGTGCGGACCGACGAGTTGGAGGAAACCCGTTTGCAAATCATTCAGCGGCTGGGCCGCGCGGCCGAATATCGGGACAACGAAACCGGCCGTCATGTTATACGTATCAGCCATTTCTCCAAGCTGCTGGCCGCCGCGGCGGGTTTCTCGGCGCACGATGCCGACGAGTTGTTTCATGCCGCGCCGATGCACGACATCGGCAAAATCGGCGTTCCCGACAAGGTGTTGTTGAAGCCGGGTCCGTTGAACGATGAAGAGTGGATCATCATGCGCCGCCACCCCCAGATCGGCGCGGAAATCATCGGTCAACACACTTCGCCGTTGCTGCAAATGGCGTACACCATCGCCCTTACGCATCATGAAAAATGGGATGGCAGCGGTTACCCTTATAAGCTGAAAGGCGAACAGATTCCGATGGTCGGCCGCATCGTGGCGCTGGTCGACGTGTTCGACGCCTTGACCACCGCTAGGCCTTACAAACATGCTTGGCCGGTCGAAGAAGCCGTCGCCTTGCTGCAACGCGAATCGGGACGGCATTTCGATCCGAACTTGGTGCCCATATTCTTGGACCTGATGCCTGAAATCGGCAACATCATGCAGGAATGGGCGGAAGATTGCGCACCCGCTGAACCGACTAATCGGATCGAGGCGTGCGATTCGGTATGACCTGAATTTTTGCGGTTGCCCGGGATCGTCATTAATGCCAGCAGCAAACACAAACAATGCTTGCCCCGGGCGCTTACCGCCGCACTCCGCCCCTCCTCGCGAGGGGCATTTTTTGGGTGGCAATCGAGCCAAGGCCAAGATTTGTCATCGTAGTCGACGGAAGGTGGCATGCGCATTTTCGATCATAATCAACCCCGTTTTAGCCGTTGCCAGTTAGCAACGGTAATACTAAAAAATCAGTTGCATGAGTGAGTTCCGTTCGTCCCGAGCCCGTCGAAGGATGGGCGGGAAAATCCTTATCAGGTGAAACAACGATTGCGATAGGTTTTCCGCGCAGGTCCATGGCGCTACTTCGGCTTTGGTTTGGAATAACGTCCCGAATTGGAATCCTCATTCAAAACATCGCCGTTCCGGCGGGGATGGCCGGAACCCGGATGTCATGGATGACTTAAGGCCTCCCGCAGCCGTGTGGCCAGAATGCCGGCATGACGTGCTTGGCTAGCGGGAAGTTACTTATCACCGAATCCTTATAGGAATTTTCCTATGCCGCATCGGCAAATTCCCATGACTATTTTCAGAAATGGCCGGATATTTTTTCCAGGTCGGTTAGCGGATGATAGACCGCAACAAGGCTTAAGGTAGGAATTCGGTCATGAAAGTATTGATCGTGGAAGACTCGCAATTACTCCGCGACCGCGCGGTCGAGGAACTGGCCGGCATCGTAGGCAAAGCGGCCATCATCGAAGCGGGCAGCGTCAACGAGGCGCGGAGCCAACTGCTCGAACACCGGCCGGAGATTGTGATCCTCGACTTGCTTTTACCCGATGGCTACGGCCTGGAATTGTTTACAACACTTCGGGAATTACGCTTGCCCGCGCAGGTGGTGGTGATGACTTCCGAGCCTAGCGAATATCTGAAACGAAAAGCCCTGCAACTGGGAGCGAGGTGTTTTTTCGACAAAATGAAGGACTTTGACCAAGTCTTTATCAGCATTAGCGAAATCGTCGCCCGTATTCCGGCCGACTATTCAACCACCGCTAGAACTTGAGGTACCTCGTGATGGAAAACAGCATCAAGCAGATCAGTCTAACCAGTAGCCTCGTTAGTGCTTTGCTCGGCGCCACCGCCTTACTGATAACTGCCGGCTTGAGTTTGCCAAACCTGCTGGCTATCGCGGTTTTGCTGACCGCCGCCGCCGGTTTCGGTTTTTGGTATGGCGGCATGCAGGATGACAAGGCCGCTTACGAACGCGAACGGGCGCTTGAGCGACAGCAGGAAGATTGTCATAGGGATATCGGCAGGTTGCTGAACGGACAAAAAACCTTGGGCGACAGTGTCATGCCGGTTTGGATCAATCAAATCGACAATTCCCGCATGCAAATGGCGGAGGCCATCTCCGATCTGACCACGCAATTCAGCGCCGTCGTCGGGCGCTTGGCGAAATCGGTGGCTGCTTCGGCCATGACTAGCGGCGAACATGGCTTGGTCGGTATTTTTGCCCAAAGCCAGAGCGAACTGGGGGCGGTGGTCGACTCGTTGCGTAAGGCCAAGACCAACAAGGAAACCTTGCTGGAAGAAATGCACCGCCTGATGGAATTCATCGGCGAGTTGAAGCACATGGCCACCGATGTGGCCGGCATTGCCGACCAAACCAATCTGTTGGCGCTCAACGCCTCCATCGAAGCGGCGAGGGCCGGAGAGGCCGGACGCGGTTTCGCCGTAGTAGCCGACGAAGTACGCAAACTTTCGACCAAATCCGGCGAGAGCGGCAAGCGCATCAGCCAAAGCATAGAAGCTATTAATCTCGCCATTAACGCCGCGTTCCGCGAAGCCACGCTCAATGCCGAATACGACGCTAAATCGGTTACGCAGGCCGAAGCCACCATCGATTGCGTGCTGAACGGCTTTCGCGGCGCCACCCAAACCTTGGCGCAATCGATGGACATTCTGCGCCGCGAAAGCGAGGGCATTCAACATGAAATCGAGAACTCGCTGGTCACCCTGCAATTTCAAGACCGGGTCGGCCAGATATTGGCGCATGTGCGCGACAACATTGCCTGCCTGCCCGCGCAATTCGATGCGGCGCTTGACGAATTTCAGGCCGGCGGCAAATTGCGCGGCATTGACGCGCAGGCGTTGCTGGCCGGCCTGGAAAGCTCCTACGCCATGGCGGAGGAGCGCCATATTCACCAGGGCGGACGGGCGACGGCTAGCGCGGAAACCGAAATTACATTCTTTTAGGAGACTATCATGAGCAAAACCATACTCGTCGTCGACGATGCCGCTTCCATCCGCCAAGTCGTCGGCATTGCCCTCAAAGGCGCGGGCTATAACGTCATCGAAGCCGTCGATGGCAAGGACGGCCTATCCAAGCTCAACGGCGAAAAAGTTCACCTGATCATCAGCGACGTCAACATGCCCAACATGGACGGCATTACCTTCGTCAGGGAACTCAAGCAATTGCCGGCCTACAAATTCACGCCGGTGATCATGCTCACCACCGAGTCGCAGGAAGCCAAGAAGCAGGAAGGCCAGTTAGCCGGCGCCAAAGCCTGGGTCGTCAAACCGTTCCAGCCGCAACAAATGCTGGCGGCCGTATCCAAATTGGTTATGCCTTGAGGTTTGCCGTGGAAACGCTGGAGATTAAAGGCGAATTGACCATCTTCAATGTCGCCGGGCACAAAGAAAAACTGCTGGCGGCTCTACGCGCGAACGCTGCGTTGGAGCTCAATCTGGCCGGCGTCGACGAAATCGATACCGCCGGTTTGCAGTTGCTGATTTTGTTGAAGCGGGAAGCCTCATTGACCAGCAAAAAACTGAGTTTCGCCATGCATAGCAAGCCCGTGCTCGACCTATTGGAACTCGCTAATCTCACCACCGCATTCGGCGACCAATTAGTGTTGCCGCAAACCGAGGAGTAGGCCATGAGCTTTGACGAGGAAATGAAAAATGCCCTGAAGACTTTCACTCTGGAGAGTCTGGAGTTGCTGCAGGATATGGAGGAGCATTTGCTCAACCTGGAGGACGACGAGGCGCCGGCCGAACGCATCAACGCCATTTTCCGCGCCGCGCACACCATCAAGGGCTCGTCGGGCGTATTCGGTTTGACGCACATTGTCGCGTTTACGCATGTGGTGGAAAGCGTGCTCGACGAATTGCGCGGCGGCCGCATTGGTGTCGGTTCGGAACTGGTTGCCGCGCTGTTGCCCTGTTGCGACCATATTACCCTGCTGGTGCGGAATGTCGTCGACGGCCGCACCGAAGAAGATGCGGCTTTAACCGCCGAAGGCAAACAGTTGCTGGATGAACTGAACGCCTTTACTCAAGCCGCGCCGGCCGATAAAGCGGTCACCGAATTCAAATGCCCGCGCGAACAGTTACAAAAACTGGAAAACGATTCGGTCAAGGATGGCAACTGGCATTTGTCGTTACGCTTTGGCGCCGATTCGTTTCGCGACGGCATGGATCCCTTGTCGTTCGTATCCTACCTGCGCACGCTGGGCGACATCGTCCAATTGGTCACTATTTGCCAAGCGCTGCCGCCGGCGGACGAAATGGACCCTGAAACGTGCTATCTGGGTTTCGAAATCGAACTGAAGAGCAGTGCCGGCAAGGCGGAAATCGAAGGCGTGTTCGAGTTTGTCCGCGAAAGCAGCATCATCCGTATCCTGCCCTACGGCAGCGGCATTGGCGAATTTATCGAATTGATCGACGAACTGCCGGAAAATTTGAGTTACCTGGGTGAAATATTGGTTGCCGCGGGCGCCATTACCCGCCATGAACTGGACGACGCCCTGCATCACCAGCAGAACAAAATGCAGACGGCGCGGGAACAGGGCAATGCGGAAGCCGAAGCCGCGGTGCCGGCGCTGGGCGAAATTCTGGTCAAATATCAAGCCGTTTCGGAGCCGGTGTTGAATGCGGCCCTGGAAAAACAAAAACAGGTCAAAGAGAAAAAAAACCAAGAGGCCCAAAGCATTCGCGTCGACGCCGAGCGGCTGGATAAACTCATCGATTTGATTGGCGAGCTGGTGATTGCCGGCGCCGGCGTCAACTTACGTTCGCGGCTGTTCGCCGACGAAGGTTTGAAGGAAATGACCGGCGAAACCATGCGTCTGATAGAAGAGGTGCGCGATGGCGCGCTGCAACTGCGGATGGTGCCGATCGGCACTACCTTTAGTCGCTTCCAGCGCGTGGTTCGCGATGTGAGCAAGGAACTGGGCAAAGGCATCGATTTAATCGTCACCGGCGGCGACACCGAAGTGGATAAGTCGGTGGTGGAAAAAATCGGCGATCCGCTGATGCATTTGGTGCGCAATGCCATGGATCACGGCATCGAAACCGCGGACGTCCGCTTAGCATGCGGCAAGCCGGCTCGAGGTAGCTTAACCTTGAAGGCCTACCACTCCTCCGGCAGCATCGTGATTGAAGTCAGCGACGACGGCGGCGGCCTCAATCGGGAGCGCATTTTGGCCAAGGCGGTGGAGCGCGGCTTGATTCAAGCGCATGACGTATTGAGCGACCACGAAGTCTATGCCCTGATTTTCGAACCCGGCTTTTCGACCGCGCAAACCGTTTCCAACTTGTCAGGTCGCGGCGTCGGCATGGATGTGGTCAAACGCAATGTCACCGCCCTGCGCGGCAATATCGAGGTCGATAGCCGGCTCGGCGCCGGCACCACCATGCGTATCCACCTACCGTTGACGCTGGCCATCATCGACGGCTTCCTGGTCGGCGTCGGCAAGGCGACTTTCGTGATTCCGCTGGATAGGGTCATCGAATGCGTGGCCTTGCCGGAGGATGCCGGCGAACGCGAATACATGGACTTACGCGGCGAAGTGCTGCCGTTGGTTTGGCTCAGCCAGGTTTTCGATGTGGAAAGCCATCAGCAGCGCCGGCACAACGTGGTTGTCGTCGAACACGCCGGCAACAAAGCCGGTTTCGTGGTGGACCGGCTGCAAGGCGAATTTCAAACCGTCATCAAACCGCTCGGCAAATTGTTTACCTACATCAAGGGCGTGGCGGGTTCCACCATTCTCGGCGATGGCAAGGTGGCCTTAATCGTGGATGTGCCGACCTTGTTCGAATTTTGCGAACGCGCGAACCGCCATGCCGAGCACGCTTTACCGGCGCCAAGCCACGCCAGTTGACATTGCGCTAGCTAACTATCGATTACCGCTTATGAAAATTAATCAGCCTATTACCCAAAACGAAGTCCATTTTTCGGAGGAAGACCATCTGGTTTCCACCACCGACCTTAAGGGCATCATCACCGGTGTCAGCCCGGCCTTCGTGAAATTGAGCGGTTTCGCCGAACACGAACTGGTTGGCCAAAGCCATAACGTGGTGCGTCATCCTGAAATGCCGCGGCAAGCCTTTCGCTCGCTGTGGGAAACCGTCAAAGCCGGCCGCAGCTGGAACGGCAGGGTCAAAAACCGCTGCAAGAACGGCGATTACTATTGGGTGGACGCTCACGTGGCACCCATTTTCGATGAAGGGAAAATCATAGGTTATCGCTCCATTCGCTTTAAACCCACGCGGGAGCAGGTTGAGGAAGCGGCAAAATTGTATGCCGACCTTAATGTCGGCCGGATTGCCGATCCGTTCCAAACCGGCTTATGGGCCAAATTGAGCGCTAATGTCAAACTCTGGCAAAAATTTTTGGCCTTGGTGGTGTTGACCGTGGTCATGTTTGCCTTGCCCAGCGGATTGTTACTACAACGCTTTAATACTGAAATTGCGGTTTCGGTTGCCGAGGAACAGGGGGCCGAATATGTCCGCGAATCCATCAAACTGTTGCGCTTGCTGCAATTGCATCGCGGCCTGGCGTCCATGGCCCTGTCCGGCGACAGTCGAAGCGCGGAGAACTGGCACCGGGTTCGGGAAGACATCAATAGCCAAATCGGCGTGGTCGGGGAGGCAGACAGGCGCTTCGCCCACTTCGGCTTGCGGGGCGAATGGCAAGCGCTAACCGGCGATTGGAGCAGTTTGGCCTTCGATGCGGACAGACTGGATGTACAGACCAGTATTGCCCGCCATTCGGCCTTGATCGACGGGTTGTTCAAATTCAACCGCAAACTGAGCGACGTGTCGGGCATGGCGCTCGATCCGGAAGTCAATACGTATTACATGATGCTGACCGCCATTACCCATTTGCCGGAAATGACGGAAGCGTTAGGTAAGCTGCGGGCGGTAGGCAGCGGCATTTTGGTCAGGCAAACCGTTACCGCCGAAGAAGCTACCGTGTTGCGTCAGTTATTGGAATCGGTAACAAAAAACCAAGCCTTGGTGGAAGAAAATACCGGCAAGATTCCCGGTTTGGATGCCGACAGCAAGAACCTGCTGAATAAAATGCATAAGGATATGGAGCGGATCGCCGAGTTGACCAAGACGAACATCGTCGAGGCCGGCAAGCCGAACTTCGATAACCGGGTTTTTTTCGACACATTGTCCGCCGCGATCGATTTGCGCTACCAAGCTTCCGGCCGGTTCAACCAATTGCTGCTGACCGCATTGGATCAGCGCATAAATCGGCTGCAAGGGCAACGTAACAGTCTAGTGGCGACGATTTCAGTGCTGTTCGTGCTGTTCATCGGTTTAAGCGGATTCACGGTTCGCGGCGTGCTCATCCCCGTTAAAGCCATCAATGAGGCCCTGGATCAATTGCGGCATGGCAAAATGCCTCGGCGTAATGCACATGACTATGGTTTGGAGTTTAACCAGGTCCAGGAAGGCTTGTTTTCCGCCGTGCTGAGTGTTCAGGCGTTGATTGCCGACGCCGGCATTCTCTCGCAGGCCGCGGTGCAAGGTAAATTATCCGCCCGTGCCGATGCCAGAAAACACCAGGGCGATTTCCGTAAAATCGTGGAAGGCGTCAACGGCACCCTGGATGCGGTGATGGGGCCGTTGAACGTGGCGGCCGATTATGTGGACAAGATCGCCAAAGGCCATATCCCGGCCAAAATTGTCGACGCGTATCAAGGCGATTTCAATATCATCAAAAACAACTTAAATACCTGTATTGATGCCATTCATGCCTTAATCGAAGATGCCGGCATGTTGGCGGCAGCCGCAGTGGCCGGCGAATTGAAAACCCGCGCCGATGCCAATCGCCACCAGGGCGACTATCGCAAAATCGTCGAAGGCGTCAACGCCACTCTGGATGCGGTGATCGGTCCTTTAACCCAAATGCAAGACGTGTTGTCGGCCATCGAAAAAGGCGATATGACCCAAACGATCGCTACCCGCTATCGCGGCCAATTGGAAGATTTGCGTTTGGCCGTCAATAACACGGTGCAAAAGCTGTCCGAAACCATCAACGAAGTCATTGTGGCGGCGGATCAATTGGGCAACGCGTCCAAGCAAGTCAATGCCACCTCGCAATCCTTGGCGCAAGCAGCCAGTTCGCAGGCCAATAGTGTCGATAAAACCAGCACCAGTATCGAGTCGATGGCCGCGAGTATCGACCGGAATGCTAAAAATGCCGAAGTAACCGACGGTATGGCCGGTAAAGCGGTACAGGAAGCCAACGAAGGCGGCGTGGCAGTCGGTCAAACCGTGCGGGCCATGAAAAATATTGCCGAGAAAATCGGCATCATCGATGACATTGCCTATCAGACCAATATGCTGGCGTTGAATGCCGCCATCGAAGCGGCCCGCGCCGGCGATCATGGCAAAGGCTTTGCGGTGGTGGCCGCCGAGGTGCGCAAGCTGGCTGAGCGCAGTCAGATAGCGGCACAGGAAATTGGCGAATTGGCTTCCGCCAGCGTGGCAACTGCCGAAACCGCCGGCCATTTGCTGGAAGCCATAGTGCCCAGCATTACCGAAACCTCGCGCCTGGTACAAGAAATTGCCGAAACCTCGCAACAGCAGACTGTCGGCGTTAGCGATGTCAATAGCGTCATGCTGCAGCTGGGCAATATCACCCAACAAAATGCTTCCGCCAGCGAACAATTGGCGGCCACGGCCGAGGAGTTGACCAGTCAGGCCGAAGCGCTGCAAGACTTAATGAGTTTTTTCAAGATCGGCGGTAGCGCGTCCAACGCGGACGCGCACCCATACAAGGGGGAGAGAACATGAATCGGGGCGTGTATTTCTTAAATTGCATTAGCCGCTTGAAATTACCGTCAGGTTAGGAGGTGCGCATGCCGCAATTCATCGACTGCAATGAATAACCGTAACCGTTGAGTATTTCGATTGCTCATTTATCGCACAAAGGAATCAAGACCATGAAAATAACCGTTGCACAAAAAATGACCACGCTGGTAGCGACTGCCGTAATCGGCTTGGTGGCTTTGGCTTGGCAGGGACAAAGCAAAATGCAGGACGTTTATGACAAGACCAATTTCACTAACATCAATTGCGTGCCCGGAATTCTCATGCTCAGTCGAGCCACTGAATCCTTGGGCCGATTGCGCATACGCATGTACCGCCATGTGTTGAGCGACGATGCCGCAAGCAAAGCCAAGGTTGAAGAATCCTTGCGGCAATCCCGCGACATTGTCGACAAATCGCTCAAAGACTATGAAAGCACCATTTTTGATGAGAAGGATAGGCAATTGTGGCAGGACAATATCGATAGTTTTAATGCCTACTTGAAAGGCGTGGATCAAATCCTGGCCTATTCCAACCAGAATAAATTGGAACAAGCTAAAGCCGCCCTGGCCGAATATGCCCCGCAAGCGGAACGGGTCAATAAAGCCTTTAACGCCCATATGGATTACAACGCCGAATTGGCTAAAAAATCTGCCGAGGAGGCCGTAGCCACCAAGGGCAACGCTACTTTCGTGGCCAATTTGATAACCGGTCTCGTGGTGGCATTGACTGCATTATTGGGCTTTTTCGTTACCCGAAACCTGTTGAAACAATTGGGTGGCGAACCGGACTTTGCCGCGGAACTGGCCAACAAAATTGCCGTCGGCGATTTGAGTACCCAAATAGCGGTCAAGGCCAACGATAAAACCAGCATGATGGCCGCCATGCAAAACATGGCGCGGGCGATCCAGGCGCTGGTTAACGATGCCGGTTTGCTGGCGCAGGCCGGCGTGGAAGGAAGATTGTCTACCCGTGCCGATGCGGGCAAGCACCAGGGCGATTTCCGCAGAATTGTCGAAGGCGTGAACAATACGCTGGACGCGGTGATCGGTCCCTTGAATGTGGCGGCCGATTATGTCGAAAAAATTGCCAAAGGGGAGGTACCGGCAAAGATTACCGATGCATACAACGGCGATTTCAACGTTATTAAAAATAATCTGAATACCTGTATCGATGCGGTTAATGCCTTGATCAACGATGCGGCCCTATTGTCGGAAGCCGCCGCGGAAGGCCGGCTGGATACGCGGGCCGACGCCGGCAGGCACCAAGGCGACTACCGCCGGATTGTCGAAGGGGTGAATGCGACCTTGGATGGCGTGATAGGACCGCTCAACCGGGTCAAGGATGTGTTGTTCGCCATGGAACAAGGCGATATGACCCAGCAGATTACCGAACAATATCGAGGTCAGTTGGAAGACCTGCGCTATGCCGCCAACAACACGGTCAAGAAACTGGCGCAAACCATTGCCGAAGTCGTCAGTGCCGCCGACCAATTGGGTAACGCCTCCGAGCAAATCAGTTCCACGTCGCAATCGTTGTCGCAAGCCGCCAGCGAGCAAGCGGCCGGCGTGGAGGAAACCAGCGCCAGCATCGAGCAAATGGCGGCCAGTATAGATCAGAATGCCGAGAATGCCAAAATTACCGACGGCATGGCCGGCAAAGCTTCCAAGGAAGCCGGCGAAGGCGGCGTGGCGGTAAAACAAACCGTGGCAGCGATGAAGGATATTGCCACCAAAATCGGCATCATCGACGATATCGCCTATCAAACCAACATGTTGGCGTTGAACGCCGCCATCGAAGCGGCGCGGGCCGGCGATCACGGTAAAGGCTTTGCGGTGGTGGCGGCGGAAGTCCGCAAATTGGCCGAGCGCAGCCAGATTGCCGCGCAGGAAATCGGCGAATTGGCGGAGTCCAGCGTAAAAACCGCGGAAACGGCGGGTCGTTTGCTGGATGAAATCGTGCCCAGCATCGCCAAAACCTCCGATCTGGTACAGGAAATTGCCGCCGCTTCGCAGGAACAATCCCAGGGTGTCGGTCAGGTGAATACGGCGATGAACCAAATGAACCAGATCACCCAACAAAACGCTTCGGCTAGCGAGCAATTGGCGGCGACTTCCGAGGAAATGACCAGTCAAGCCGAGCAGCTGCAAAGCCTGATGAGCTTTTTCAAAATCGGTAATGCCGCCGATACGCGCGGCAGTGCGATTAAGGTCTCCCGTAAGTCCGATGCCGACAGGCTGAATTTACAAGTCACCAGAACCAGTAGCAAAAACGAGTTTGACTTGGCCCAGTTTGAGCGTTTTTAGGAGCTGAACATGACAGCAATGGCAAAAACTCACGAAGGCCTGCCTGTTACGCCATCATCGGTATCGGCGGATGGGGGTCAATATTTGACTTTCGTGTTGGGCGGCGAAGTGTATGCATTGGGGATTTTGAATATCAAAGAGATCATAGCTTACGGCGATTTGACCGAAGTGCCGATGATGCCGGCGTTCGTGCGCGGCGTTATCAATCTGCGCGGCAGCGTGGTGCCGGTCATCGATCTGCTGGCCCGGTTCGGCAAGGGTTGTACTTCTATAGCCAAGCGCACCGGTATCGTCATCGTCGAAACAAGCAGCGAGGCCGACGATAACCAAGACATCGGCATAGTCGTCGATGCGGTTAACGAAGTGGTTGACATCGGCCGGCGGGAAATCGAGCCTCCGCCCAGTTTTGGCGCGGGTATCAGACCGGATTTTATCAGCGGCATGGCAAAGCGTAACGGTAAATTCGTCATTCTGCTGAATAACGCAAGGGTTCTATCCGTTGACGAAATGACCGCCTTAAGCGGGATGAGTCACGGGGTGCCTGCCGGCGAATGATCATGGCTTCTGTTGCAAAACAGAACGCGGGTTATCCTATGGCCGCGCTGCTGCCTTGTTTGGTTATTTCGCCGGTTTCGCCGCCGGTGCTGGCTGCCGCGCGCGATTCGGACACTCATATTCGCGCCGTCGTACAAAGTATGTTGCGGGAAAAGGATGAAAAAATCGAACAATTGGAAGCGCGGATTCGCCAATTAGAGCAAGGTCGCGGCCAGAGTTCGCCGCCTGATTTGCCGGTGTCGGAGGCGGCACCGGCGGCAGTCGCCGTTACTGGGACTGCGGCGCGAGTCTCCGCCGGCGGCGATAGCGGCTTCGATAGCAAATTGCAGGCTTTGGACGCGAAAATTGCCGGCCTGAAAGCCGGCGCCTTGGCAAGCGGTTTGGATATCGGCGGTTTCTTCGACATCAATGCCAAAACCAGTAACTCTACCGACCAAACGTTCAGTGTCGGTCTGCTGGAGCTGGATATCGCCTATACCTACAACGCGCATTTCGCCGCCAGTTCCGCGCTGGTACTGTGCGGTAACTCCTCCGGCGCCGATTACGCATCTTCGCCGGCGCATATAACCTGCGGAAATTACGCATTGATCGGCGCGGGCAAAGGTAGCGCGGCGATTGGCGTCGGTTTTGTGGATTTTCATATGTTCGATAGCAGCATTCCGCCGCGCGGACGTATTTTCAACAATCAGGGTCTGCATATTCAGGCCGGCCGTTTCGATTTGCCGTTCATGGCCGATTATCAGAATTATGCCAACAAGGACAGGGCCAGTATTACCGCGCCGATTACGACGGTTAGAATGCAGAAAGGCGGCTTCAACGGCGACGGCGTGCGTTCCTACGGTTCCTGGGACATGTTCAACTACTCGGTGTTCTGGACCAACGGCGTTTATCAAAGCGACGGCACTTCGATGGGCGGGCGTTTGGGCGTCAATTTGGGCCGGAATCGCTTCCGTGTCCACGGCCGCAATCCCGAAGGCATGGAATTCGGCGTATCGCACCTCACCGAGTTGGATGCAAATAATAATGTCAGCAACGCGTTTTACGGCGCCGATTTCAGTTTGGGATACGCCATGTTGCGCTGGCAGAACGAATTTTTGTTGCAGCAGGGCCACCGGGTTTTACCCAACAGGTATGACGGGCTCGGTGCCGCCGTCGGTTACGGCAAAGGCCGTCAGATGGGTTATCACTCTACCTTGATCGCCGATTTGGAGGATGCCGTTCACCATCCGCTTTTGGCCTTTGTGCGTTATGCCCGTTGGCAATCCAATCAGGATTTCATGGTCGACGGTTACGATGGTAGCGTGGTGGCCGTTCACCCGGTTTCGCTATTGAGCTTGGGTTTGAATTACAAGTTTAGCGAGCATTTGCGCGTCAAATTCGAATATACCGATTCGTTGGGGACCGCTACCCGGGAACATTATTTCGACAAGCGTGTCGGTATGGCGCAGATGGTGGTGATGTTTTGATATGCGCATCGCTTACTCACTTCGCGCGATGATCGGTTTGGCCGTTTGGCTTGGACAGGCGGCGGCGACCCATGCCGCCGACCCTCACAGAGTGGGCGCGGGTCTGCCGCGGGCCGCGTGTGACGAATGCCATGCGAAAACGCCGGCATTGCCCAGCGGATTATTGACGAGTAAAAATTATCCGTCCGTCGCTAGCGAATTGAAGCAGGACGGCGTAGCCATGTGCAAGCATTGCCACGATACCGCGCAAGGCCACAGGGTGTGGGTGGACATCGATTTTCCGGTACCGGCGGATTTACCGTTGAATGGCGGCAATGCTATCACCTGCCTGACCTGCCATTATGTCCACGGCAGTTTGGATAGCGATGGGCCGCAAGCCAGTGTCAGTTTTCTGGACCGGTTGTTGAATGCCGAGCGGCTACGCAAAAGTTTTTTATTACGCCGCAATAACACTGGCGGCGAACTCTGCTTAACCTGTCACAACGTAAATCAAGGTTCGAATCATGAATAAGCCGCCCGTCAAACGTCGTCGCATTTTCATCAAAAAAGCCTTTCAAGGCCGTTTCATGGCCGGTGCGCTTGGCTTGATTCTGTTATCCAGCCTCAGTTCGGCCTTATTGATCTATTGGATTACCGGCGGCGATTTGCTGGCTCAGACGCAATCGGCGCATGCCGGTTTGCTTAATGCCTGGCATCGGTTGGGCCTTTCGATACTGATGGGTAATGCCGTTGCGGTGCTGGTCGCCGGTGCCGCCGGCGTCACCAGTGCATTGTACGCTTCGCACCGGATAGCCGGCCCGCTGTTTCGGTTTGAAACCCTGTGCCGCGAAGTCGGCGACGGCAATCTGGATGTGATGACTCAATTGCGAGAAAAGGATCAATTGCAGGATTTAGCCAAGGCTTTTACCGGGATGGTGGGTAAATTGCGCCAACGCCGGGTATTGCAACTTGAGTTGATGCAAGAATTGGATAATCGCCTGAGCGAATTGGCGGCCGCCGATAATCTGACGGCGGCGCAGTGTCATTGCCTGACTGAATTGCACGGCAGCCTGAACTATTTGCGCGGAACCTTCAATGGCAACGAATAGCGTGGCTTATCATTCGGTCATAGATGGCGCTTCGCCGCAACGCCATCCCGTTAGCGGTAGCGTGGTATTGCAACGGCACGAATTTAATTGGATCAAGGACTATCTATACAAACAGGCCGGTATCGTCTTGAACGACAGCAAACATGCCCTGGTGTCCGGCCGTTTGGACAAACGTTTGCGCCACCTCGGCTTTTCCAGTTACAGCGACTATTTTCGCCAATTCGGTAAACCGGGTTTCGAGCGGGAAACCGTGATGGCGCTGGATTTGCTGACTACCAACGAAACCTACTTTTTTCGCGAACATAAACACTTTGAATTTTTGCAATGCGCGTTATTCGAGGCCAGCGCCGGCCGGCCGCTACGTTTTTGGAGCGCGGCCAGTTCCAGCGGCGAAGAGGCCTATACTTTGGCCATGCTGGCCGCGGAATATGCGCGTAGCAGGCAATGGGAAATCATAGGTACCGATTTGTCCACCCGTATGCTGGACAAGGCACGGCAGGGATTGTATCCGTTGCCGGCAGCGGAAAAGATTCCTGTTCAATTGCTGAAAAAATATTGTCTGCGGGGTAATGGCGATTACGAAGGCTTTTTCCTGATCCAGCAAGCCTTGCGCGACCGAGTCAGCTTTATGCGCGCCAATTTGATTGATAATCTGCCGGATTTAGGGGTGTTTGACGTGATTTTTCTGCGTAACGTGATGATTTATTTCGACATGCCCACCAAGCAGCGCCTGGTGGAACGCATTCAGCACTATTTGCGCCCCGGCGGTTATTTCATCATCAGCCATTCCGAATCGTTGAACGGCATCCGGCATCGGCTACAGATGATTTCGCCTTCAATTTACCAGCGGAAACGCGATGACTGAACCGGAAAATTGCATCGATATTTTTTTGCAGCCCGGCGAGTTTTATTTCGGCGACCGGCAAACGCGGATTAGAACGCTGCTGGGGTCCTGCGTAGCCATTACGCTATGGCATCCGCGCCGAAAAATAGGGGGGATGTGCCATTATCTATTACCCATGTGCAAGGGGCGCGACTGCGGCAAAACCCTGGATGGCCGCTATGCGCATGATGCAATGAAATTATTTGTCGGCGAGTTGCATAAAGCCGGGGGTAAACCGCACGATTTTGAGGCGAAAATGTTCGGTGGCGGCAACCAGTTTCCGGGCAAATCGCAAGTATGTCCGATCGATGTCTCTGCGCAGAATGTCAAATCGGGCCGGGAGTTGTTGGGACTGTACGGTTTCAATATCAAAGCGGAACATCTGGGCGGCACTGGGCATCGCAACGTGATTTTCGATGTCTGGAGCGGTGAAGTCTGGCTCAAGCATGTCGCAAAACCCGGCGAGCATTAGCGTTATGTCGGCCGGTGATTTTGCAATAGCTCGAATCCCGCAATAGGAGCACCGATGGCCAATAATGTGCGTTTTCTGAGAGGCGGATGCCGATGTTACATCGAAGCCCTGGTTAGGCATCTGGAGAATCGGTATTCGGTTTCAACCAAGTATCGAACCCATTGGAGCGGTTATTTACTGGCCCTGTTGATCATGGCGGGAGCGTTGGGCGTTAGGCTATTGATCGCGCCCGTCGAGGCCGGCCTGCAATATATCACCTTCTTTCCCGCCGTTACCTTGTCGGTGTTGTTATCCGGTTTTCGCATCGGGTTGTTTGCTACCATTCTGGGAGCCTTACTGGCCACGTGTATTTTTACACCGCCTTACTATGCGCTGTCTTGGGCTACGCTGGAAAAAAGTTTTTGGTCGAATCTGGTTTTTATATTCGATGGTACGCTGGTGTCGCTAGCCATTGATGCGATGCACCGTTATCGCCTGCTCATGTCGGCTAAACTCAATCAAGCGCTCGATGTTTCATCTGCTGTTGAATCGAATAACCGCCATCTTCGGCAAATTCTGGAACATTTGCCGATCAATCTCATCCTGCTGGACCGGCAAGGGAATGTTGCCGAAGTCAATCAGACTACGCTTCAGCGTATTGGCCGTGACCGCGATGCCGTGATTGGCAAGGCATTCGTGGATTTATCGTGCTGGACTTACGATCCGCGCATTCATGGCAAGATTCAACTGGCTTTGCAATTGGTGCAACAGGGTTTAAACCAACGCTTCGACGTGGCGATGAGCGTGGGCGGGCGGATGTTGCCGGTCGATTTCCAGCTGAAGCCGGTTTATGCCGAGAATGGCGAAATTACGGGTTATCTGGCGGCCGGTGTGGATATCTCTGCCCGCAAGCAAGCGGAGATCATACTGTTGCGGCACAAAACCTGTATCGATACGGCTCATGATGGCTTTTGGATCACGGATATGGATGGGTATATTCTTGACGTCAATCAAAGCTATGCATATATGTCGGGTTACACGGAGGTTGAACTGGTTGGCATGCACATCAGTGCGGTGGAAGCCAACGAAGACGCCGCCGATATTAAAGCGCATCTTGCCAAGATATTGGCCCAGGGCCACGACATGTTTGAAACCCGGCATCGTCGCAAGGACGGCCATGTCTATGATGTTGAAGTGTCGGTTAATTTTAATGGCGAAACGCGGGAATTGTTTGCCTTCTTTCGCGATATTACCGAGCGAAAACAGAATCTGGCAAAACTGCGTATTGCCGCGGTGACCTTCGATTCCCCCGATGGCATCATGGTTACCGATACCACGGGTATCATTTTGCAGGTCAACCGCGCATTTCAGGAGATTACCGGGTATAGCGCCGAGGAAGTGATCGGCAAAAGGCCGAGCCTACTCAGTTCCGGCCGCCACGATAAGACCTTTTATAAGGAGATGTGGACGCAATTGCAGACAACGGGTTACTGGAGCGGCGAAATTTGGGATCGGCGGAAGAATGGACAAATCTATCCCAAGTGTTTGACGATCACCGCCGTGAAGGATGACCGCGGGACGGTCAGCGAATACGTGGCAACATTTGGCGATATCACGGAACGCAAGCGGGTCGAGGAGGAAATTCGCAATCTGGCGTTTTATGATGATCTGACTAAATTGCCCAACCGCCGGTTGCTGCAGGATCGCATCGAACATGCGTTACTGGCCGCGGCCCGAAACGGTCAATATGGCGCTTTGTTGTTTCTGGATATGGATAAATTCAAATTGCTGAACGACACCTTAGGCCATCACCATGGGGATATTATGTTGGTCGAAGTGGCCAACCGTCTCAAATTCAGCGTTCGCGAGGCCGACAGTGTTGCCCGTATCGGGGGCGATGAATTTGTGTTACTGCTGGAGAAGGTGGGGGAGTCTATAAACGAAGCGTCGCAAAAAGCCGCGCTGGTTGCCGAGAAAATCCGCGCCGCGTTGGCCGTGCCTTACCATATTCTGAATCATGTTCATCATAGTACCCCCAGTATTGGTGTGCGGCTGTTTGGCGCGGATGACAACTCCGTGGAAGATTTATTGAAACATGCCGATGCCGCTATGTACGAAGCGAAGAATGGCGGACGCAACCAGGTGCGATTTTTCGATCCGGACCTGCAAAAAGTGCTGGAATCGCGCGCGGCGATGGAAGCCGATTTGCGCAGGGCGCTGGATGCCGGACAACTTCAACTGCACTATCAGCCGCAGTGCGATGTCGAGCGGCGAGTTATCGGTGTAGAAGCTTTGATTCGATGGCTGCATCCGGAGCGCGGTCTAATCCCGCCGTTGGAATTCATCCCGATTGCCGAGGAATCTTCCTTGATACTCGATATTGGATGTTGGGTGCTGAACACGGCTTGCCGACAATTGGCGGAATGGCAAAAACAGCCGTCGATGCGGCACTTGCAAGTGGCGATCAACGTTAGCGCCCATCAGTTCAATACTCACGACTTCATCAAATCCGTGCAGACGGCTATCTCGGCGCATGGGGTAGATGCCACGGCGCTGAAACTGGAGCTGACTGAAACCGTGATCGTGAATGATGTCGAGGCAGTAAAGGCAAAAATGCTGGTATTGAAGGCGTTTGGCGTCAAATTGTCGCTTGACGATTTCGGCACGGGGTATTCGTCGTTGGCTTATCTCAAACAGCTGCCGTTGGATCAATTGAAAATAGACCGAAGTTTTGTCCGCGATATTGCCACCGATCCCAGTGATGAGGTGATGGTCAAGGCCATCATCGATATGGCCAATAACTTTCATCTGCAGGTCATTGCCGAAGGCGTTGAAACCGGAGAGCAGCTTAATTTTCTGAAACTGCATGGTTGCGAGGCCTTCCAGGGGTATTTGTTCGGCAGGCCGGTTCCGGCGAGTGATTTGAACTTTATGGTCGAGGGGGGGTAACGTCCGATGAACGGAAAATCATCAGTTACCTTGTCATGGCGAATGAAGCGATAACTGGGCCTACCAAGTGGTTGGGAGCGGAATGTCGGGAAGGTAAGTTGAAGTAAGCGAGGAGAGCTGCCGCCGAGGTGACGGTGGCGGGAGTTAGAGCCCTCATAGTAGTGAAGTCTGGCTCAAGCATGTCGCAAAAACCGGCGAGCGGCAAATATCCCCCCGGCTTTGCCGTGGGATATTTACTGCGTATAATTCGCATTCGTTTTCTATAGTAATACCGGCGTCACGGCTAAATTTTTTGCGGTTTGATAAGGGGCAAATGTGAACAGAATCGTATCTTCAACGCCAGGACGCATTCGGGTGCGGGATAAGCGTTTGCGCAATCCAGCCCGGCTGGATATTTTGGAAGCCGAACTATTGAAAATCGAAGCCATTAACGAGTTACACCCCAATGCAGCGGCCGGCAGCATGGTGGTAATTTTCGATCCCGAGCAGATCGATTTGTCGGCTTTCGAAGTAAAAGTCGACGCAGCGGCCGACAGGGCCTTGGATGCGTCATTGTCCACAGAGAATCGCTCGATGAAGATGCGGATCAACCGTTATGCCAAAGTGGGCATGCTGGGGAGTCTGGCGACCTCGCTGGCGTTGGTGGCCGCCGGGCAAAAAAAAGGCCATGCCGTCGCCGGCGGTTTATTTATGGCCTGTCTGGGAGTGCATTTGACCACTCACCGCAAGTCCTTGTTGCGCTGATAGCGTCGATGTCTCGGCCGTTTCATCGTTGCAAACGCAGCCGCCGACCAACTCGACCAACCCCCGTCCCAACTTGATCGCGCGTTGCAGTCCTTCGTGCGTCTCCGGCAAGTAGATTTCCATTCCAAGATAGACAAAAGCCGCATTGCGCCAAACTTGCTTGGGTATCACGGTGTGTGCATGCGGGAAGGTCGTGTCGTCGCCTAGCGGAATGACGCGGATATTGCATGGCAGCAGTTCCGGGCGGGCGGCAACAGCGGCTTCGATTCGGCCGCGCAAATCCCCGGCGGCACAGATCAGGTCCGCGCTGGGGCCGGACGGGTCGCTGCCGGCATGTAGATCGAGCAACAGGCGGTGCCGGCCCTGCACGTAAGGCAACAGTTGCAGATACAAGGCCCGATGCAGGGCGGCGTATTTGAAGTGTTGATCGGCCCGCGGACGTTGTCCGGAAATGCCTTCCGGTACGGGCAACACGTGTACCTTTTCAGGATTCAAGCTTTCGGCAACGAGTCTGCCGAAAGCCAGTTCCTCCCGGTGAATGCCGATCACCAGCAATATCGGCGGGCCTTTTGCCGTCTGTTGTGCTCGAAGGGGGTGTTTGGCGTTAGTCACCGTAGCTCCCTAAGCTATCGATACGATTGCTGTATTGCCGGCATGGAGGTTTTCTCGCGCATGCCAAGATAGCGCAAGGATAACAATACGGCGGCGAACAAGGCCATAATGATGGAAATCCAGGCTAGCGCGCTGTCCGGATGATGGGCAAATGTCGCCAGTTGATAATAAAGGGTGGCAATGCCATAACCCAATCCGGTCGTCCACAGCGCGACAAACACCGTCCAGGCCCGGCCCGATTCCTGATATACCGCTGCAATCGCCGCTGTGCAGGGCATGTATAACAGGATGAATAACAAATACGCAAAGGCGCCGGCCTTGCCGTCGAAGCGGCTGGCCATCGCCCCGAAAATGCCGGTGGAAATTTCTGCTTTTTCCGCCACCGCGGCTTGGTTGTGGACGTCGCCGATGTCCAGCCCCAACGGGTCCAGCCAGGCGGCCAAGGCTTCGCTCAGGTTGACCGGAATCGTCGCGGCGGCGGCCGTTAAGCTGTCGGCCAAAACGAAGGGTTGTTTCTCTTTTTCGGCGGATGCGCTGTCGGCCAAGGCCGTGTAGGCGGCATTCAGCGTGCCGACCACGGCTTCCTTGGCCAACACCCCGGTGAAAATGCCCACCGCTGCCGGCCAGTT
>NZ_JANIBK010000058.1 GCF_024505165.1 Methylomonas rivi
GGCGGCAAAGCCCGAGAGCTTTAGGCGAAAATCGGGATGCCGCCGCTACGGCGGTATCCCGCATCCGTTAAAATCAACCGCCCTGCTTGATTTTTTCCAGCGCCTGTTTCGCCTCGTCCATGCCGTCGAACTTGGCTTTCGAATCCAGCGCTTTTTGTAAATGCTGTTCGGCCTTGGTTTTGTCATTCTGCTTAACATACAGCATGCCGATATGGAAGTTGGTAATCGGCGAATCTGGCGCCGCTTGCAAGGCCTTCGACAGCAGTTCCGCGGCCAGGTCCAGCTTATCCTGCTTGTAGGCTATCCAACCGACCGTATCCAGAAAGTTGGCGTTATTGGATTTTGCCAACGGCTCCGCCATTTTAGCGGCCCGCTCCAGATTTTCCGGGCTATCGGCATAATCGGACAAATAGCTGGCCAAATTATTGACCGCCAACGCCGACTGCGGATAGCGTTTATAAGCGTCTTCATACAAAGCCAGGGTTTTATCGTGTTCCCCGCCGGCATGATACAGTCTGGCCAAATCTTCCACCAATTCCATGGCCCCCTTGGTCTTTTCTATCCCCGCCGTATAGATTTTGATGGCTTCCGCCTTGTTTTTTTGCATTAACTCGGACAGAGCCAGGTTGCGGTAAGGACTGAACCATTCCGGCTTGATCTGCACGGCTTTGTTGAAAGCGGTCTTGGCATCGGCAAATTTCTGCTCGCTGAGATAAATACCGCCCAGCAAGTTATAGGCAATAAAATGATCGGGATATTTTTTCATCACTTGCTGCAACTCGGCAACCGCCTTGGCCGGCTGTTTTTGCGCCATGTAGGTTTTGACTATTTCAGTCAACGGCTCGATGGCATCCGGTTTTTTGGCCAAGGCTTGTTTCAAAGCCTCAATGGCGGCATCCAGCTTGCCCTCCGCCTGATAACCCAAGCCGGACATATAAAAACCGGACGCGTCATCGGGAAAGGTTTGCTGGACCTGCTTGGCGACCTCTTGGGCTTTATCCCATTGTTTTTTGGCTATTTCCAATTTGAATAGGCTTTCCAGGCCTTTACGGCTTTTCGGGTTGGCTTTCAGCAGTTCGGCGATTTGCTGCCTGGCCAGGTCTTCCTTACCCGCCTGCAGATGCAAGTTGGCCAAGTCCAAGCGCGCGGTTTCATCGCCCGGCGCGATAGCCACCACTTTTTCCATATTTTCCTTGGCCAATTCGGGTTCCTTATTGCGCAAATGCGCCGCCGCCAATAGTTTTAATACATTGGCGTTATTCGGTTGGTCAACCAATACCGCGCGAAAATCGCCGATCGCGTCGTCGATTTTATTTTCCGCCAAGGCGAACTGTCCGCGTAAGGTTAAGGCCTCGCCGTCCCGCGGATTGGCGTCCAACACTTCCTTGTTCAAAGCCTTGGCATCATCGACGCGTTTGTTGGCCGCATGAAATGCCGCCAGTTTATTGCGGGCCGATAACCCGTTCGGGCCCAATTTATCGGCGTCGATGACTTGCTTTAAGGTTTCTTCGGCCTTGTCGGCCTGTTTATTGGCCAATTGCAAGGATGCCAATTTAAATTTCAGCGCATAGTCATCGGGTTTTTGCTCGATTAACGGCAACAATTCCGCTATCGCCACTTCCACCCCGCGCTTTTCGACCAAGAAATCGATCAGATTGGTTTTGGCATTTTCGTTTTCGGGCAGCTTTTGCACCGCGTCGCGTAACGTCGCTTCGGCTTTATCCAGTTGCTGGGTACCCACCTGAAACAAGGCCAGATTTTTATAATGCTGCACTTCATTCGGCTGAATCTTGACGATGGACCCCAATAATTCTTCCGCCTCGGGGAGTTGCTTATTGCGGGCGTAAATACCCACCAGCATGGTACGCAGCGGCACGCTATCGGACTTTTTCTCTATTGCCTGCTTTAACAGCGTGACAGCCTCGTCCACTTGATTGTTTTTGACCTTGATGGAAGCCAGCATCAAGATAGCCGACGCATCGTCAGGGCTTTTTTGCAGGGCTTTATCGACGGAGGCAATCGCCGCATCGCTATTGTTTCTGGACATTTGCACGCCGGCATTCAGTACTAGGGCCTCGACATTGTCGGGTTCCTTGGCCAAGGCCTCGTTGGCCATTTTTTCGGCCTCGTCGATGGCCCGATTCAGCAATAACAGCTGCCCCACCCTGACCCGGGCCATGACATGATTTTCATCATTGGCCACCACGGTATTGTATTCTTTAAACGCCTTTTCTATTTTGCCTTGTTTGCTCAGGGTTTCGGCCATTTGAAAACGGCTTTCCCAATTTTTAGGGTCGATTTGCAGCACATTCTTGTACGCCAGTTGGGCTTTTTCGTAATCGCCGGCTTGATACAGTTGGCTGCCTTCCTCCATGTATTTGGCTTTACGTTCATCGGCGCCGTCGCAGGCCACCAGTCCGGTACTCAATACAGCAATGCCTAGATTTTTCAGAATAGTCTTTTTACTTGTCATGTACATCTCGATTCCATTTGCTACGGGTTTTTGGATTTGATCCGGGATAACGTTACTGCTTGTTCAATTTTAACTGATTTGGCGTTCGGAAACGGGCGGATTTACCCCAAATAACGGTGCCTTGGTGCGGCAAGTTGACGCAGCAGCACGGCTTTTGCCAAGCATTGCGCTGGACACCCCGGTTGGCAAGCGCTATTCTCGCGCTATCGAGAAAACCGCCATCCTGGAGCCCGTATGCCGCTGACCCCCGCGCAATTCCCCGCTTTGATAGCCGCAATATCCGCCACCATCAGCCAACATGCCGATAGCATTACCGAATTGGACCAAGCCATAGGCGATGGCGACCATGTATTCAATCTGCAGCGCGGCATAGACGCCTTGCAAAGCCACTGCGCGGAAATCGCCGCGCTGGATTGGCCGGCGGCCTGGCAAAAAATCGGCATGACGGTGATGGCGGCGATAGGCGGCGCATCGGGCTCTCTATACGCCACCTTATTTATCGGCCTGCACAAAAACACCAAGGACAAGCCGGCGGACCTGCGGACTTTTGCCGAGGCCTTGCCGCTAGCGGTGGAAGCGGTCAAGCAACGCGGCAAAGCGGATGTGGGCGAAAAAACCCTGCTGGACGTTTGGGTGCCGGTAGCCAAAACCCTAAGGCGGAGCGTGGCCGAGGGCAAGGATTTAAACGCTATTTTAGACGCGGTCTGCGCCGAGGCCGAAGCCGGGGTGGAAAGTACCCGCGATATGCTGGCCACCAAGGGCCGCGCCTCGTTTCTGGGCGAGCGCAGCAAAGGCCATATCGACGCTGGCGCCAAAACCGCTCAATTGATGATAGCGGCAATTGCCCGGCAAATCAGATCCACCGAATAACCCTGGCGGGCGGAAGCCATCTTCCGCCTTCGGTTATCGTATCCTTTAGCAGCCCCAGCGCAAGGCTGCGGTGTTGACGGGCGCATCCCACAAACGCAGCATTTCCTCGTCTAATAACGTCAGGGTTAGCGAACAACCGGCCATGTCCAGCGAAGTGGTGAAACTTCCCACCAGAGCACGCTGGATATTCAGGCCGCGTTTTTGCCAATATTGCCACGCCAACTCGTACACCAAATGCAACTCCACCAGCGGCGTAGCGCCGAATCCGTTCACATGCAATAAAACCGCCTGACCTGCCCCGGGATTCAATTCCTCCTGAATATGCCCGGCAATTTGCTCGACCATCTCGCTGGCCGTTACCAGTTTGCCGGTTTCCCGGCCGCGCTCGCCGTGGATGCCCACGCCTATTTCGATTTCGTCCTCCGCTATCTCGAAGGTGGGACGGCCCAATGCCGGCACGGTACAACTGCTCAAGGCAATACCCATGGAAGCCGTGGCGCCCACCACCCGGTCGCCCAGAGATTTACAGGCGGCCAAGTCGTAACCTTGCTCCGCGGCGGCGCCGACGATTTTTTCCACGATTACGGTGCCGGCCACGCCCCGGCGGCCGATCGGATGGTCCTTGGGCAGCGAAACGTCATCGTTCACCAATACGCTGGCATTCGGGCCTACGAGCATTTCGGCGGCCATTTCGAAATTCATGACGTCGCCGGCGTAATTTTTGACGATAAACAGTACGCCGGCCCCGCCGTCAACCGCTTCAGCCGCCGCCAGCATCTGGTCGGGCGTGGGGGAGGTAAAAATTTGGCCAGGACAGGCGGCATCCAGCATGCCGTAGCCGACAAACCCCGCGTGTAACGGCTCATGCCCGGAACCCCCGCCGGAAATCAAAGCCACCCTGCCCTTTTTACGTTGCTTACGGCAGACAAAGTTCGGTTCAGTATGTAATTCAACAATGTCGGCGTGCGCCTTGGCAAAGCCTTGCAAGCTGGTTTCCAATAAAGTGGCGGGGTTATCGATAAATTTTTTCATAGCTGTCTCCTTTTGTTATTGGCGCAGAGCTGTAGTCAGTTCCCGAATATCCCGCATCACCCAGGTCGGGGCGTAATCAAGCCGTTGCATATCGCTTTCGCGCGAAATACCGGACAAGACCAACACGCTGCGGATACCCGTCCTGACCGCGCCCAGAATATCGGTATCCAGCCTATCGCCAATAGCCACCACCCGTTCGGGAGGCAACGACAATATCGCCAATGCTTGTTGATAAATAATGGGGGCCGGTTTGCCGATAGTGATGGGCGAAACCCCCGTTGCCGCGGTAAGGGCCGCCAGAGTCGCGCCATTGCCGGGCAGAAAACCGCGCTCGGTCGGCAGCGTGACATCGCCGTTGCTGCCGTAAAAGTCGGCGCCGGCTTGAATGTGCAGCGCGGCGTTACATAATTTTTCCCAGGTCAAGGTTTTATCCAAGCCGCTGACGACCAGTTGCACGGCTTCCGGTTCCTGTTCGCCGGCTAATATGAAACCCTTATCCAGCAGAGGCTGCCTCAAACCGGCGCTGCCGATCACATAAACCCGTGTTTCGGACGGTTGATACCGCTCGGATAAATACAAGGCCGTGGCCATGCCGGACGTCAATATTTCCCGGATGCCGATTTCAACCCGCATGCCGGACAATTTGGCGACATATTGCTCCGCGGTAATACTGGCATTGTTGGTAGCCAAAACGAACGGCAGTTTCAAGTCTCTCAGCGTATCGAAAAATGCCGTCAATCCCGGCAACGCTTGCTCGCCGTGCCAAAGCACGCCGTCCATGTCGATGATGAGGCCGCCAATATCGGTAAAACCTTGCATAATGAATCTACATAGCAAAAATAAGTGGCACAGAATTGCATAAACGACCTGGGCTGTCCAGCAGGCCGCTTTATTCGAACTCGCCCGCATGAAGCCTGTGCGCGGACGCGCCATGGCAGCAGCGCGGGCTCGGCGTGCCGCTTGATTTGGCTAGCATTTTCTAAAAACCGGCGCATCGCTACAGCATGGACAACCAGGGATCCATTTTTATTGTTGACTTAACCGCAATAACCCTGTTTAATGCGCGGCTCTTGACGGGCCCAGGTAGCTCAGTCGGTAGAGCAGAGGACTGAAAATCCTCGTGTCGACAGTTCGATTCTGTCCCTGGGCACCATCTTTCGATGCGGCATTTTTGCCGGATTCCGGCTCCATGGCCGGTCCGAGCTCGCCTTCTCTCCACCACTTCAAATCAAAGCCGGATCCGCGCCGTCAGCTCCGCTCCAGCACCATTGCCACCGCCGCCGCGCGGGTCGACACGCCCAGCTTTTCGAAGATATGCTCCAGATGCTTGTTGACGGTGCGCGGACTGGTATTGAGGATGATGCCGATCTCTTTATTGGTTTTGCCGCGGGCTATCCACATCAGAATTTCCGCCTCGCGGAAGGTCAGTTTCAGCTTGCCACGCAAAGCCTGTAAGTCCCACTCGGCATTGTTCTCATCGCGCTGCAGCAACAGCATGTATTCGTCCGGATGTTCGCAAGCGCGGATACTGGCGGTAAACCCCGGCGTCAGACACTGCTCGTCCGACTCGGCATGGGTACGCTCCGAGCCCTGCCGCCAAGTTTGAAACCAATCCAGCATTTTGCCGGGCAATAGATCCTTTACCCGGCAGGCCTGTTGCAAACCTTGCCGGGCGTTGAAGTCGGCCAGCCAGACTTCGGCGGCCGGCGTCAGCCAGCCTATCCTCCCGACGCCGTCCACCGCCACGGCCGCAAATTCGCCATTGGCCAGCAATTGTTCGGCGCGCCGCAGGTTGCGGGTTTGGCTTAAATGCACCTCGATGCGCGCCAGCACTTCGGCCGGCCGGATCGGTTTGACGATGTAATCCAGCGCCCCTTCGCCGAATCCGCGCAACAAGTCGTCCAATTCGCTGAGGCCGGTCATGAACAACACCGGAATGGCGGCAGTCTCGGGATCGGCTTTCAGCCGGGCGCAGGTTTCGAAGCCGTCGATACCCGGCATCATCACATCCAGCAGAATGATGTCGGGCTTGACGTATTGAATTTGTTCCAGCGCCGCGCTGCCGTCTATGGCCACCAATACCCGGTAATGCGCGTCCGCCAAGGTATCCGACAACAGCGCCAGATTGCCCGGCGTATCGTCGACTATCAACACCGTGCCGTTGTGAACGGAAGCTTCCATCATCGTCGCGTCTCCTGTATGGCGGGCATATCCAATAGTTTCCTGATCTCGGCTATCCGGAAGGCGTTGGCCAGTCCCTTGAGTTTTGCGAAAAACGCCGCGTAGTCCGGCTCGGTTTCGCTCAGTTGTTCAAGCGTCTGTTTCAAACCGTGCATATCGCCGATACGCACCAAGGCTATGCAAGGTTCCATCAGTGACAGCGGCGGCGCCTCTATGGCTGTAGAACCCGGCAGGGGTTTGGCCGGCCGCTTGTCCTGATATAGCCATTCCAGCACCAGATGCACTTTCAATTTTTCCAACAGTTCATCCACGTTAATGGGTTTTGAGAGGAAATCCGTGCAGCCCGCGTTCAGGGCGGCGAGGCGGTCGGTCGGGTACGCATTGGCGCTTAACACAACCACCGGCATGCACCAGCCTTGCTGGCGCAATTGAATCGCGGTTTCGATGCCGTTGATACCGGTCATGGAAATATCCAATAGAACCAAATCGGGCGGATTTTCGGCGACCTTGAGCAAACACTCTTCGCCCGAGCAGGCTTCGGTTAAATAAAACCCCAAGGGTTCCAGCATGGCCAGCAACAATTCCCTATGCTCGCGCTGGTCGTCCACCAGTAGTATTTTGCGGCGGCGGCCCAGATAACCGACGATTTTGGTATCGGCGTTGGGTTCGGCTTCGGCGCCGAGGCTCGGCAACAACAACCGCACGCTAAAAGTGGAACCCTCGCCGGGCCGGCTTTTCACCGTCAACTCGCCGCCCATCAGCTCGGTCATAATCTTGCTGATGGTCAAACCCAAGCCGCTGCCGGCCTCGGCGTTACCGGTAGGATTATTCACCCGGGTAAACGGCTGAAAAATATTCTGCAATTGTTTTTCGTCGATGCCGCTGCCGGTATCGATTACTTGAAAATTGGCCACGCCGCCGCTATAACCGATGCGCAATATCACCTCGCCCCGCGCGGTGAATTTGACCGCATTGCCGAGCAAATTCATCAAAATCTGCCCTACCCGCTTTTCGTCGCCTCGCACCCGTTCCGGCAGCGTATTGACATACTCGCATTTGAAGCACAGGCCTTTCTGTTCGGCTTGGGCCTGAAAGCTGTGCTGCAGATGTTCGATAAAATCCGGGAAGTGAATGGGTTGATACTTTAGGTCGAACTTGCGGGCTTCGATGCGGGCAATATCCAGAATGTCCTCCACCAGCGAACATAAATGCTCCCCGCTACGTTTCAGGGTTTCCACCGCCCGTCTGCGGTTGTCCGGTATTTCCGGGTCGTTATGCAGAATATGCGCATAGCCGAGAATGCTGTTCAGCGGCGAGCGAATCTCGTGGCTCATGCTGGACAAAAACCGGCTTTTGGCCTGATTGGCGCTGTCCGCCATTTTCATGGCCTGCTGCAACTTGCTGTCGGTCTTTTTGTGGTTTTCGATTTCCTGCAACAACAACTGGGTTTGTTTGGCAGTTTCCTCATGCGCCACCCGCCGGCTTTCCGCGCTCAGAATCAGCAACCAGGTACATAAGCCGATAAACACCAACAACGCTGCGTAGATTTTAAAAAAATTATAAAGCAGCAAATCGAAGGCGGCCGGATTCTGCTGTACGCTCAACAAATCCTGATAATAAATAATGCTGACGAAAATGCCGGTCAATACCGACAGAAAGGAAAACATCAACACAAAACGCAACAGGCGCAGCCGCGCATTCAGGCTCATCGCCGCCGGCAAAAAGCGCAGCGCCACCCGCTCCAGATAATCCTCGAAGCGGAAGCCGGTCTTGCAGACATCCAGGCAACGCGCGTCCAGCGTGCAGCACAAGGAACAAATGCTGCCGGCATATGCCGGGCAATGGGCCATGTCTTCGTGCTCGAAGTGGTTTTCGCAAATCGAACATTTAGTCTGTGAGTGAGCGTTACCGGCTTCGCGGTCGCGGGCCAGATATTGGCGTTCCCGCGCCAGCCAGGCCACGCTGGGCGTCACGACAAAGGCCAGACCCAAGGCAATGAAGGCCGAAAAAGCCTTGGGATATTCGCCGAACAGTCCCACATAGGCCAGTATGGAAATCAGCGAGGCAATCGTGGTGGAAATAATCCCGACCGGATTCAGGTCGGTCAGATAGGCGCGTTTGAATTCGATAATCTTGGGGCTGAGACCCAGCGGCTTGTTGATCATCAATTCCGCCGCCACCGCGCCGATCCAGGCAATCGACATATTGGAAAATAGCCCCAGCACTTTTTCCAAGGCGCCGAACACGCCGAATTCCATCAACAACAGCGCGATCAATACATTAAAAACCAGCCAGACCACCCGGCCAGGATGGCTGTGCGTCAGCCGCGAGAAAAAATTGGACCAGGCCAGCGAACCCGCGTAAGCGTTGGTGACATTGATCTTGATCTGGCTCAGCACCACGAACAGCGTGGTCACCGCCAAGGCCCATTGCGGGTTTTCGAACAACTCGTTATACGCCACCAGGTACATTTGGGTAGGCTCATGGGCGTGCTCCGGGCCGATGCCGTGCCGTATCGCCAAATGCGCCAACAAGGCCCCCGCCAGCTGGCGCATCACGCCGAAGACGACCCAACCCGGCCCTGCTGTCAGCATCGCCGTCCACCAGCGTAGCTTATTGTCGGGGGTTTTATCCGGCAAAAAACGCAAAAAATCCACCTGCTCGCCGATCTGCGCCACCATGGAAAACGCCACGGTGGCCGCGCTGCCGAACAGCAACCATTCGAAACCCTGCCCGCTGCCGGCTATCCAGAAATAGCTTTCCAAGGTTTGCAGCGCTTCCGGCTCGCGCATCGCCACCGCCACATACGGCGCGATCAACAACAGCAACCACAGCGGCTGAGTCCATAACTGCATGCGGCTGATGGTGGTGATGCCGAAGGTCACCAACGGAATCACAATCGCCGCGCTAACGATATGGGCTATCCATAAGGGAATATGGAAATACAGTTCCAGCGCCAACGACATGATCGAGGCTTCCAGCGCAAACAGCGTGAAGGTAAACGAGGCATAAATCAGCGACGTCACCGTGGAACCGATATAGCCGAAGCCGGCGCTACGGGTCAGCAAATCCATATCGATATGATAGGTGGCGGCATAATAACTGATCGGAAAACTGGTGATGAATATCACGATGCCCACGATCAAAATCGCCCAAAACGCATTGGTAAAGCCGTAATTGATGGATAAAAACCCACCGATGGCCTCCAGCACCAAAAACGACGTGGAGCCGAACGCGGTATTGGCCACCTCGAACTCCGACCACTTGCGGAAACTGCGCGGCGCAAACCGCAACGCATAGTCTTCCAGGGTTTCGTTGGCAACCAGGGCGTTGTAGTCGCGGCGAATTTTGGTGATGTTTTGGTGGATAGATTTCATGTGGTTTTTGGTGTCGCTAACGCGACGGACTTTTTAAGTCGGGTCTCGGCCCGACAGCCGAGTGACTTTTCTTTGCTTGGCCAAAGAAAAGTCACCAAAAGAAAGGCCACCCGGATTCCGCCTGATTCCTGTGCTTTTACGAAAACCATCCGTGGTTTTCGCCCTGCGGGCCAGCCTATCGGCTGTTCAAATTTTCTCCCGGCAAATTTGTCGCTTTTGACGAGGGTTTTCGAAGGGCCATCCCTGGCCCTGCGAAAACGAGCGGTATCCATGCCGCTCCCCTATCGGGCCCTATTCGCCAAAAGCTGTGATGCTCGGGGCGGAATAACGGGAGGAAAACCTTCCCGCTATCAGACGGATTTGGGTCAATCAACAAAACGAAATTCGTAGGCCAGAATAAGCCGATAGGCGTTTCTGGCGTTCCACTTCGCCGGAAACGCTACGCTTATTCCGGCCTACATGGCTGTTTCGTGCCCACGCGGACACCTCATTCCCCCGCAACCAAATTATCATCCACGTTGCCGCCTCCCCAATCCAATGGATAAACGCCTTGATCAACATAACGATGAAACGTCGAATAAGGCCATTCTTTAACCTGTTTACAATAGCCGTGCTTGACCGGGTTGAAATGCATGTAATCCATATGCCGGGTAAAATCGTTTTCGTCCCGGATTTAATGCTCCAATACCCCCGCTGCCATATCGTCGATTCCCGATGTTTTTGTTTCGAAGGATTAATCCAATCCGCCCGCCGATATTCGTTTGCGCATGCCACGCTCACCCGCCGTTTGAGCACCGCCCAACGCGTGGCAAAATCCGCATCGCCGGGCGGTAAGGTCCAGATCGTATGCAAATGATCCGGCAGCAACACCCATGCATTAATGGTAAATGGCCGTTTGGCCCGCACCGCCGCAATCGCATTACGCAAAGCCTCGCGTATCGGCGCATCGCACAAAATCGCTTGCCGCCGATACGTCACCACCGTAAAAAAATACGTTGCACCAGGTGTTTGCGACCGGCGGTAACGGGACATTGTTTTCGGCGGTTATGTCGTGACGGTTAATTCAAGCGTTATGGTTTATTCCGCGTGGGCACGAACAGCATGTGCCCACCCTACGATGCTAGTCAAAGTGACCGGTATCAATAGCGATTGATACGCCTCCCAACGTCGGCAGCATCCTACAACATAATCCGAAACACGACTTACAAAATCATCGACCAACTTTTCTCACGCGATGGGGTTATTCCCCTGATGCCGCGCCGAGCACCGAAGGGTTTGAGCGGAATAGCCCGCAGGGGCGATGCAGGGATGCATCGCGTTTTTCGTAGGGGCTGGGAAGCCCCTTCGGAAAACCCCGTTCAAAGCCTTCGGCGCGCAGGATTAACGCGGCATGGTGCCGCCTTTCTTTTGGGTACTTTTCTTTGGCGGAGCAAAGAAAAGTACCTCGGCTGTCGGGCCGAGACCCGACTTCAAACAACCGTAGCCCCAGCGACACAATACCTACCTACGTTCATGCCCAAACGTAAATATCACCGGCGTCCCCTGATTATGAATAATAATTTCCTTCTTCACCTCGACATTATTCGGTTTAATCGCCGTGGCGGCCGCATCGCCGGCCGGCACAACCGGCACTTCCTTCACTTCCACCCGCACGTCCGGCATCCATTTGGGTTTAAACAGACTGGTGTGAACGCGCGTTTGGCTTTGCGGGCGCGGCAGGTCTTCCAGTAAATTCAAACAAGCCGTGCTGATTTGATCGACCAGTTTGTCGGTGACGTGCGCCTGTCCGTGCTCGGCACTCAGCGCGTGAGCGCTGAAGGTGGATTTAGCTTCGGCGATCACCGCGCCGTTGTCGCCGCGGCGAAATACGCATTCGACCGGTAGCACGTCGGCCTTCTGAAAATCCATGGCCCGCGGATCGGAATTGCCGCTGGAAAACGAAAACCCCACTGGCGTGTCGCCATGCACGATCTCGCCGACTTGGGCCTGCAGCCTATGGCTATAGGGCCCGTGCTCCGGAAACGGATATTCCCATTCCGCCAGATTGCCGCGCACCCGGGCGGCAATCTCTGGCGCGGATAACATAAAGCCGAACTGTTGCAGATTCTCATCCGCTAATTCGAATTGAATCGCGTTGATACTGTCACCGCCTACCGGCGTATCGGCCAAGGCGCTGGCCGACATCAAAGCGCCGATCAACATACCCAATCGGGCGGCGCGCGTTATAGAGCAAATCTTCATATTCATTCTCCCCAAGTTGCTTCGCACTGTACGTAAGCCGGGATTTTACGGCCATACGTCAAATAACTGATCAGTCATTCGCCCGATTGTGGGAAGCGTGAACAAATTCAAAAATCTGTCCCGAAGTTTTTAAACGCCAAGGCCGTCCGGTCATGGCAGGTTTCAATCCAGATAGGGGATACATGATGAATGGGTTTAAGCAACAGACAGCAGGGAGCCGGCAAAACCGGCTATTGACCGGATTGGCGGTAACCGCGTTGACGATGGGCTACGGCAGCGATGCGACGGCGGGCGCGACGTTCAAAATCGACGACACAAAATGGGTCAGCGTCGGCGCCGGCTTGCGTACCAGCTTCCGGGCCCAGGACAGCGCGGCGGGGGCGAACGGCGAGAAATGGAACAACGATTTCAATCTGGATAACATCCGTTTATACATCAACGGCCAGATCCACAAATATCTGAAAGTGGAATTCAACACCGACTGCCAAACTTGCGGCAACGGCGGCGAGGTGCGGGTGCTGGATGCGATCGGAAAATTCGAAATCACCCCTTACGCGAACTTGTGGGTGGGCCGGATGCTGGTGCCCGCCGAACGCCGGGAAATGAACGGTCCTTTTTACAGCGCGGTATACAACATTTTCTCTGCCGGCACCCCGTTCGAACCGGCCGATTACAATGTGGTGATCAAATCCGACGGCACCTCGGCCGGTTCCTTCGGCCGTGACGATGGCGCCACGTTCTGGGGCGCGGCGTTCAACGGCCGCTTCCAATACGCGGTGGGTTTCTTTCGCGGCTTGCGCGGCGGTGCCAACGTCAACGACAACATCCTGTACGCACAACGCTTTGCCTACAACTTCTGGGAAGTGGAGAAAAACCCCGGTTATTACACTTCCGGCACCTATTACGGTACCGGTGGCGATATTTTAACCGTCGGCGTTTCCAACCAATACCAGGAAGACGGCGCCGGCATCACCACCGATTCCGGCAATTTTCGCGGCACCACCGTGGATGTGTTGATGGAAAAAGTTCTGTCCGGCGGCGGCGTGGTGACCGTGAACGGCGAGTACAAAAACTACGGTATCTCCGACGGCTATAGCCAGGCCTCTCGCGATGCCGGCGGCGGTTTCGACATGTTCGAGGGCAATGCTTTCGACGCCAGCGCCATGTACCTGTTTCCGCAAAAAGTCGGCATCGGCCAATTTCAGCCTTACCTGCGTTACGTTAACGTCGAACCCCACGCCAGCGCCAGCCGCGAAGTCTACGAAGGCGGCGTCAACTACGTCATCGACGGCCACAACGCCAGAATCACCTTGAGCTACCAATACGGCGACCTGCTGACCAAGGGCCTCAACTACAAATCCACCGCCGCCGGCGAAAGCGTCAGCCAAATGATGCTCGGTTTCCAATGGCAAATCTAAGCGTAGGGTGGGCATCGCCTAGATGCCCACCCTACGCAAAACCGGCGGCATATCGCCAAGATTTCTTCCCGACATAGGACTATAACGATGAAAATACTAAGCAATTCCTTCCATAAACTGGCAACCGCCGCGGCGCTGTCCGCCGCGCTGTTGGCTACTGCCGGCTCGGCACGCGCCGAAGAAGACACCATCAAGGTCGGCGTGCTGCACTCGCTGTCCGGCACCATGGCTATCAGCGAAACTACGCTGAAGGACACCATGTTGATGCTGATCGACGAACAAAACAAAAAAGGCGGTTTGTTGGGCAAAAAACTGGAAGCGGTGGTGGTCGACCCGGCCTCGAACTGGCCGTTATTCGCCGAAAAAGCCCGCGAGTTGCTGACCAAGGACAAGGTGGCGTCGATCTTCGGCTGCTGGACCTCCGTATCGCGTAAATCCGTGTTGCCGGTTATCGAGGAACTGAACGGCATCCTGTTTTACCCGGTGCAATACGAGGGCGAAGAATCCTCCAAAAACGTGTTCTACACCGGTGCGGCGCCCAATCAGCAAGCGATTCCGGCCGTCGATTATTTGATGAACGATTTAAAAGTGGAACGCTGGATTCTAGCCGGCACCGACTACGTTTATCCGCGCACCACCAATAAAATTCTGGAAGCGTACTTGAAAGCCAAGGGCGTCAAAGAGAAGGACATCATGATCAACTACACCCCATTCGGCCATTCCGATTGGCAAAGCATCGTCGCCGATATCAAAAAATTCGGCTCGGCCGGCAAGAAAACCGCCGTGGTGTCCACCATCAACGGCGACGCCAATATTCCTTTCTACAAGGAATTGGGTAACCAGGGCGTATCGGCGCAAGACATTCCGGTGGTCGCATTCTCGGTCGGCGAGGAAGAATTGTCCGGCATGGACACCAAGCCGTTGGTTGGACATTTAGCGGCCTGGAACTACTTCATGAGCGTGGACACCACCAAAAATGCCGCCTTCATCCAACAATGGAAGGACTACATCAAAAACCCCAAACGCGTCACCAACGACCCCATGGAAGCGCATTACATCGGCTTCAACATGTGGGTGAAAGCGGTCGAGAAAGCAGGCACCACCGACCCGGATGCGGTACAAAAAGCCTTGATCGGCGTCGAGTTCCCCAACCTGACCGGCGGCATCGCCAAAATGTTGCCTAACCATCACATCAGCAAACCGGTGTTGATCGGCGAGATTCAGGACGACGGCCAATTCGTCACGGTCTGGCAAACCAATAAGGTGGTTGATGGCGACGCCTGGTCCGACTACCTGCCGGAAAGCAAACCCATCATCGCCGACTGGACCGCACCGATCAGCTGCGGCAATTACAACACCAAAACCAAAAAGTGTTCAGGCCAAAATTACTAAGCCGTTTAACCGGTGGGCACGATGTGCCCACCCTACCCCGGACTTTAAAACTCCAAGGGTGGAAGTAAGGATAAAGACAGGACTTAGGCTGGCGCTAACGGCAAGCCGAACGCTCATTTCACCAGGACATGACGATGACGACAAACCACTTCGAAAACGATTTAAAAACACTGCCCATATCCGAGCCGGTTGCCGGTTCGTTACGGCGTAACGGCGCTGTTTTCAAATCGCTTTTACCGCAAACATGGGCCACGCTATGGCTTATGTTTTTTTTAGCCTTCTGCGTCAACGCGGCGGCGCAGGAAACCGCGGATACATTGCCGCAGCCCTTGGAGCAACTGCGTATCGGCAGCATGGCCGAGCGCGAACAGGCCATCGAGCAATTGGGAGAAGACGGCCGTAACTTGAAACTGCTGCAAGCGCTGCAGGATGGGCAACTGATGGACTGGAAGGCCGATTCGCGTCTGGTGATCGCCAGCGAAAGCGCCAAGGGTTACAACCTGCGGGACCCATTCGACGGCAAGGCGGTACTGGCCGATGTGGAGCGCGACGCGGTCGGCAAACTTAATCTCACCAACAAACTGCGTAGCGTACTGCGCAAGGCCGTCGGCGGTTTGCAACTGAATGCCGATTCCGCCGATATGCGGCTCGAAGCCGTCAAGGCGATTGCCAAGGATGCCGACGACAAGGCCCTGCAAATGTTGCGCAAACGCTTGGAAAAGGAACGCGATGCCGCCGTTTTGGCGGCGATTCAGGAAGCATTATGGCTGCAAGACATCAATAGCGACGATAAACCGGCCCGCTTGGCCGCTATCGAGGCGCTGAAAAACATCAACAATCAGAGTGCCTATAACCGTTTACGGGAACTGGCCGAACCGGACGCGGTGGCCGATCCCGAAGTGGCGGCACAGGCCAAGGCGGCGGTGAAAAAAATCGAAAGCCGCTTGCAAAACTACGCCGCCATCGAAACGGTTTTCTTCGGTCTCAGTCTGGGCGCGGTGCTGGTGCTGGCCTCCATCGGCCTGGCCATCACCTTCGGGGTAATGGGCGTTATCAACATGGCGCACGGCGAACTGATGATGCTGGGCGCCTACACCACTTATGTGATGCAGCAACTGCTGCCCAACTACTTAGGCACGGCATTGATTTTGTCGATCCCGATGGCCTTTTTGGTCGCCGCATTGGTGGGGGTGGCGATCGAACGCGGCATCATCCGTTTTTTGTACGGCCGGCCCTTGGAAACCCTGCTGGCCACCTTCGGCGTCAGTTTATTTCTGCAACAAAGCGTGCGTTCCATCTTCTCGCCGCTGAACCGCAGCGTGTCGACGCCGGACTGGATGAGCGGCTCCTGGCAAATCAACGATTTTTTATCGCTGACCTGGAACCGCTTTTACATCCTGGTCTTCTGCCTGCTGGTATTTACCGCCCTGCTGCAAATCCTCAAGCGCACCAAACTGGGCCTGGAAGTACGGGCGGTGGCGCAAAATCGCGGCATGGCCAAGGCCATGGGCATACCAACCGCGCGGGTGGACGCGATGACCTTCGGTTTGGGTTCCGGCATTGCCGGCGTGGCCGGGGTGGCCTTGAGCCAGATTACCAACGTCGGCCCGAACTTGGGTCAGGCCTACATCGTGGATTCTTTCATGGTGGTGGTGTTCGGCGGGGTCGGTAATCTGTTCGGCACGCTGGTAGCGGGTTTCTCGCTGGGTATCGCCAATAAGTTTCTGGAACCTTACGCCGGCGCGGTATTGGCCAAGATTCTGGTGCTGGTGTTCATCATTTTGTTCATCCAGAAAAAACCCCGTGGCCTGTTCCCGCAAAAAGGCCGGGCGGCGGATGGTTAAACACGTTAACTGTAGGCCGGAATAAGCGTAGCGTTTCCGGCAAGTCAGTCCGGTTTTCGCCGGAAACGCCTATCGGCTTATTCCGGCCTACTGAACACGTAGGGTGGGCACGCCAAGTGCCCACGCGGAACAGATATCAACAGCGGGGAATCCCCCCACACAACGCGACGGAACCGATATGAACTTTTTAAAACAAGACAAAACCTACGCCTCGGTGTTGATGGCGCTGGCGGCGGTGACGCTGATCATCCCCTTCTGCAATCTGATTACCTCCGCAGATTCGCCGCTGCATTTTTCCGCCTATTCGGTTTCGCTGATCGGCAAATACCTGTGCTTTGCGCTGCTGGGCCTGTCGCTGGATATGGTATGGGGTTATGCCGGCATCCTGGTGCTGGGCCAAGGGGCTTTCTTCGCCTTGGGCGGCTATGCGATGGGCATGTATCTGATGCGGCAGATCGGCACTCGCGGCGTGTACGGCAACCCGGAACTGCCGGACTTCATGGTGTTTTTGAACTGGAGCGAACTGCCCTGGTATTGGTACGGCTTCGAAAACTTCGGTTTTGCCATGCTGATGGTATTTTTAGCGCCGGGGATATTGGCATTCGTATTCGGCTGGCTGGCCTTCCGCTCCCGCGTCACCGGGGTTTATCTGTCGATTATCACCCAAGCCTTGACCTATGCCTTGCTGCTGGCTTTTTTCCGCAACGAAATGGGCTTCGGCGGCAACAATGGCTTGACCGATTTTAAAGACATCCTGGGTTTCAATATTCAATCGGAAGCGGTACGTTCCATGATGCTGCTGCTGACCGGCTCGAGTCTGATCGGTGCGCTATTGTTGTGCCGCTGGATCGTGGGTAGCAAGTTGGGCCGGGTGGTAACCGCGATCCGCGACCAGGAATCGCGGGTGCGCTTTTTGGGCTACCGGGTGGAATTGTTCAAACTATGGGTGTTCGTATTCGCGGCCATGCTGGCCGGCCTGGCCGGCGCGCTGTATGTGCCGCAAGTCGGCATCATCAACCCCAGCGAATTCTCGCCGCTGAATTCGCTGGAAATCGTCATCTGGGTGGCGGTCGGCGGACGCGGCACCCTGTACGGCGCCATTATCGGCGCGGTGCTGGTGAATTACGCCAAAACCGTACTGACCGGTTTGATGCCGGACGCCTGGCTGTTTTGCCTGGGCGGCGCCTTTATTCTGGTGACGCTGTTGCTGCCCGACGGCATCGTCGGCTTGCTGCATCGCCGAATCAAACCCAACCTCACCCTTAACGCTAGCGGAGAGCAGCCGGCATGATGATCACGGCCAACATTACTCAAGAATCCGGCGCCAGCCTGCCGTTGGACGGCGAAGTCGACACCCGCCACGGCCCGATTCTGTACCTGGAAGATGTCAGCGTCAGCTTCGACGGTTTCCGGGCGCTGAATCATTTATCGCTGTATATCGACGACGGCGAACTGCGCTGCCTGATCGGCCCCAACGGCGCCGGCAAGACCACTTTAATGGATGTGATTACCGGCAAGACCCGCCCGGATACCGGCGAGGTATTTTTCGGCCAGACCATAGACCTGCTGAAGATGGACGAACCCGCCATCGCCCAGGCCGGCATCTGCCGCAAGTTTCAAAAACCCAGCGTGTTCGATGCCTTGACGGTGTTCGAAAACCTGGAACTGGCCCTGAAAACCGATAAACGCACCTGGCCGACTCTGTTCAGCAAACTGAACGGCGAGCAATGCGAGCGGATACAGGAAGTCATGCTGTTGATCGGTTTGGCCGGCCTGAAAAATCAATTGGCCGGCATCCTGTCGCACGGTCAGAAACAGTGGCTGGAAATCGGCATGCTGTTGATGCAGGAACCCAAGGTCATGCTGGTCGACGAGCCCATCGCCGGCATGACCCACCAGGAAGTCGAGCGTACCGCCGAATTGTTGCTGTCGCTGCAAGGCCGGCATTCCATCGTGGTGGTCGAGCACGACATGGAGTTCGTCCGCAGCATCGCCCGCAAGGTGACGGTATTGCACGAAGGCTCGGTTTTGACCGAAGGCAGTATGGACGAAGTGCAAAACGACCCGCGCGTCATTCAGGTTTATTTGGGGGGATAATGTTAAACATCAGCGCATTACAACAATTTTACGGTGCCAGCCACACCCTGTGGGATCTTGATTTACAGGTACCGGCCGGCGCCTGCGTCTGCCTGATGGGCCGCAACGGCGTCGGTAAAACCACCTTGTTGAAAGCCGTCATGGGCCTGATCCCGGTACAGGATGGCAGCATAAACTTCGACGGTGTGGAACTGGCCAAAGCCAAGGCCGAATCGCGCGCCGAACTGGGTATAGGCTACGTGCCGCAAGGCCGGGAAATTTTTCCGCTGCTAACCGTGGAAGAGAACCTGAAAACCGGTCTGCGCGCCGCCAACAAACACGGCATCAAAAAGGTCCCCGACCATATCTTCGAGATTTTCCCGGTGTTGAAACAAATGCTGAAACGGCGCGGCGGCGACCTGTCCGGCGGCCAGCAACAACAACTGGCCATAGGCCGGGCGCTGGTACTACAGCCCCGGTTGCTGATTCTGGACGAACCGACCGAAGGCATACAACCCAATATCGTCAGCGAAATCGGCGACGTGATTATTCGCTTGAACAAATCGCGCGGCGTGGCCACCCCGATACCCAAACCGGAAGCCGGCGAAATCCATCAGGCCATCGACCGCATCCACAAAGAGCTGGGTGTAACGGTGTTGCTGGTGGAACAAAAACTGCCGTTTGCGCGCAAGGTCGCCAATCAGTTCTGCATCATGGACCGGGGGCGGCACGTGGCGGTGGGGGCGATGAACGAACTGGCGGATGACATGGTGAAGCGGTATTTGACGGTGTAAACGCAATTAAATCCATTGGGGGAACTTATGATGAATTCTGAAAAATATCTATCGGCTTTCGGCGCCTTGCTTTTGGTCTGGTCGATGCGCAGCGAAGCACACGACAGTCACGAGGCCATGATGCAAGGCGGCAACATCCTGCAATTGACCCGCGCATTAATCCATCCGGTATTGGAAATTCCATATCTACCGGCGCCGCTGATTGGCGCATTGATTTTGGGTTTGGTGCTTGGGCCGGTTATAGTGCACATAGCTCGGCGCCGGATAAGTTCTATCCCGGCTCGACCCGCTATTAAATTGAAAACAGCCCTCGCGCCGAAGGCTAATAACTGTAAATAAACCACCTCAACGCCATGCGCCCAGACTTCGCTGTCTCACCCAATTCTGATGCCATAAACGCTTCATCGGCATGGGAAGCGGAATTGAGTTTGGGCTTTGCACAACGCGGCGACAAAACCGTATTGGCCAAACGCGAACATCGCGGCCCGTTGACCGTGCAACGCCCCTTCTATCCGGAAGGCGGCGTCTGTCATGTGTACTTGCTGCACCCACCCGGCGGCATCGTGGCCGGCGATCAGTTAAGCATAACCGCCACTGTCGAACCGGATGCGCAGGCGCTGATCACCACCCCGGCCGCCGGCAAGTTTTACCGCAGCGGCGGCGGCGAGGCACGGCAGAACGTGAATCTCCAGGTCGCCGAAAACGCCAGCCTGGAATGGCTGCCGCAGGAAACGATTGTTTACGAAGGTGCGCGGTTAAATTCGACCATGAGTATCGACTTGGCCGATCAGGCCCACTTCATCGGCTGGGAAATATTAGCCTTGGGCCGCCCGGCTGCCGGCGAAGGCTTCGAAAACGGCACCGCCAACTTAAACTGGCGCATCAGCTACGCCGGGCGCTTGCTTTACCTGGAACGCTTGCGCCTGGATGCGGAAGCGTTTCAAGCCCGCTGGGGTTTGTTTGGGCATTCGGCATGCGGGACGCTGTTTGTTTATCCGGCTACGGCTTGGCAGTTGGCGGCGGCACAGGAATTGATTGGTGACGAGGCTAATCGCGGGGTGACCTTGATTGAGGGTTTGTTGATTTGTCGGGGCTTGGATAGGCGGGCGGATTTGTTGAAGGGTTTTTTTGAGAAGGTTTGGGGATTGGTGAGGGTTGATGTTGTTGGGAAGGCGGTTTGTGCGCCGAGGATTTGGGCGACATGAGGTTTTGTTTTTGCTAGGTTTTCAGCTCCCTCTCCCCTTTGTGGGAGAGGGGCTTTGTGTCGCTAGCGCGACGGCTTTATTTTAATGTCGGGTCTCAGCCCGACAGCCGAGGTACTTTCTTTTGCTTGCCCAAAAGAAAGTACCCAAAGAAAACGGCACCCCATGCCGCTTGAGTCCTGCGCTCCGAAGGCTTTGAACGGAGTTTTCCGAAGGGGCTTCCCAGCCCCTGCGTAAAACGCGATGCATCCTTGCATCGCCCCTGCGGGCTGATCCGCTCAAACCCTCCGGTGCTCGGCGCGGCATCAGGGGGTTAAACCCGTCGCGCGAAGAAAAGTGGTTGGATAAATTTGTATTTTGGGTATCAAGTTCTATTGTAGGATGCCGCCGACGTTAGGAGGCGCATCTGTCGCGAACGATGCGCTTCACTTCGTTCAGCACATCCTACGACCCTAATTTGATACGGCGGGAAAATTTGCCAACATTGGGCATTAAATCTAGGACTACCAAAGTCATGACAAAAGACGTACGAGCCTTATATCACTATACAAGTATCAGTGGATTTAAGGGAATCATTGAAAGCGGTTGCATTCACGCAACAAACATCAGGTATCTAAATGACTCTCAAGAATTTGTTTTTGGGTTAAATTATTTATCCGAATTCATTAATAATAGACATATCGATCTTGATACTACTACTTCAAAAAACTCTCGACTTTATGACCACTTTGTTGAAGGCCTTTTAAGAAAATCATTATTTGAGTTTAAAAACAGAAGGAATTCGATTGATTACTTTTTAA
>NZ_JANIBK010000059.1 GCF_024505165.1 Methylomonas rivi
CCCGGCACAGCCGGGGGGTTACCATCATTAATTAAAAAATATAGTCAACCACATTATTCCGGAAAAGTAATCGTTAAAAATGAAACGCCGGCTGGATACAACATACTCCGTTTTTTTTCCGCAGAAATCTCAATATCCAAACCAAGTTTATTTACGATTTGTTTCAAATCTTCAACTGAATGCTCATGTAAGCACGACACAATTCCATCCCAGAGCATCATCAATGGAAACAAAGGAAAAACATAAGTAAAGAGCGCCATTATAGGCAAATGTCGCAACTTAACAAGGAAAGGCAGCGTAAGAAACACGACAAGCGGCCCAACGGTCATGGACAAATACCCTAACAATGAGTTACTTACATACTCCAACACTACTATTTCATTCTTGTTTTTAAAGTTATTAATCAATATTTTTTCGACCTGTTTTTTTGAAAAGTGATGAAATGAATTTATGAAAATTTTAGGGCAATCGAACTTATCCAAATCTTGAGTCACATCCACTGGATTTTCAATATAACGAAACCTAGACAGTTGATTCTGATTAAATTTATTAACGACGTCTGGATTAGGTCTAATATCGCTTAAAAGATAATTAACAAGACCAACTTCGTTTTTATCCAATTGCGAATCAATCAACGTCAAAGGCTCGCCTGCACCAGAACAACACTCTAAATATTTGTTTTTACCTACCCTTTTAATAAAATTAGAAAAACTTGGCACCCATAACTTGTAGTATCCAAAAACCTTATAAAAAAAAACCAAATACTCCCTCAAATAAATATGATAAAGATTTGAAACACCATCCAAATCGCCAAACTCAAACAATCGCATAACCACCTCTTTATTATCGAATAACATTAACAGGATGCACCACAAATATAAAAATCAAGTAATTTTATAGAAAGAGACTTTTTCAAAGACTTCTAATAGGTCAACTTCATAAATTGGCGGCGGGCGATGGCAATTCCAAAACGCTGGATGAAGTGATTATTACCGCCAGGACGCCATGTTTTAACCAACTTAATCTCGTACGCATCAAACTGCAGCCCCCATGGCGCCGCTAGCACTTTCCCTCGCCCTAACAAAATCTTCAACGCCTGCGTGGCAGCAACTCCTGCACACATTTCACAGGCCATGGGTGTAGATGGCCCCTTGTGATTAATAAAATCTACTTTATTTAGATCCACTAAATACCCGCGCTGCAGCATCGCAGGCGACAAGCCCAACAAGAAATGCAAAATTTTGTCGGTTTCCGATTTCCCCTCGAGCCGAAAATATTCCTCGAAGGTCATTTTGCCCGGTAAAAAATTCAATACGGCGGTTCCCATGCCTAATGGCGCCGCCGTGATGGCGGGAATACCCTGCTCCGCGCAGTAAGCAAACACCATTTCCCGGGCCTCAAACGCGAAAAAATCCAGCGCATCGACATACAAATCGACACCTGTAAAAAATTCCGACAGGTTATTTATTGTAACGCCATCAGGAAACTTTTTTATTTGAAGCTCGGGGTTAATGTCTTGGGCCATTTCCGCCAACACATCGGTTTTGGGTCTATCAAGATGGGAAACGGTTGCGCCTGCCTGGCGATTAAAATTCGGCAACTCGAATTTATCGAAATCGGCGATATGAAAAGCGCCTATCCCTAGCCGGGACAACGTCAGCAGATGACTACCACCGACTCCGCCCAAACCGGCAATGGCGATTTTTTTACATCTTAGAACTTGCTGCTCCTGTTCAGTTACCCAGCCGATATTGCGAGAAAATGCCTGCTGATAATTAAATTCTGTCATCGCCATGCTCCTGATTAATGTGCCAGGGTTTGTACTGTGTATTTTGCTATACTGTCAACTTGTTTAGATTGATTTCTCAAGATGAATTCTGTCTTTTTCTCGGGAAGAAACCTAATTCTAACGGACAGTAAATTTTAGTCGTTAATTCAGATAGCCTCTTTAAATCTAAAGAAATCATCATTTACGTATGAACACCGTCGTCATCCCCGTTGCAACCCAAATGCTTTTTCATAACCATTTGCGCTTCGCCATGACGGTGATAGGCATTGCTATTGCGTTCTTTCTGGCGGCCGCGCAAATTGGCCTGCTGGTCGGCTGGATCAACACCAATAGCGCCATCATTCGCCATGCCGGTGTCGACATTTGGGTCATGGCGGAAGAAACTCGCGCCTTCGATTACGGCACCGCCATTCCCCGCCATCGCGTACAACAGGTTAGCAGCGTTCCCGGTGTTGTTTGGGCGGAAGGCATGCTGATGGGTTGGGCTACCTGGCAACACCCCGCCGGCAAACGCATTAATGTTGAAATCGTGGGTTTGGACAGCAGTCACGCCGGCGGCCCCTGGCAACTGATATCCGGCCATATAGACAATATCGAACAACCTGAAACCGTGATTATCGACGAACTTTCTTACGATGTTTTGGGGCTCCGCGAACTGGGCGACGAAGCGGAAATAGAGGGGAATAGAGTCATTTTAGGCGGCGTATCCAGAGGCGTCAGAACCTTTACCGCCGCGCCTTTTGTGTTTACGTCCATCGAAAATGCCTTGAAATATTCGCCGTATTATAAAGATGAAGAAATTGCTTTTGTTTTAGCCAAGGTAGAACCTGGCGTTGACCCGGGCGTGATCCGCGATCGGATTGCCCGGGAAGTAGCCAACGTCGAAGTGCTGACCACCGCCGAATTCGCCGAACGCTCGGTCAAATATTGGATGCTGGAAACCGGGGTAGGGATAACGGTAATCATTACCGCCGCGCTGGGCTTGCTGGTTGGCGCGGTGATCATGAGTCAGACTTTGTTTGCCATTACCCAGGACCATCTCGGCAATTACGCCACCCTGTTGGCACTGGGCTTTCATCAGAAAACATTACGGCGGATCGTTTTAACGCAAAGCCTGAGTCTAGGCGGGCTGGGCATTATTACCGGTTCCATTTTATTTATCCTGGCCTGCAATGCGTCCGCCAGCACGCCCATTCCGCTCGAAACCACGCCCTTGGTATCCACCGGTTTGGTCGTTTTCTCCCTGCTATGTTGTATCGCCGCATCCTGGTTTTCGATACGGGCTATTTTTAAGCTGGATCCCGTCATGGTGTTTCACGGATGAAAAGCATTATGACCTGCAAGGGCATTGCCAAAAGTTACGGCACGGGCGACATCGTCGAGCTGGTTTTGAAACGTGTCGATCTTGAGTTTTTTGAAGGCCAGGCGTCCGTTTTGGTCGGCCCTTCCGGATCGGGTAAAACTACGCTGTTGTCGATTTTAGGCTGTTTGCTGGCGCCCAGCGAGGGTCAATTATTAATCGCCGATGATACCGTAAACTTTTCCGACAAAAGCAGCCTGACGGAAGTCAGGCGGCAAAAACTGGGCTTTATTTTTCAACATGCGCAACTGCTGCCTTTTTTAACCATCGAGGAAAATCTTGCCATCGTAGGCCGCAATGCCGGCATGCAAGATGACGATATTAAGCAGCGGTTGGATGGCTTGCTGCATCGCCTTGAATTAAAAGCCATGCGGTATAAACACCCGGCGCAGCTGAGCGGCGGGCAACGCCAACGGGTCGCTATTGCCCGGGCATTATTGCACCGCCCATCCATCGTCCTGGCGGACGAGCCTACAGCGGCACTGGACTGGAATACCGGCAAAACGGTCGTCGAACTGCTCTTGGAACAGGCCAGAATGGAAAAAGCCGTGCTCGTGGTGGTCACTCACGACACCCGCATGCTGCCATTGTTCGACCGGATATTATCAATCGCCGACGGCATCCTATCGGAACAAGCGCAAACGGCCGCCGCCGAAAACATCTTCTATACTCAACCTTAACTACAACCCGCCAGGATATTAGCATGCAACGCTACGCTTACCTGTTGTTATCTTTTTTAGTTTTAAGTCCCGCCGTCTCGGCCGAACAACGCTGGATTCAGGGCATCGGCTATGTGGAACCCGCCAGCGAGGTTCGTAGGCTGGCTTTTAAACATCCCGGCATACTCGGTGAATACCACGTTCAAATCGGCCAACAGATCAAATCCGGCGACATACTGGCAATGCAACAGAATCGCGAGGAACAAACCGCGGTGACCGTGGCCGAAAGCCAATTGCTGGCGGCTAAAGCGGAATTGGATAAAGTGTTAGCGGGTGTCAACCCCTATGAAATTGAAGCTAAAAAACATGCCCAGCAGGTTACTACCCTGGACGCCGAGTATGCTAGCCGTAAACTGGATCGCATAGAACACTTACGGAATAACAAATACGCCTCCGAAGATGAGCGCGATCTGGCCGAAACCAATGCCAAGTTGAAACAAGCGGATAGCCGCCGCTTGCATGCCGAGACACGTTTTTTGACCCATTTCGTCCGGGACGTCGACAAACAAGTGGCGCAAGCCCAAGTATCCGTCGCGGAAGCGCAGTTACAAGCCGCCCAACGCCGACTGGCGGAAACTTACTTGACCGCCCCTATAGACGGTACGGTTTTGGAGACCATTCTGCGCGTGGGCGAATCGACATTTTCGGTGGGCAGCCCCGAGCCGGCCGTATTGTTGGGCAATATGGCCCAATTGCGCGTCAGGGCCGAAATCGATGAAAACTATGCCTTGGCGCTGAAAGAAGGCCAGAAGGCATTGATCTTCGGCAGGGGCTTAGGCGATAGGGAAATTCCCGCCCATGTCAGTTTGGTCAAGCAAATCATGGGTAAAAAAACCGTTTTTGCCAAAACGGCAACAGAGCGTAAAGATATAGACGTCATTCAGATCTTTGTGGAACCGGACGGTGACATGCAAGTTCCCATCGGTTTGGAAGTCAACGTCAAAGTCGCCATCAATTAATCAGCGGGCGCCTTTACCCCACAACACCACTTCAACGGTACTCAGCATGATGGTCATGTCCAGAAACAAGCTGTAGTTTTTGACATAATATAAATCGTATTGCAGCTTTTGCCAGGTATCCTGCTCGCTCGCGCCATAGGGATAGCACAGTTGCGCCCAGCCGGTTATACCCGGTTTTACCCGGTGGCGCTCGGCATAATAGGGAATGCTTTTTACAAAGCCCTCCACAAACTCCGGACGCTCGGGGCGGGGGCCCACAAAACTCATATCGCCTTTCAACACATTAAACAATTGCGGCAACTCGTCTATACGAAACTTACGTATCACTTTGCCGACCCGCGTTACCCTGTTGTCGGTTTCGCTGGCCCATTGAGCGCCGTTTTTTTCCGCATCGACCCGCATGCTGCGGAATTTAATCACCTGAAAAGGTTGATTGCGATACCCCACCCGGGTTTGCCGATACAGTACCGGCGCCCCAAAACCGCTCTCGATATAAATGGCGATTGCGGTGAACAACATCAACCACCAACTGACAGACAGTAACAAAATGCTGGCCAGCACATCAAAGCTGCGCTTGACCAGCGGCCGGGTCCCGGTATTGACAAATCCATCCGAAAACACCAGCCAGCTCGGACTCAAGGCTTCCAGAAACACCAGCCGTTGCTCTCTCTCGTAAAAAGATTGTAAATCCATCACGATAATACCCGACATCTTGATATCCAGCAGATCGTCAACCGGCAACCTTTTGCGCCGGTCATCCACCGCAATCACAATTTCGTCCACTTTATATTGATTAACCACATCGGCCAACGTCAGACTTTCGTTCAGCCAGACGGGATCCGGAACCGAAATCACGTCGTCATCCAAGGCAATGTAACCGACGATTTCAAAACCGCGATACACAAAACTGGAATTCACAATCTCCAACTCGCTGGCTTTCTGGCCGCTGCCGATAACCAATACTTTTCGTTTCAGATTATCCAGATTGATAAATCGATAAAAAAAGTACCGGGTCAGCAACATGCCGACAAACGAAAACAGAATAGCGGAAATCAATACGCTACGGGCCAACATTAATTCGGGCACGCTGTAATAAATTAATACCAAAGAAAAAACAGCCACGACGAAACTGTAATTGATTCTTTCCAGCAGGTTGTACTCTTCCCTATCCAAGGTTTTCCGATACAAACCGATCGATGAACAACATAGGGTAAAGACGCAGGAAAAGACCATCGATGCCCAAAACATTTCTTCCTGGGTATACCAGGAAGAGGTATACAAAAACCTGACCGCGGCCCCCCAATGCATGGCCGAATAAAACACCATCCATTCCACGGCCATTAACCACAAGTAGGCGGTCGAGATATAGTGTCGAAAAATTCTAATCATGCTGCGGTTCCCATTCCGGTCTGTGTGTACGAATGATTTATTGAATGCTTTTTTGATTTAAAAGCTGTTTGATGTGCTCTGAAGGTATGGCATACGAAATACCGCTCGGATTGCTAAGAGCATTTTCCTTGCTGCCTTGCACAAAGACTTTATTGATGATGCCTACCACTTTTCCGCTGTCGATGTCGTACAAGGGGCTGCCGCTATTGCCGGGATAAGCCGTGGCATCCAATTGAAATACCTCATAAGGGGTTGCCAGCTTTTTTATCATTTTGACGTTTAACTGCCGGCTGGCGATTACAGGAATGGCATTGGGCGATATGGCCGAAATAATGCTGCGATGGGTAACGGGATACAGTCCCAGCACCATCCCTATCGGATATCCGGTAAAGGCAAACAACTGGCCTTCCTTGACTCTCCCGGAATCGCCGATTTCAAGCGCGGGCAATTTGCCGTCCTGCAAGCGTAGTATCGCCAAATCATGCTCTTGATCGATCGCCGTTAAATCCGCAATCAGCATATGCTCGCGCTCATCCTGACGAAAAAACACGGCGAACTGTTCAAGATGGGCCGCATCCAGTTCTTTGCCCACCACATGCGCATTGGTAATAATCTGACGTCCATCGGCAATCGCAAAGCCCGTCCCAAGAAATACAGCCCGGGGATTTCGGGTAGGCATAACAGTGCCTACCGCCACAATGGCGGGTTTGATACGTTGCAGCATATCCGGCAAATTACTCTCCCCTCCAAAAACAGGGCTATTCAACCCGATTAAAAGCCAAGTCAAATAAAGCGTATGGAGTATTTTCATGTTAGCCGACAAAGCCTCAAACTTAATCCGAAGATAGAATCCGGTACCAAAACATACCTAATTGTTCATGCGCCAATAAAAAACTATTCGCCAAGGCGGCCGGCGAGGGCAAAAAATCGAATAGCGTCAATTCAGAAGCTCCGCCTATAAATGCGGTTGGCGCGGGCAACACCTGGAAACCGGCCTTACGAAATTCCATCACCGCCCGCGGCATATGATAAGCCTGCGTAACCAAAACGATTCTATTAATACCAAGACCGCCTAATACGCTGCCGCTGAATCGCGCATTTTCCGCGGTATTCCGGCTTTTGGTTTCCAACCATGCCACCGGGGTTTTAAATTCCTGCTCCAGTACATCGGCCATTATCCGTGCTTCGGGAATACCGCCCGCATCCATAACGTTGCCGCCGGATACCAGTATAGGCAAATCCTCCTCTCTTGCCAGTTTGGCGGCGTAACGAATGCGTAATAAGGTTCGATGATTGATCGTTCGAGGAGATGGGTATTCATCGGCATTCAACACCATGCCGCCGCCGATGACCACCATTGCCTGGGGTTTGAAAAGCTTAATCCCGCCGGCCCGCAACGGCGGAAAGCGCTCCCAGTGCCGCGCCCATTGCGCGACGACAATCGGCAAACTCAACATTAACAACACAGTCAAACTGACCAGCGCAACAATACGGCCTTGTTTACGCTGATGGATTAAAAGCCCCGCCATGGCCAAAATAATCAATGACGCGGGAGGCAGTACGAGTAATTTGATGAAATAGACCAGTGCTACCGACACGGATTTACTTCCTGCGCAATCATTGTTGTCGAATTAAAAACCTTACCAGTTTAACCAAATACACCGAAACTAAAACCGATAGTAATAAATACAAAAAGTTATTGACTGTTAAATATTTCAACACGCCGAAAAAGCTACTATTCCTTTCGAATTCAGCCCGCATAACCGCATCGTTTATCATTTGCTCGGCATTGTTAAGCCCGTTTATTTGCCGGCCGTTTTCCTGATTACCTGCGGCCAACTGTTCCTCGAATGCAAGGTTTCGATCATTTGAGCCCACCAACCCCAAAGACGTTAGCCCAACCATTAATTGGTCGTTAATTCCGACGATCAGCGAATCCCGCGCAAACAATTCGGACTGCTTGATAGTGGCATAAATCCAGTTGTCCAACTGTTTGACATCCAGGTAAGTCCAGACCATTTTGGCATACATGTCTTCTCCCACCAGCAGCCGCATTTCGTCATGCAATTCCGCGAACGGGTCGTTAACCATCTGATTGTGCTCACCGGCATGCCTGGACTCGTTTCCCAAACTCGCATTATCGGCGGACATCCCCAGTCCCCAAAAATGGTTGGCGGAAACATCTTGAATCGGCAAAAAATTATTTTGCGGCTCCGAAAGTTGGGAACGCGCGGAATATGAACGGAAACCCGGCCTTGTACCCGGCTCTAGGGTTTCCGGCTGCTTTTCGGTTTTTCCGGCTTCGGTCATGCGCGACTGGCGGGTTTCTTCTTGAGCGGCCGGTATAGGAACAGGGTTGACCGGCTTTTCCGGCGGAGGCAAGGCTAGGTCGCCGAGATCGTCGGCTTGTTGCCCGGCGGCTTCAATGATGTCCTGGGAAAAAGTCAGCTTAAAGTCATCGGCCCAACTCAAATTAACGTAACCGCTCAATAAAATCAGGCCAATGTAAAAATTCATGACTTTCACCGGATCGAAATACTGTTAGCTGCCCGCTATCGGCGCAATTCCCACCGCCTCGCGTAATTGTTGAATAAAGGGCCGGCTGATAGCTCTGGCTTTTTCCGCGCCTAATTGCAGTTGTTCTTCAATATGCCGCGGTGCTTGCAATAGCGCCTCGTACCGCTCGCGAGCCGGCGCTATTTCGTCATTGATTTTCTCGAATAATACCTGCTTCATTTCTCCCCAGGCTATGCCCTCCGCGTAACGTGCGCGAATCGCATTTAATTCGTACGGATTGGCAAAAGCCTGGTAAATACCGAACAACGTGCAACCTTCCGGGTCTTTCGGTTCGCCCGGTTCCAGGGAGTTGGTTTTGATTTTGTTGATCAACTTGCGTAATTTTTTCTCGGGCTCGAATAAAGGAATGGTGTTGTTATAGCTCTTGCTCATTTTGCGCCCGTCCAGCCCCAGCAAGGTGGCGGCATTGTCATCCAGCACGGCTTCCGGCAACACAAAATGTTCGCCATAGATATGATTAAAGCGGCTGGCAATGTCCCTCGCCATTTCGATATGCTGAATTTGATCCCTGCCCACAGGTACCTTATTGGCATTGAACATCAAAATATCCGCCGCCATCAATACCGGATAACTAAACAAGCCCATTGTGATGCCTTTATCGGGATCATTCCCTTCAGTCTCCTCGTTTTCCGCCACAGCCGCTTTATACGCGTGCGCCCGGTTCATCAACCCCTTGGCGGTCACGCAAGTCAGCATCCAGGTCAGTTCCAAAATCTCCGGCACGTCGGATTGGCGATAAAATACCGCGTTCTCGGTATCCAAACCCAATGCCAGCCAAGTGGCGGCGATTTCCAGGCTGGATTGCTTGACGCGCGCGGGTTCGCTGCATTTGATCAAGGCATGATAATCGGCCAAAAAATAAAACGGCCTGACCTGTTCGTCCTTGCTGGCGTTAATCGCCGGGCGTATGGCGCCGGCGTAATTTCCCAAATGCGGCGTACCGGTAGTGGTAATGCCGGTCAGAACAATGGATTTACTCATAAAAGTTAACTGTGCACCCTAAATCTTATTTTCATAAAAGTTTGGGATTCTACACAATTCATGGCGGATAGTCAGACAATAAAGCCCGCGGTTAACCGCTCGAGACCATGCCGCCGATTGGATAACCAAGAGCTTGGTTTTTATAGTAAACTTCCGTCCGTTAATTTTTAGTTCAAAACCTGATTTTACTGTCGGAGGAACCTAATGCTGGCACATGACGAAAAGCGCGACTACATCCGCATGGAAGTTGACTGCGACATTACTTACAGACTCGCCAACTCGCATGAAATAAAAACAGGCCGTTGCACGACCTTGAGCGGTGCAGGGGTATCCTTTCTGGCCGACCAGTCCTTCGAAGCCGGCTTGGCCATGGAAGTCAGCATTATTCCCAAAACATCCATCACGCCGCCGATGACGGCATTTATCGAAGTCGTGCGCAGCGTAAAGCGCGATGAAAATCAATATGAGATTGCCGCCTCCATTAAAAGTATCAAAGGCAGTTAATCTACAAGGCCTCGGCACAGGGACGCGTTAAATTATGTTCATAATCACCAAAGAAGTTTATTTCTGTTACGGCCACCGGCTGATGAACCATCCCGGCAAATGCCGCAACCTGCATGGCCACAGCGTAAAAGCCAGCATCGCCATCAAAAGCGAGCAGTTAAACCAACAAGGCATGGTGTGCGACTTCGCCGACGTTCGCGATGCGGTCGAATCGTTCGTCGATCAGCATTTGGACCACAATTTTCTGCTGCACAAAGACGACCCCATCATTCCGGCCTTGACCGCCAACAACGAGCGCTTTCTGGCCCTCGACGAACACCCGACCGCCGAAGTGCTGAGCAAAATGATCTACCGGCACCTCAAACAAGTGGGGTTAAACGTCGATCAGGTGGTGCTGTGGGAAACCGCCAGCGCACACGCCTGTTACCGGGAAGACTGACATGAGCCGGCTCAGACCGATCAATACCTCGCTGTGCCTGGAAAAAATCTGCGAAACCAATTATCAAAAATTGTTTCGCTTAATTCCCAATTTATGCGCGCTGGATAAGACCGCGATCGGCCGCACCGACAACCAACCGGCATTGCACCTGGACATTCTGGAGCGCAACCCCTACACGCTGACCATCGAACTCAGCCATTGCTTCACTCAACAGCTGTCCGAACTGATGGCGCCCGCCGTGAAAATCCGCATTTATATGGATGCGCAACTGGCCGAAGTGATCCGCGACCATGACCGTCCGGCGGTAGACCGGGTCTATCAAAACCCGGGACGGGCTTTGGAAATTCAGGAATACAAATGGCGGCTGAATTATTTTCTGCAAAAATGGCTGGATCATTGTTTAAAAAACCGCTACGAATTTTCCAGCGCCAACCGGTACGTCATCTAAGCTTGCTTTGCAAGGCGGCCCTGACGCAACGCAATACCCCATAACTGTAAGCCCCGCCCAATTGCTCGAAGGCCGGCTTCAAGGCGTTGCGTTGCTCATCCGGCATGGCCAATAACACCGCTTCAATCTCGGCGATTTCCTGGGCCGACAAGTCCAATACATCCGCAAATCTCACCAACCCGGCCTCCAAACCCTTGGCCAGATGCGTGTAAACCGTATCCGATTTTAAGCCACGCTGCTGCGCCACCTGTTCGATACTGTAGCCCAGCTTAAACAAATCCAGCGTTTCGGCAACGGTATCGTTGGCCGGGCCGCTCTCCTGTTCGTCGAATTCCGCCAACACCGCCAGAAACGCATCCCCGTATAAGGCCAACTTGCGTTCGCCTATGCCGGAAATCAGCCCCAGTTGACGGTGGGTGCGCGGCCGGTTTTCCACCATGGCCATCAGGGTGGCATCGTGAAAAATCACATACGGCGGCACATCTTGTCCATCCGCCAACTGGCGGCGTTTTGCCCGCAAGGCATTCCACAACTCAGTATCCGCCCCGCCCGGCTGGCGTTTTTCGTAGCGTTCCTTCTTGGTCTTGGCGATTTGCGCATCCTTGCGCAGCATCAGGGTTTGCTCGCCCCGTAACACCGGCCGGCAGGCATCGGTCAGCTTTAAACTGCCGTGTCCTTCAAAATCCACTTCCACCAAAGACTTGGCCACCAACTGCCTGAATACCGAGCGCCACTGCTTTTCATCCAATGCTTTACCGATAGCAAAAGTGGATTGCCTGTCATGGCCGAATTGGCGGATGCGCTCGTCGTTTTTGCCGAGCAATACATCGATCAAATACGTTACGCCGAACCGCTGCCCGGTGCGGTAAATACAGGACAGCGCCTGTTGCGCCGCAATGCTGCCGTCCCAGGTTTCCACCGGCTCCAAACAGGTATCGCAATTGCCGCAACCTGCGCTCAAATCATCGGTCGCTCCCGGCGTCCTGCTTCCCGCGACACTAGCACTTCCCTGTGCGTCGCCAAAATAGGCCAGCAGGGCGTGGCGGCGGCAGCCGACCGTTTCGCACAAAGCCAGCATGGCATCCAGTTTGTGGTATTCGATGCGTTTATGCGCCTCGTCGGCATTGGAAGACGCCAACATTTGCCTCAACGTCAGCACGTCTTGCAACCCGTACGCCATCCACGCATTGGCCGGCAAACCGTCCCGCCCTGCGCGGCCGGTTTCCTGATAATAAGACTCTACGCTTTTCGGTAAATCCAGATGGGCCACGAAACGCACATTGGGTTTGTCTATGCCCATGCCGAAGGCGATGGTGGCGACAATGATCAAACCGTCTTCCATCAAGAACTGGTGCTGGTTTTTCTGCCGTAGCTCATGGCTCATGCCGGCATGGTAAGGCAATGCGCGGATACCTTTTTGCCGGAGCCATTCTGCGGTGTCTTCCACCTTTTTACGCGACAGACAATAGACAATACCGGTATCGCCGGCATGTTCGGCGCAAATAAAACTCAGCAATTGCTGGCGGGCGTTATCTTTTTGCACGATGCGATAACGAATATTGGGCCGGTCGAAACCGCTGATGAATACTTGGGCATTTTCCAGCGCCAGCCGAGTAATGATTTCCTGGCGGGTACGTTCGTCGGCGGTGGCGGTCAAGGCGATGCGCGGCACTTGCGGGAATTGTTCATGCAGTACCGACAGCAGCAAATAATCGGCCCGGAAATCATGCCCCCACTGCGATACGCAGTGGGCCTCGTCTATCGCGAACAAGGCAATGTTGCAACGGCCGAACAGGGCTTGGGTGCGACTGTTGCTGAGACGTTCCGGGGCGATATACAGCAAATCCAGCTCGCCGTTCAATAACTGCCGTTCTATGTCTCTGACCTGCTCCAGCGACAGCGTCGAATTCAAAAACGCCGCTTTTACCCCTAATTGATGCAGGGCGCTGACCTGATCCTGCATCAAGGCAATCAAGGGCGAAATCACCACGCCGACCCCATCCTTGACCAAGGCCGGGATCTGGTAACACAAGGACTTGCCGCCGCCGGTCGGCATCAATACCAGCACGTCCCGGCCGTCTATCACCTGCTGAATGATTGCCTGCTGCTGGCCGCGGAAACTGTCGTAACCGAATACCGAGCGCAAAACCTGCAACGCACAGGGACGCGCCAGCGTCGCGGGAGGCAGAACGCCGGAAGCGGCCAGCGCGGCATCGTCATGAACGGGAGTGGGATAATATTTCTGCAATGGCGGATCGACCCTTTATAATGGGTCGGATTATATCAGCACTCGCGTGCTATTCATGCCACATCCGCGACCCATTCATGATTAGTCTACAAAACGACCTCCCCAAACGCTTGCAATACCTGATCGATAACAACTTGCACCATCTGCTGCAGCTGGGGTTGAAAGGCATAGAAAAGGAAAGCCTGCGCATCAACCGGCGTGGCGTGATTTCGCAGACGCCGCATCCCAAGGCCTTGGGCTCCGCCCTCACCCACCCGTATATCACCACCGATTATTCCGAAGCCTTGCTGGAATTCATTACCCCGCCGTTTGCCGACATCAAGCAAACCCTGGGCTACATGCACCAGATCCACCAATTCGTTTACCCGCAATTGGGCGAGGAAATGCTGCTGGCCACCAGCATGCCCTGCGGCATAGACGGCGATTTGAGCGTGCCGATAGCCGAATATGGCGACTCGAACGTCGGCAAGATGAAACACGTTTACCGCAAGGGCCTGTGGCACCGCTACGGCCGCACCATGCAAGCCATCGCCGGCATCCATTTCAATTATTCGGTGCCGCAAGCGCTATGGCCTATGCTGCACCGGCAGGCCGGCAACGTGGGGCCGCTGCAAAACTTTATCGCCGACGGCTATTTCGGCTTGATCCGCAATTTCCAGCGTAAAGGCTGGCTGATGCTGTATTTGTTCGGCGCCTCGCCGGCGATTTGCAAAAGCTTCTTCAAAAGCCGTCCGCGGTTGATGGAGGATTTCGAGGAATTCGATGCCCACACCCTCTATCATCCATATGCCACTTCGCTACGCATGAGCGACATCGGCTACAAAAGCAAAAATCAGGCGGGGCTGAAAATCGATTACAACTCGCTGGACGGCTATGTCGCAAGCCTTAGCGCCGCCATCAACACGCCTTATCCGGAGTATGAAAAAATCGGCATCAAAGTCGACGGCGAATATCAACAGCTCAACGCCAATATTCTGCAAATCGAAAACGAGTTCTACAGTACCATGCGGCCCAAGCAAATCGCCGAATCAGGCGAGAAACCCACGCTGGCATTAAAACGCCGCGGAGTGATGTATGTGGAAATGCGATCGCTGGATTTGAACTTGTTCAACCCTATCGGCATCGAGGAAGGCACCGCCCGTTTCATTGAGGCTTTTCTACTGAGCTGCCTACTACAGGACAGTCCGCCGCAAGCCGAGGCAGAATTGGAAATCAACAACCGCAATCAGCTATTGGTCGCCAATCAGGGCCGCAAACCGGGACTGATGCTGAGCAAGAATGGCCAGGACATCGGCTTGCGGGAATGGGCCCACCAAATTTTGGACAACATGCAGCCGATTTGCGCCTTGCTGGATCTGGGCAGCCTGGATAAACCGTACCAACTGGCCTTGCAACAGCAGCAAGCCATGGTCGATAACCCAGCCCTGACCCCTTCCGCCCACATCCTGGCTTGCATGACCCACAACAGCCAGGAATTCGGCTGCTTCGCCAGCAACACTTCGGCGCTGCATAAACATTACTTCACCTCGCAGCCGCTGGATTCGCAGGTGCAGCAACAATTTGCCGACCTGGCCAATCTGTCGCTGCAAAAACAAGCTGAAATCGAAGCGGCCGACACGCTGAGTTTCGATGACTTTTTGACCCGTTATTTTTCGCAATCATGACCGCATTCGACTTAAACCAAATCCAAACCGAACTGAAAGGTAAAAATCCGCGCACGATTTTAAAAGCCGCGCTGGCCCGGTTCGACAATATCGCCATTTCTTTCAGCGGTGCCGAAGACGTGGTTCTGATCGATATGGCTTTGCAAATCCGCAAGGACATTCAAGTATTCTCGCTGGATACCGGCCGCCTGCATCCGGAGACCTACCGCTTCATCGAGCAAGTCCGCAAGCATTACCGAATCGACATCGAACTGCTGACGCCGGACCGCGAGGTATTGGATCGTTTTGTCAAAGAAAAGGGCCTGTTCAGCTTCTACGAAGACGGCCACACAGAATGCTGCGGCATCCGCAAGGTCGAACCGCTGCGCCGCAAACTGGCCACGCTGGATGCCTGGATTACCGGCCAGCGCAAGGACCAAAGCCTGGATACCCGAAGCGACATTCCGGAAGTACAACTCGATACGGCTTTTTCCGGCCCCGGCAAACAACTGATCAAATTCAATCCGCTGTTGAACTGGTCGTCGGCGCAAGTGTGGGATTACATCGAAGCCTATCAGGTGCCTTACAACCCGCTGCACGGACAAGGCTATGTCAGCATAGGCTGCGAACCCTGCACGCGGCCCATATTACCGAACCAGCATGAACGCGCCGGCCGCTGGTGGTGGGAAGACGCCGCAAAAAAGGAATGCGGCTTACATGCGGACAATATTAAATCCTGATATCCGCCCCGTTGCGAAATCGAGCCCGTTCAATGCCGCCGGCCCTTGTTTCCGCAACGTTCCAATCATTCCTTGTTTGACGCCAGATTAAACCGGCAGACGCAGTCCTGCTTGGCCATGCAGTGGGTCTGCCGGACCGGCCTCTCCAGCAAGGTGCCGATCAAGGCCTGGTCGAAATGGCACAATTCGGGGTGTTTCCGGGCCAGATCGTGATAAACGCAATTGACCGCCTTGATGCTTGGCACGCCATCCTGCTGCTCCAGTTCCGCGTGATAGCCCAGGCTTTGCATCAGTTCCACCAACGCCACCAATTTTTGCTGGGCATTTTTACCGCTGAATTGCGGCGCCAGGGATTGCGCCAGTTTAACCCCCATCTTCCACATCATTTTTTCCAGCGCTTCGGTCGATAATTCCGCCGCCAAATCGTCGAGCAACAGGTTGCAAAACCAGGCGTATTGCTTGGGAAAACGGTTCAAGCCCTGTTCGGTCAAACTGTAACTGCGCGCCGGCCGGCCTCCGGTGCTGTTCAATGCCGCTTCCTTGACCCATTGCAGTTTTTCCAGCCCCATCAAATGCTGCTTAACCGCATTTCGGGAGATGTCCATCCGGGCCGCCATTTCATCGATACTCAGGCCATCCGCCGAATTCAGCAGCAAAGTCATGATCTGTTCTTGTCGCGATCCGGTTTGGGTTGTCATAAGCGGGCACTTAAATCGAAAAAAATATGGAAAGTAACAACGGCAAAATTCTAGCACAGGCGAACCGCAAGCGCGCTCATTAAGCAATATAAAATACTTTTATAATAAAAAAGTTGCATAACTGGCTTTTTTCCCTTAACCTACCGCCGAGCTTAACCGCTTGCTTGCATTTTTAACTCAACCAGGAAACCGATCATGACCGAAACCTCTCTTTCCCTTTACGAACAATTAGGCGGCGAAGCGGCCGTGAATGCAGCCGTGGATATTTTTTACCGCAAAGTGCTCGGCGATCACCGTATCAACCGGTTTTTCGAGAATACCGATATCGAAAAGCAGGCCGCCAAACAAAAGTCGTTTCTGACCATGGCCTTCGGCGGCCCCAACAACTATAACGGCGCCGACATGCGCCAGGCCCACGCCCATTTGGTACAAAAACTCGGTCTGGACGATTCCCACTTCGACGCGGTAATGGAGCACCTGACAGGCACTTTGGTAGAACTGAGCGTCCCGCAAAACCTGATCGACCAAGTGGCCGCCATCGCGGAAAGCACCCGTGCCGATGTCTTGAACCGCTAATCGGGGGCAGAGGGATGTCGTTGCATAAAATTACCCTGGACAATCGCGAAGTCATTTGCCAAAGCGGCGAAACGGTTCTCGATGCCTTGCTGCGCGAACATATCGACATCCCTCACGCCTGCCGGGAGGGCGCCTGTCAAAGCTGCATGATCCGCAGCCTTGACGGCCCGCCGCCCGTCGCCGCGCAAAAGGGTTTAAAAGATGTATTGAGGCACCAGGACCATTTCCTGGCCTGTTTGTGTTATCCGCAACAGGCTATGCGCATCAGCCTGACGCCGCCGGCGGACTTTTTTACCGAAGCCAGCGTCATCGGCAAGGAATTGCTCAATGCGGAAACCCTGTTGCTGACCTTGCAATGCCGGGAAGCGCTGGATTACTACGCCGGCCAGTTCGTGAATTTAAGGCGCGCCGACGGCCTGACCCGCAGTTATTCGATTGCCAATAACCGCATCCATACCCACAAGCTGACTTTCCACATCCGCCGGCTTTCGGGCGGGCGCTTTAGCGAATGGGCGCACCGGGAATTGAATATCGGCGACACACTTTCCGTTTCCGACCCGCAAGGGCTGTGTTACTACCTGCCCAATCAACCGGAGCAAAACATGCTGCTGATCGGCACCGGCAGCGGCTTGGCGCCATTGGCCGGCATCATCGGCGAAGCTCTGCATCACGGCCACAGCGGCGACATTCACTTATTCCACGGCAGCCGCGAAGTCGACGGCCTGTATTGGATAAACGAAATGCGGCAACTGGCGCGGCAATATCCTAATTTTCACTACACCCCGTGCGTATCCAAAGGTGATGCGCCGGAAGGTTTCGCATCGGGACGCGCCAATGACGTGGCGCTATCCACGCTCCCCAGCCTGAAAGGCTGGCGGGTTTATTTATGCGGGCATCCGGACATGGTCAATCAGAGCAAACGCCAAGCCTATTTGCATGGCGCGAGTCTACAGGACATGTATGCCGACGCCTTTCACGTGGCCTCGGCAACTTTGGACTAGGCTTAAAATTTAACTCGACTTCGGAGTTCAGCATGCGGCCATCGCTGCGTTATCTCGCTATCGATCCGGTCAGTTTAAGCCTGAAGGAAAAATGCATCGCCACCCTGGCGGGTTTTACCGCGATTTTCTGCACCGGCTTGCTGACTCGGTTTTACGCCGGCGAACATATGCCCACACTGGTGGCATCGATGGGCGCATCGGCGGTGATTTTGTTTGCGATTCCCGGCAGCCCGCTGGCCCAACCCTGGCCTTTTATAGGCGGACAGCTGTTATCGGCAACGGTGGGCGTTTATTGCGCCTTTTATATTCACGACCCGATCTTGGCGGCCGCGCTGGCCGTCGGCCTGGCCATCTGGGCGATGCTGATGTTGCGCTGCCTGCACCCTCCGGGAGCGGCAACCGCATTGGCGCCGATAGTAAACCACGCCCGGCATCCCGGGCCGGACCTGGATTTTTTATTGATCCCGGTCGGTGTCAACCTGCTTTTCATGCTGGTCCTCGCCGTGCTGATCAACCGGCTGATCTTGCGGCGGGATTATCCGGCCCAACTATCGCCACCCAAACCGGCAACTCAACAGCAGGCGCGCACCGATAAGCTAACCGGCATCAGCCTGCGCGACATCAAACAGGTTACCCAAGCTTACGGCCATTTTCTGGACATAGGGGCGGACGAACTATTGCAAATCTATAGCCGCCTGCAATTGCAGGGCTTTCAAAAGCGGACCGGCAAGCTGAGCTGCGGCGACATCATGCAGGACAATATCGTCACCGCCGAATATGCCACCGAAGTGGAAGCCGCCTGGCGCTTAATGCACAGCCGGCAATTGACGGTTCTGCCGATACTGGACCGGGCTCGCCGGGTGATCGGCATCGTCACCCGCCACGATTTTTTCAAAAACCTGCAACTGACACCGTACCGCGGCTTGCAGGACAAATGGCTGGCCTTCGTCAAAAGCACGCCGGATACCCACACCGATAAACCGGAAGCGCTGGGACACATCATGACCCGGCAAGTAAAAACCCTGCCCGCCACGGCCCATATTGCGGAACTGCTGCCGCTGATTGTCAACGAAGGCCACCACCACATCCCCATTACCGACGCCGACGGGCGTTTTGTGGGCATCGTCTTTCAAACCCAGCTAATAGCGGCGTTGTTCAAAGATCAACTCTCAACACCAGTGCCGCATGAATTGAAAAACGTTTGATTGAGACTTGAGATTATTGAGTGGAACTGGATGGCTTCGTTCGGCCCAGGGTGTGTAAAAACGTAAAAATCCGAAAAGCGGTGGAAAAATAAGTTAACTTGGCTCGCTCATTTTATTTCTAGGTGGAAAGATTTATTCATCTAAGCAGATGAAATAACCAAAAAGTGGGAGAAATTTTAATTTTTGAATTTTATTTTTGCGTTTTTACACAGCCTGGGCCAATTGCAGACAGTCAACGTGTTTTGTCTAATTTTTACAGATGGCAATCCGCAACATCTTCCTCATCAGAATCAAACAATCCATTGCCTCGTATCTTTTTCTTAAAAGCCTTACATCCACAATGTTTGGAAGCATACTCCATGAGGAGTTTAATGTCCTCTTTGGGTGTATTCAATCCAAAGCATACTTCCACCAAACAAGCGGGATCAATTTTGAAAGTGCCAAATTGTGGGCGAAAAAATCTAAATTCTTGTTCGTATTCCCAAGCAGGATGCTTTACGGATAAATAACGACTACAAAACTCTGAATAGAACTCATAATCGGATTTATCGCTTTCGAGCAGAAACTCAATAAATTTATTATCAGAATCATAAAAAACATCTGTAAACGAAGTGCAGACAGGAAGCGATTGAAGCAAAGTTGGCTCATTGTATTTGAGGCGAACTCCCTTGTGTTGATCAGCATAATGAGACCACATGAGGGGTTCATTTTTATCTACAACATTCGATTTAGAAACGCAGAAAATTCCATGCTCTGAAAATCCTGGAAGCGAGGAGGTGTCGTTAAGAAATCGTAAAACTTTAAAATTTTCTTTCACATTAATCAAGCGCTTGTCTGTAGAAAAGCGTTTGTCACCAAACAATGATTTAATATTCAACTGGCAGTCAAAGGGGTCGTTAAGCTCTGCTGGCTTGCTAAAGTAAATACTAGGCGTAACGATAGATTCGATGAGATACCTTGAGATCGAACGAAACTTATAAAAAAAATTGTCACTCATTACTAATTTGAGCCTAACGAGATATAAAATCAGTATATTATCAAAAAACTGAATAACGTCCTGCTTACTTAAAAACAAGTTTGAATGTCAGAAACGGGTCGTTTTTTGCCTGTCTATCCACATTTTGACACAGCCCATGCGCCAATCACTTTTACCTGATTTGTAGAACTTCAAACTTGATCCGACAGGCTCACCGTTAGTTTCGGCATAAAAAGACTTCATTCCATAAAAGCCCGCCAGAGCTTATCCACCCGCGCCCGCAGCCCGTAGGATGCGCCAACCAACGGGCGGCGCATCTTTCGAGTTATTCAATGCCTTCAATATCCAACGGCATAATGCTACCCCAGTTCTCGGGATAAAATCCTTGCTTGACGAAATTATGAAAACTCGAATAAGGCCAGTCCTTT
>NZ_JANIBK010000060.1 GCF_024505165.1 Methylomonas rivi
CGCCCGGCCGGTCGCGCAGCTCGGCCACTTGCTGGCTGTGCAGCGGCGGATAAAGCTGCCACATGCCGGGCAAGGTTCTGCCGGCCATCGAGCGCCAAGGCCCGAGGCGTTGGCTGGTTTCCAGCATGGCGCCGGCGATCAAGCCGGCCGGACTGCATAGCGGCCGCTCGCGATTACTTAGATAGGGAAACAAAAACTGCATGGCATGCAGGCCTGAATTTGCACTGTCGGCGGCCGTTTGAATCGCCAGCCGGGCTTCCCGCGCCACTGCCGGCAAACTGCCTTCGCCGGCTTGTTCCAACGGTAAGGTCAACAGGCATTGCAGATCGGGGCGGCGTTTTCTCAGGGTTTGCAAAATGGGCGTCAGCACGCTTTGCAAGGGCCAGACCTCCGCCGGTTGCGGAATTTCCTCGCCGCGTCGGCGCTCGCGGTGATCGTCCGTAGTCGATGCCGTGCAAGGCAAAAACACCGGATTGGGATTGACCAGCCGCATGCGCCGGACATCGATCAAATTGGCCGGTATCTGCAAACGCTCCAGATCGGGCAAGGCTATTGCGCCCAGATTGGGTATCAGCATGGCGCGATCGAAAGCCGGCAGCCGTTGCGGGTCGCCGTAATCGGCATAGGGGTCGGGCAAGAAGCCCTGTTGTCCCTGCCATTCCGGAATTCTTAATAGCCACAGTTTTTTGGCGCCGTCCGCCAACGCACCCGGTTGAGGCGACTGGAAAAAATCGGCGATGGCGGCCGGCAGCCAGGCGCTGTTGCCGGCCAGTTGGCTACGGTATGCCGCGGCTTGATGCTCGGCATCGGGAAACAACACCTGAAAATGCGCCAGACTCAACAGCGGAATCGGTAGGCCGTAAAGCGCCAGCAAGGCCGGCTCCGGCTCAGCCATGGTGCGCTCGGCCTGCGGCTTCTCTAATTCCCGTTGCCACTTGGCTAAGGTTTCCATCTGCTCGGCAAAACCCAGCCGGGCTATTTCCGCGACCGTTTGCGGACTTTCCAACAGCAAATCCCAGCGGGCGTTGCCTGGGCAATGGCCGAGCATGGCCACGTCCATCACCGGATCAGCCACCGCCGCGGGCCTGACCCGCATCTCCAGCCGGGAATCCGCCAGTGCCATGGCTTATTCCTGATCCACCGTCTCGACCGACAACACCAGCTCTTCGATGGCGACGTCGCCGCCGCCCTTGCCGGTCAAGGTCGGTCCGGTCCATTTGATCGGCATGGCGTTTTTCAGCCGCCAAGTCACCACGGTATCCGAACGGTCTTCGTTGAGCAGTTTGATGCTGATGTTGCGTTTGCCGGACAGCTTGCCCTGGCGCACTTCGTCCAGCCAGGTCCATAGGTTTTGCGCGCCGATGATGCCGCGTTTCAGCGTGACGTCGCCGGCCTTGTGGATGCCGGGAATCTTGGTCACGTGGTTGACCTTGCTGTTGCCGTTGCGGTACTCGGCGATGGTAACTTCGGCATTCAGGCCGGAGACGTCGGAAAAGCCGGCGTCGACTTGGTCGCCCTGCCCCGGCTCCAGTTCGACCACGTAGTTAAAAGCGGAATATGGGGTTTCTCTAAATACGGCCATGGTGGTTCACCTCTAGGCGTCTGCGGTCTTTTGACCGATGCGGAAAATCACGAACTCGGCGGGTTTCAAGGCCGCCACTCCTATTTCACAAACCAGCCGGCCGTTGTCCAGATCGTTCTGAGTCATGGTGCTGCGGTCGCAGCGCACGAAATAGGCGTGTTTCGGGGTCGGCCCCAACAGATGGCCGTTGACCCACTCGTTGTACAGAAAATCCTCGATGGAGATGCGGATGCTGGCCCACAAGGCTTCGCCGTTGGGCTCGAACACCGCCCACTGGGTGGATTTGTCGATCGAACGTTCCAGGAACAGGAAATAACGCCGCACGTTGACGTATTTCCATTCCGGATCGCTGGAGGTGGTGCGGGCGCCCCACACCCTGTGGCCGCGTCCCGGCAAGGAACGCAGGCAGTTGATGCCGTTGGGATTCAGCAGCTCTTGCTGGAAGCGGTTGATGTCCTGCTCGAAATGCAGCGCGCCCAGCACGACTTCGTTGGCCGGGGCCTTGTGTACCCCCCGGCTAACGTCGGTATTGGCGTAGACGCCGGCGATAAAGCCGCCGGGCGGCAGGCTCAGGGTGCTGCGTTTGCCGGTCGGGTCGGCGGTCACCACCCAGGGGTAATACAGCGCCAGGCGGGTATCGTCCAGGTTGGACTTGAAGTCGCGGATTTCGCTGATGCTCATGTTGGCTTCGCTATCGACGATGCCGACCCGATATTGCATGCGCTTGCAGTGTTTCTGCATTTCGATCACCACCGCCAAGTGCTTGGCCGTGGTGTCCAGCGCGGCGGCGGCGGGCGTCATCACAATGGAAACATCCTCGACCTGTTCGAAGGCGGACAGGCCGGTATTGCCGTCCTTGTCGTTGACTTCGCCGGCGTAATCGCCGCTTTCCGGTATGTCGCCGTCGCTGCCGTTTTGCAGCTCTATCAGATAGCGCGGGCCGTTGACCGGATGCGGGGTATTCAGCGCGGCGCTGTCGAACAAGGCATGCAACAGGTTGAATACGTTGGCATCGGCGGCCACCGTGCAGGCGATAGGCTGGGTAAGCTGCGCATCGCGGGTGGCCGGGTCGGCCAACAATTTTTTGCCCAAGGAATCGTCGGCAGTCGCAGATGTCGACAGGCCGCCGACCCGGTACACCACCTCGCCGGCGGCGCCCTTGCGCAGCTTGTCGATATCGTCTATGCGCAACACGTCCAGATCGAAATTGCGCCGCACCAGCAAGGCACTGACATTGCCGGGCAAGGCAGCCAACGCTGAAATGGGGAAATCGATATCAGCCGCCAGACCGGCGTTTTGCGCCATCGGCAAATTGATCAAGGTCAGATTGCCGCCGGCGTCCGCTTTTAGCGAACCCTTCAACACAGTCAGCGTACCCCAGTGTGCGACGCCACTGACATTGGACAGATCGGTGACTTGCGACAAACGCAACTCGACCGCCACCCCGGCCTGCAATTTGCCGCTGGCCGGCGTGCGCAATGCAACGCGGCTGATTTTGCTGCTGGCGGCGGGCAATTGGGCGATCACCAAGCGGGTCAACGCCGCATCGGCATCGTCCTTGTCCTTGATTTCGCCGGATAGAATATCGAAATTGGCGCCGTTGCGGCGTACCCGCACTTTCAGGGAAATCGGAAAGCGGTTGGCTTGCAAATCGCCCGCCGCGACCCGCACTTCTTGCGGCACGTTGGTCGCTTCCAGATAAAGTTCTTCGCCTTCCAGCGGCGCGGTGGTGGTTTCTAAGGAGAACAGGTTTTCGCTGTCCTGCCAATGCAGCTCCAACACGTAATTGCCGACTTTGCCGGGAAACCGGCTTTTAAAACTTAGCTTGCCGTCGGCGCTGGCCCGCGCGGCCCGCACCGCGCTGCTGCCGTCGGTCGCGGTATTGCTGGCGTTGACATCCTTGACCACCCGGCTGACAAACAGTTGTTTGCCGCCGTTGTCGAAAAACGCCCGCGCCGCCAGTGCGGTGTAATTGAGCTGGGTCTTGTTGCCGGCAAACTGCAAATCCTCAAGATCGCCGTAGATGCGTTCGAAATCGGCGAAGCTGGTCACCGGCTCCGGCTTGCCGCGGAACGGTCCGGTGCGGGTCGGTCCGACGATGGCCGCCACGCTGGTGCCGACGCCTTCTATGGAACGGGCTCGAAAGCTCTTTTCTTCTATGTATACGCCGGGGGCGAGATACTCGGGCATGGTGTGCCTCCTTCAACGATCTTGGGTTGATGTAACCTGATTAGGGACTTTTTAACTCCAGGGTGCTAACGCGGGTTTCATCGGCAACAAAACCCAAGGTAAGGCGATGGTTCTGATTGGCGGCCAGCACGGTTTGGGTGTCCGCAAACACGCCGCCATCTGCCAGCGCAATTTGCATGGCCGTCATTTGATCGGGATCCGGAAACAAGCCGCCGGCTTGGGCTTTATCGGCCTTGACGCTCAACTCGGCGCTAAAGCCGGCTGTCAGCATGGCTACCGATAGGCGGGTAACCGGAATTTGAAAATAGCCGTTGATATCCGCCTGCGCGTTAAAAATATAACTGTCGCCGGTACCGGCGAGATCGACCTGCAAAGTCACCAAGGCCCAGGAAGCGGGTCGCGCTTCGCTTTCATCGGCTTGTTTTTGGTAACGCAGCAGGCCTTGCAAGGATTTGTTTTGGCTGAGCCGGGTGCCCACCACCGAGCGGTACAGCGCGATTTGCGGATAACTGTTGTTGCCGCAGTCGGTAATGAAGGTACGCGGATTAAACTGGCCCGCCGGGTCGCGCACCGTGCCTTTTAGTTGATACGGCGTTTCGGCGGGTCTTGCCATTTGGATTTCCGTGGCCCGGCCGGGCTCCGCCGTGCGTTGCAATTGCTCCGCGTTCGGCAGTTGAGAACGCCAGATAATGCTGACCCCCGGCTTATGCAGTAAACTCAATCCCTTTACGGCTAAATCGTCGTCCAAGTCGATTTGCAAAGCGTTTAATACCGGGTTTTTCTGGCCTTCCCTGCCGGTGCCGTCCAGCCAGCGGATCACATCGCTGCTTTGCCGAATCAGGGTTTCCTTGAAGCGGATCACTGCAGCTCTCCGACCGGCAATACGATGCTTTGCACCGGTTCGCCCCCATCGTCACGCACCGGTTCCAGGCGCAGGGTTTTGATGATGTACGGCGCCGATAAAATATAGTCGTGCGGCAGGCTGTCCCACATGCGCATGAAATCTTCGCTGGACATGTCTTCCGGTAGAATTTGCACCCGGTCCTGGTCCTGCCAATTGCGGTTGCTGTCGCCGATATGGTCTTCTATATCCGCCACATCCAGCTCGGTGCCAGAGCCCAGCACCTGCATGGCCCAGGCCAAAACCACCTGCTCGAACGTAGTTTTACTCCAGCCGATTAGCAGGATATGCAGATTCAGCGGCAGCTCTTTTCGGGGTTGATTGCCTATACCGGGCTTTGGGGGAAGATGGCGGTTTCTGCCGAAGGGATCGATGGAAATGCGGTGTAAATAGATGCCGACTTTATGGGTGGCGTCGACGGGGCCGGCTTTTAGGGTTTCGCTACTGAGAATTTCCACGCTGACGGACACGGCATCCAGCATATCCTTGAATTGCTCAAGATAGGCTTTTAGCGCCTCAAGCACTCCCGAAACAGCCGTGTAATTTGCCATACCCGCCCCTTTTTTCGGTTTGCCGTTGCGGAAGGACCCGCTGGAATCGGCAAACGCATTTTTTATATCAAATCTAGTTCATAGTTTTAAACATGCAAGGTTGACAAAAGATTAAATTTTCGTGAACAAACTTAATCGACTCATGGAGCTTCACTTGCTAAATACTTGATTGGTAACCGATCGACGCGCATTCAAAGCCATCGCCGATCCAAAAGCTTTGCAGCGCTTCGTATAGAATATTTTTTATCCGGTCAGACTGATGAACACATCCAACCATGAAGCATTTTGCCGCGACCGATCGACGCCGGACGGCTATCCGGCCACTTTGCGACATTCATGTAGCCTAAAATCGAACTTGCGAAAGTCTGGCTGTTAGCGCTGACCTGACATTGCTAACCTCTAACTCTTTATTCCGTTTTTAAGTCCTTACCATAGACACTGGCAACGACTCTCACAAACCACAAAGGTCTATTTAAAATTACCGTAAATGCAATTAATGCTGTAACCGGGATGGGCGCAATATCAGCTATAAATAACCCCAGCAAACTCAAAAAGCAATTAATTCTAGTTCGTCTGGTCTGCTTTTCAGAATCAGGTGAAACCCGGTTTTGAAGTGGCGGCTGTCTTTCATATAAATTCCCAACCAGATTAAAGAACCAGCGCGGGCGTTCGATGACAATGTATATGCCTATCAAACACGAGGGAGATATTGGGCCAAAGCCTATAAGGGCAAACAAGGTAAAAACTACAAGGCATTTTACTTGGGTTGGGTTCATATTCCGTAATCCGTTATAGCCAACGAGCTCTTTTCAAGCGCCAAAACAACAAGCCACTGCCCGCCGCAACCACCCCTATCACTAGCGGGTAACTAAACTCCCATTCCAACTCGGGCATATGTTTAAAGTTCATGCCATACCAGCTGAATATCATGGTGGGAATGGCCAAAATAGCACCCCAGCCGGCCAGTTTTTTGACCACATCATTTTGCCGTACCGTTTCGAAGGTCAGATGCACCTGCATGGCTGCCAGTAACATCTCCCGCATGCCGTGAATACTCTGCTGAATGCGTTTGACATGATCGGCAACGTCACGGAAATATACTCGTACATCTTTAGGCACAATACCATTGTGAAAACGCATCAGTTCGTTGCAGATGTCGATAACCGGCGTAATAGCGCCTTCCAGCAAAAGCAATTCCCGCTTTAATTCGTACAGTCCTTCCATGGTTTGCCGGCTGGGGCGGTATTGAAAAATGGCCGACTCCAATACATCGAAACGGGCCTGCAGCCCATCGATGACCGACGTATAGCTGTCCACCACGAAATCCATGATCGAGTACAAGGCAAATCCCGGCCCTTTACTTAGTTGGTGTGGCATGGTTTGACAGCGTTCCCGGACCGTGCCCAGGCTGCGGGATGCGCCATGCCGCACCGTCACCAAAAAACGCGGCCCCAGAAACAAGTGGGTTTCGCCGAATTCCACTTGCTGTTCGCCCAGGTGAGCGGTATTTAACACCATGAACAACGAGTCGCCGTATTCTTCAAGTTTGGGTCGTTGATGCGCCGTGCAGGCATCCTCAATGGCCAAATCGTGCAAACCGAATTCTTCCTGTATTTTCAGCAACAGCTCTTTGTTGGCCTCGCGCAAACCCAGCCATACAAAGGTATGTTCCCGCTGCAGCACATCGCTGATCGCTTCCAGCGTAATATCGCCGATACTGATGCCGTTTTCGTAAGCCACGCATTTCATGATCATGCCGTGGTCGATTTTTTGGGTCAAAAGGCCTCCTATTTGGAAATGGTAATTTGCGGCGCGGCTTGCTGCGGCAACACGGCCATGGTCATTTGAAATATTTGATGCAGCAAGCGAAAGCCTTCGCGATTCCATTGGTAACCGGTTTCCGGCGTTACCGCATAATACAAGCCTTCGTATTCAATCACGGAATCCGCTTCGGGCTGGTTTTCGGAAACCGATATGCCCAAGGTTTCAATCGGATTTTCAGTGACCGCTGGGGTGTTGGGGTGTTTGTCTACCGAGAATTCTGGCTGGTCGTCCAGGCCTCTGCCAATAAAATTCAACACATTGTAAAAACTGCGGAGCCGAAAAAAACCGTGCAACGGCAACTCGCCACCAGGATAATCCGGGCGGATATCGACCATAACGTCGTTCATCGCGCCATCGTCGGCATCGTCATTGAGTTTTATGCGTTCTTCGTTGCTCAGGCGCTGCGGATCGTAATTACTCAGGATGACGCGACCGGTTACCCGCTGGGTGATGGTCAATGCTTTACCGCTAATGTCGGGTTTGACCTTAAATTCTTTTTGCAGATTGGCTCTTTGTTCCGCAGTCAGAGAATCCGCCGCCACTTGCCAGCTGCGGTCAAACATCAATGGCTCAACGAACAACAAGCGCCGATCCTGAATCGACGACAAATGTGTCACAAATTGCCGGAAGCAGCGGTAAGCCTGCCTGTCCTTGGGGGAGTTGTCACAGACCGAATCCTGTTTATCGCCTTTGATACGCAATTCGCCGGCTAATAAACGTAAGATCAAATCGATATCGGCGCCTTGTCTCAGCAGCATCGTCAACTTGTTTTCCTGAAACGGCGTCAGCAAGCGGCGGGTAAACTCTTCGCCTTCGATCGGCACGATACTGATGGTCGGATTTTCCGACACCGTGCCGCCGAAGATCGGGGTCAACAACGAACCGGATTCGCCGGTCATGGCCGGCGTAGCGCCGGCATTGAACTGAAAATTGAAGGTCGCCGCAATATTCGACACCCCGGTAAAGTGCAAGGGTTGATGTCTATGCGCGCGGGCTATGTTTAGCAGTAATTGTTTGGACTGAATTTCGGTCGTGGTTTGGTCGTAGGCCATCACCGCATGATCCAAGGCCAGCGGGGAAATGCAGCCCTGCAACCCGGCTGCGAGTAGCGACCCTATTGCGATTCGTGCAATTAATTTCATCAACAATCCTTCATTTTTTATGGCTCAATGCCGGCAGCACCAGCAAGCAGCAAATCAACATCAGTGATATGCCAATGGATAGCAACAAGCCCATGCTGGCGGTGCCGGCATGGGTATTGAATGCCAGGCTGGAAAAGCTGCACAAGGTCGTCAACGCACTGTAAAAAACCCCGCGGGCAGAGCTGGTCTGCAATAAGTCCTGTTTTTCCTCGAGCGGATGCTGCAAGCGATGCACGATATGTATGCCGCTGTCGACACCGATGCCCAGCAGCAACGGCAGCACGATGATATTGGCGAAATTGAAGGGGTTGTTCAGCAGTACATTGGTGGCTGCGGTTAGCAGGGCCGCCAGCAATAACGGCGTAATAATCAACAACGTGGTTTTCAGGCTGCGCGTTTGCACCAACAGCAATAGAACAATCATCAGCAAAGCGCTGGAAAAAGCCTGGACAAAGGCGGCGACTATTGCTTCGCCGGATTTCACATCACCAATCGGCAAACCAAATACTTCCGGGTAAGTGTCCAGCATGTCATTGACGAAAGTCTTTAGATGCTCGGGATTGTTCAGATCCTGTTCCGGCAACACCAGTACCCGATAGACGCCGCTATCGCTGCGCCATTGCCTGCGGATGTAGTCCGGCAAGTCGTCGATGGCGAATGCCGATGCGGTTAAGCCGTCACGCAATTGCAGCATGGTCTGCGGCATTAATTCGAACAAGCTCTGTTCCAATTTTGCGTAGGTGTTTGGCGGATTTTGACTTTGATCCGCTTGTTCTATGAAATGCATCGCATCCCGATGCAGCTTTGCCAGCAACTCATGCCCTGCAATCGGAGACGGCTCGGCGGCGGTTTTTTGCAGCGTATCGACCAACTTGACCAAGGCGGCGCGCACATCGGACTGTTCGCGGGGCTGCGCGAATCGATTCAACTGGGTCGGCATGATCAGATTCAAATTGTCGATCAGCGCCAGTTTTTCGTCCTGTTGCTCCGGCACCATGCTGCTTAAGGTGATGGCTTCGTGGACGCTGGGCAATTTGGCGAATTGCGCGGCCAACTGGTCGGCCTGGCTCAAACTGTCGGTGAGTGCCGAAGTCGCGAACGGCGAATCGGTTTTGCTGCCGAGCAGTTTTTTAAAGGCGATGACCGATTGGGTGTTTTGATCGCGCAGATTGACCGGGTTGGAATCGAATGTCAGTCGTGTCAACATAAAGCTGGCCCCGATTGCCAGCAGCAAGGCACTGATACGAATCGCTGTGGCATGCCGAAATGGAAAGGCATAAGCCCAATTCGGCAAAAAGGAGCGGTCGTTGGCGGACAAGCTGGACAACGGCAGCAGTTTCAACAAAGCGGGCAGCAATGTCAACGACACCAGCAAGCCGATAAAAATGCCGACGCCGGCGATAATGCCCAACTCCGATACGCCCTTGAAATCGGTGGGGACAAAGGCAAAAAAACCGATTGCAGTGGTAAAGGCGCATAAAAACAGCGGCGTGCCGATGGTATTTTGGGTGCTGAAGATGGCTTGTTCACTTGGCAACCCTTGTTGCCGGTATTCCTTATAACGCAAACAGAAGTGGGTGGCATAATCGACGCCTAGACCAATGTAAAGCACTGCAAAAGCCACGGATATCAAATTCAGATGGCCAATCGCCAATGCGGCAAAACCGGTGGTTAGAACCAGGCCCACAATCAACGCGATGAAGGTCACCGACAACAACCGCAGCGAACGAAAGCCTATCCACAGCGCGCAGAGGACCAGTAATAACGACGCCACGCTGGAAATCACCATGCCGCGGCTGACGGTTTCCAATTCCTCGTGCTCGAGCGGCACTTCACCGGTAAAGCTGAGTTTGATGGCGGGGTATGCGGTTGATATTTCTCTGGCCAGACCACGCAGATAGCTCATCGGTGGTTGAGCCGGCATCAGTTGCCTGAAATTCAGACGCGGTTTGGCAATGATCAGGCGTCGCGTCTGGTCGCGGCCAAAATCGGCTTCCGTCAACAGCTTTTGCCAGGAAACATAATGCGGTTGACCTGTGCCGACCGTGACGATGGCTTCATCGACGGCGCTTAACAAGGGTTCCAGTGGCATGGTCAACTCGTTTTCCTGACCCTGCAACGCCAGCGAAATGATATCCATCAAGCCGGCAAAATGGTAATGATTGGACAAATAGCCGATAAAGGGCTGGGCATCGATCAGTTTGTTGGACAGCGTTTCAAGATCGTCAAGGCTGAGAAATAACAAGCCCTGCTGCCGGAAAAACGGGTTTTCATCCGGCATATAGCTGGACTCGAACAAATCCGTCTGTGTTTGCAAGCGTTGGTTGACAAGTGCGGCCACCATCGCCGTTTGTTCCGCAGTGGGTGCTTCCACCACCACGATAATGGCGGAAGCGTCCATCGGAAAGGCTTGCTCCAGCTTCTGCCTGACCTTCTGGAAAGGTAAATCCTGCGAGAGCATTTCGGAGGTATTGTTGTTGATGCCCAGGTGATCAACGGTATAACTCAGGCTGATGCCGCTGACTGCGATAAACAGCAGCAGAATTGGCCAGGGAAATCGCAAGGCTAGCCTGGATAAAGCTGCAAAGAGGCGATCAGTTAGAACGGGCATCAATATTGATTTCCACTGAAATAATCGTGTGATTGTGTCATTGCCTTTCCTGATTCAAGTTAAAACTACCCCAGTTTAATTTGCTATCACCTCTAAGAATTAGAATGAAAAAATTTTTATATTTTTTTTACAGCCGGGTTAACCGTTCCATGGCGTATATTGAACAGTTAAATCTGCCGGCATTAGAACTCTTCCGGCTATTTAGCCAAGGCGCACCACATTTTGCATTGGTGGGCTGTTAATTTTAGCCAAACTATGCGACATCCCGGAAGAAAACGAATTGGTTTCATTCGATGAATTTGAGGTCACTATTTTCAAAATGGATGGCCCACGCATCGAATGGGTTAAGGTAAATCGCAAGCCTGAAAAAGCTGAGTAACCCTTCGCACTCTACAATTATCCCTTCTTGCCACCACAAATAAAGGATCATTTCGTGACAGCATATCTAACAACCTTATTCTTGATGACCATTGTTATTTTGGTGGCATCGGAACTCTTTACGAATGCCTTGGAGCATTTGGGCGAAAAGCTAAACATTTCGGAAGGCGTTACCGGATCATTGTTCGCCGCAGTCGGCACAGCCCTGCCCGAAACGATGATTCCTCTGCTGGCTTTGTTTGCAGGTACGTCAAATATGCAGGTCAATGAAGAAATTGGGGTTGGAGCCATCCTCGGCGCCCCGTTAATGCTGTCGACTTTATCGACCTGTCTAATGGCGCTTTCTGTTTTTCGCCGGAGGGGCGCATCGGGCCATATTCGTCCCGAAAGAACCGGATTCATTCGCGATATCAACTTTTTCCTGTTTGCTTTCGTATTGGCCGCTGCTGCCATGTATATCCCCCAGGAGGCGCGCTATATCCGCGGCGCATTGGGCATTACGCTTGTTCTCACTTATTTTTTCTACATCCTATTGACACTTCGCGCTTCCGCTCACTTGGTCAAGGATGGCCACGCTACCGAGGCAGAAAATAAAATGTATATAGTCAGACTGGGCCTGCCAACCAATATGCTAACCATTCTGCTGCAACTGGCTATCGGCCTTAGGTTACTGGTTTCCGGGGCCGAAGGTTTTATCTCTGGCGTGGAGGGCATGGCAAACTTACTCGGAATATCTTCGCTGCTGCTATCTCTTTTGATAATTCCGATAGCAACCGAACTGCCCGAGAAAGTCAATAGTATTCTATGGATTCGTCGCGGCAAGGACACCTTGGCCTTTGGCAATACCCTCACAAGTAACCGCGCATCACTCGGGGCCGAGACGGTGGGCTAGACCTTTCTCGTAGAGGACTTTCACCTCCTATCCTTTGCCAGCTTGTCCTGGCGCACACTCTTTTGGGTCGTGATTTGCCAGCCACCTTGGCTCACAGTCCTCGTATTGGTCAACACAAGCCGACACTGCAATTGAACATCTACAATCTTTTGGATAAGGACTATTACGCAAGCGCCTCCAGTGGGCGCTACGCCAGCATTCCCGGTTCGCCGCTCAGCGTACTGGGATCATTGAAAGACGCGTTCTGAATATCACGGGGCCCGTCAAAAAACAACTTCACTATGCTGTCGCGCGTTGCGCGGAACCCCTTGCCAGTAAATCCGCTCCGGCGCCGCTACCACAAACGTGGGAATGACGGGGGCGAATTACCGCTTGCGGCTGCAAGAAAATCGGCGTTATCATATCGATTCGATATAATAACAATCAACTTCTTGGAGCCCATAATGAAAAAAACACTTGCTTCAATATTGCTGTTTTTGACGGCGACTAATTCGCCGAGCTTCGCGGCGGACGGCCCGCAAACAAACACCGGCACTGGTGCGGGCTTAATCGCTTATGACGAGTTGGCCAGCGGTTTGCTGGTCTCGCTCTTGATTGTCGGCATCTATGCTTATTACTGGTTCAAGCAAAGAGCTTAGCCGCAACGGCCGATGGTTTAGACCTCGCGCCGGCCGGCGAAGGCATGCGCCAACGTGCCGCTGTCGATGAACTCCAATTCGCCGCCCATCGGCACGCCGTGGGCGATGCGGGTGGCGCGAATATTGAATTTGTTGGCGATTTCGCCGATGAAATGCGCGGTGGCCTGGCCTTCTATGGTGGAATTGGTGGCCAAAATGATTTCCTTGATCCCGCCCGCGGCCAAGCGTTGTTCCAGCTTGTCAACGCCTAATTCATCCGGGCCGATGCCGTCCAGCGGCGACAAACGGCCGTGCAACACGAAATATTTGCCTTTAAAACTGGTGGCTTGATCGATCGCCCAAACATCGGCGGCGCTTTCCACCACGCACAGCACATCGTCCTCGCGCAATCGGTTCGCGCATATTTCGCAAACGTCGGTTTCGGTCAAGGTACGGCAATCGCGGCAATAACCGATGTTTTCCATGGCTTGCGCCAATACCTGGCTCAGTTGCCGGCCGCCGTCGCGATTGCGCTGCAATAAATGAAACGCCATGCGCTGGGCGGATTTGGGCCCCACGCCCGGCAAGCAACACAGGCTTTGAATCAGTTCCTTCAGCAAACCCGCGTTTTGCATGTTTAAAACGGCATTTGGAACCCGGGCGGCAAGGGCATGCCGGCGGTCACATCGGCCATTTTGTCCTTTTTCATTTTGCCGACCTTATGCACCGCATCGTTGATGGCCGCCGCCACCAAATCTTCCAGCATATCCTTGTCGTCGCCCACCAGGGAGGGATCGATATGGACTTTGCGCACTTCGCGCTTGCCGGTCATTAAAATCGTCACCAGTCCGCCGCCGGACTCGCCCTGTACTTCCATGGCGGCCAACTCTTCCTGGACTTTTTTGAAGTTGTCTTGCATTTTTTGGGCTTGCTGCATTATGCCTGCGAGTGCGTTTTTCATGGTCTCTCCCATTTAGTTAAGCGGTTCTATACTGCCGGGCAAAATTCTGGCGTCGAATTCATCTCTTAAAGCCTGAACGTTCGGGTCAGCGTGAATGGCGTCCACGGCCGCCTGCTGCCTGTCTTCGCGGGCTTTTTGCTGTTCCAGTGCCGGCGTCAATTGTTGACTGATTTGCGGGGTGATTTGCAGTTTTAAAGGTCTGCCGTAATATTTTTGCAGCGCCTCGCGTAATTTTTCTTCGGCCACCGTGCCTACCCGCTGAAAACCGGGATCGATCAGCAATCGGCAGATATTGTCGTCCATGCCGTCCAATATGCAATTGTTGGCCAGTTCGCGGGTACGGCCGCCGATTTGCAGCGCGGCGATGATTTGATTCCAATTTTCGGCTTGCCTGCCCTGCCCTGCCTGCTGTACCCCCGGCTCGCTTACGGCGGGCGGCGGTATTTGACTGCTTGCCTGCCGCGGCTGCGGCGCAGCCGCTTTAACCGGCGCGACAGGGCTAGGACGCGTGTTAACGGGCAATGGCGGCTCAACAGCTTGACTGTCGGCGGTTTGCGGACAAAACGCCAGCATTCTGAGCACGACCATTTCAAAACCGCTACGCGGATCGGGCGCCAAATCCAGGTCCCGCTGACCGATTAAACCGATCTGATAAAACAATTGCACATCTTCCGGTAACAATGCCCGCGCCAACTCGGCCAACAGTTGTTGATCGAATTCCTGATCGACAAAATCCGGCAGTTGCTGCAACAGGGCCACCCGGTGCAACACCCGCAACATCTGCTGCAGGATATCGGCAAAATCCGGCGTCAATTCGGCCACTTCGGCCACTTTAGCCAATACTTCCTTGCCGTCCCGATGCGCCAGCGCACGCAAAATGTCGTCTATCGGCTGCTGCGCCACGGTTCCCAACATGCTGGTGACATCGGCCAGATTGACGCTGCCGCTACCGTAAACGATGGCCTGGTCCAGCAAACTCAAACCGTCGCGCATGCTGCCGTCGGCGGCCCTGGCCAGCAGTTTGAGCGCCGCGGGCTCGAAACCGATCCGTTCTTCGCCCAGGATAAAACCCATCTGCCGTTCGATTTGCTCCGGCAGCAGCCGTTTTAAATTGAATTGCAGGCAGCGGGACAGCACGGTGACCGGAATCTTGTGCGGGTCGGTGGTGGCCAGTAAAAACTTGACGTGCGCCGGCGGTTCTTCCAGGGTTTTCAACAGCGCATTGAAGCTGTGGCCGGACAGCATGTGCACTTCATCGATCAGATAGACTTTGTAGCGGCCTTGATTGGGTGCATATTGGGCGTTGTCGAGCAAATCGCGAGTATCCTCGACCTTGGTGCGGGAAGCGGCATCGACCTCGATCAAATCCATGAAGCGGCCTTGCTCGAAATCCAGACAAACCGGGCAGGCACCGCAAGGGTTGCTGTCTTGCAAATTTTCGCAATTGATGGCTTTGGCTAAAATCCGCGCCACGGTGGTTTTGCCGACCCCACGGGTACCGGTAAACAAATAGGCGTGATGCAATCGATCATGCTGCAAAGCATGAATCAGAGACTGGCTGACGTGTTCCTGGCCGACTAGCTGGGAGAAATTACTGGGACGCCATTTTCTGGCAAGAACCTGATAAGCCATTGGCGACAAAGACGGGGAATGGGCGGTTACCATGCCAGCCGCATCCCGGCACACGAATCTGCTGCTACCGTTGCTCCCTTCCGGGCCTGGCGGGGTTTACAGCGTATCGTTGCGAGAGGACCGACACGGTAACCATAAAAACATCGGCTGTCGCCGAAGACTGCGCATTATCCTTAAAAACGGCAGTCTTGGCAAGCCCGTTATTGAAAATTGATGGATTTAATTGTCGTACCGATGGCATGCGCGAACGAAGCGCCGAATTTACCGGCCAATTTATCGATCAAACGCTCCTGAGGCGTGAAGTTGACTTTTTCCTCGGCACCCAACACGTCCCGAGCCACCGAATCCACACTGCCGAAGTCGTCCGCCAAACCCAATCTGACGCCTTCCTCGCCGGTCCAAACCAACCCCGAGAACATCTCCGGAGTTTCTTTCAAACGGTCGCCGCGGCCTTGCTTCACCGCGGCAATGAATTGCTGATGCACTTGGTCCAGCAAGGATTGCATGTGCTTGGCTTCCTGCTGGTTGACCGGCGAAAAAGGATCCAGCATGGCCTTGTGCTCGCCGGCGGTTAGCAAGCGCCGCTCGACCCCGAGTTTTTCCAGCACATTGGTAAAACCGAAACCGTTCATGATCACGCCTATGGAACCGATCAGACTGGCCTGGCTGACATAAATTTTATCGCTGGCCGCCGCAATGTAATAACCGCCGGAGGCGCACATATCGCCCACCACCGAATAGATCGGCAAATCCGGATGCTGAGCTTTCTGCCGACGGATTTCTTCGTAAACGTAGCCCGCTTGCACCGCGCTGCCGCCTGGCGAATTGATATTCAGGATGATGCCTTTGGTATTTTTATCTTTTACCGCATCCCTCAGGCCTTCTATGATGACATCGGCATTGGCGGCTTCGCCGTCGGCAATCATGCCCAGCACATCGATCACGGCCGTGTGGGCCGTACCGGCGCTCACCTCGGACTCGAAGCGCGGATAGATGAACATTCCCAGCGCCACCGCCAGATAGGCAAAGGTCAAAAATTTAAAAAACACGCCCCAGCGCCGGCTCCTTTTTTGCTCGTCTATGGCGGCGAAAGCCAGCTTTTCCAATACCGCTTTTTCCCAGCCGGGTGCATTGTCATCGGATGTATTCGGTTGTTGATGATTGTCCACGCTTAAACCTCTTAAATAATGCCTACTAACTCAGTCGGATACGCTAGACAACGCAACGGCCGATATTGTTTCAATGTATTTTCGGAATGCGCGCCGCAGGTCACCGCCACCGAGGCGACCCCCGCATTCAAAGCCATTTGCAGATCGTGCACCGAATCGCCTACCATCAAGGTGCGCTGCTTGCCGACACCTAATTCGGCGATAATTTCCTCTATCATCAACGGATCGGGCTTGGAAGCGGTTTGATCCGAACCGCGAGTGGTGCAAAACACATCCGCCACGCCCGTCGCTTCCATGGCTTTCGCCAAGCCGGCCGATTTCTTGCCGGTCGCCACCGCCAGTCGGAAACCCTGCCGTTTGAACCCGCGCAACATATTCCGCACGCCGGGGAACAAGTCATCCGGCCCGATCTGTCTGGAGAAAAATTGTTGCCCGTAATGCGCGGCGAGCTTGCCGCGCGTATCGGTATCCTGATCCGGAAACAAGGTCCGTATGGCGTTTTCCAGACTTAAACCGATGATGTCCCTTGCGGCCTGCGGCTCGGGAACCGGACAGCCGTATTCGGCGGCGGCCCGTTGGATGCACTGCACGATCCAGTCGATGGAGTCCACCAGGGTGCCGTCCCAATCGAATATGATTAAATCAAAGCGGTTTTTCATGACTCAGTAAAGCTTGTAAATCATCGGGTAATGGCGCCGTAAAATGCAGTGCCTGGCCGGTCACCGGATGCAAAAACTGCAACTGCTCGGCATGTAAAAACAGGCGCTTATAACCGCGCTTCTTAAACGTCTTGTTGACTGCGTCTTCCCCGTAACGGTCATCGGCCACAATCGGATGCCCCAACCAGGCCGCATGCACCCGGATCTGATGGGTGCGGCCGGTCTTGGGCGCCGCATGCACCAGCGTGGCATCCTCAAACGCTTTTAGTCGAGTAAACAGCGTTTCCGCCGATTTACCGGCCTGACTGACCGTGACCATGCGCTCGCCGCCCTGGTTGACGTTCTTTAACAAGGGCACATCCACCAGCTGTTTTTTGCGCTTGAATTGTCCGGCCAACAGTGCCAGATAGGTTTTCCGTATGCCGTCGCCGCGAAACAGCTCATGCAATACTTTCAACACCGAGCGCTTTTTGGCGATTAGCAAACAGCCGGAGGTTTCCTTATCCAACCGGTGCACCAATTCCAAAAATTTCTGTTGCGGACGAATCTGCCGCAAGGCTTCTATCACCCCCGACTGCACCCCGCTACCGCCATGCACGGCGAAGCCGGAGGGCTTGTTCAAGACGATAAAGCCTTCGTCTTCGTACAAGATGTGGTTCTCCAGGCTGTATTTCAAGGTCGGCTGTACGATGACTTCGTCGTTCTTTTCCGCCACCCTGACCGGCGGAATCCTGACAATATCGCCCAATACCAACTTATAACTGACATCGACCCGGCCCTTATTCACCCGAACCTCGCCTTTGCGGACCATGCGGTAAATACGGGTTTTGGGCACGCCCTTGAGGTAACTGATCAGGAAATTATCCAGCCGTTGTTCGGTATTGGCCTCGCTGATTTCCAGCCATTGCACTTGCGGATTGGTCTGTTCGGATGCGGTTTTCATGCCATGAATAATAGCAATTTATCTCAATCCCATGTTTAAAATTGCTGCCCCTGATAAACATTGCTATATTAGGCCAGTTTATCTGTGGATAGACTTAACGAAAATAACCTGTAGGCTTCGACGCCGGGCGTCCTCGCCGACCAAAAGAATTTTTTCGGGTTTTATCGCTCAACCCATGATGAGCGAGTGCATCCAACACCAAGAGCCGGTAAAAACAGATCGTCCACTATGCAAGCGCCGCCCTCGGCAAGTCCGATTATCGCTGCCCCGAACAAAACGTCATGTGCCGTTTTCAGTCAGCCTGGCCCGCTCCAATAAAGAAAAAGAATTAGATCAGGCGTGTAACGCCGCTTTTTTCCGAGACATACAAAACTGTTTATCACTCTTCGGTAGGATACATATAACAACAAGGATAATTGAATGAAAAGAATGCTTATCAACGCCACGCAGCCCGAAGAGCTGCGAGTGGCCTTGGTAGATGGTCAAAAACTGTATGATTTTGACATCGAAGTCCCTTCAAAAGAGCAAAAAAAATCCAACATTTACAAAGGCATCATCACCCGGGTAGAACCCAGTTTGGAAGCCGCCTTCGTCAATTACGGCGCCGAAAAGCATGGCTTTCTGCCATTTAAGGAGATTGCGCCGGAATACAGAAGCGGAGACGGCGACGATAGCAAATCCACCAAGGCCAACATCCGCGAAGGCCAGGAAATCGTCGTTCAAATCGAAAAAGAAGAACGCGGCAACAAAGGCGCGGCCTTGACCACCTATATCAGTCTGGCCGGCACCTATCTGGTGCTGATGCCCAACAACCCGAAAGCCGGCGGCATCTCGCGCCGGATAGAAGGCGACAACCGCAGCGAATTGCGCGAAACCATGTCGGCGCTGGAAATTCCGGACAGCATGGGTTTGATCATCCGCACCGCCGGCTCGGACAAGAGCGCCGAGGAATTGCAATGGGACTTAAACTACCTGATGCAGCTGTGGGAAGCCATCGAACGCTCCAGCCACGAACAAACCGCGCCCTTCCTGATTTTCCAGGAAAGTAACGTCATCATCCGCGCCCTGCGCGACCACCTGCGCGGCGATATCGACGAAATTTTGATCGACCAGGACGGCGCCTTCAAACTGGCTTCCAACTTCCTGAAGCAGGTGATGCCGCATAACCTGAGCAAAGCCAAGCTTTATCAGGACAGCGTGCCGCTGTTCAGCCGCTACCAGATCGAAACCCAAATCGAAATGGCCTATAAGCGGGAAGTATCCTTGCCCTCCGGCGGCTCCATCGTCATCGACCATACCGAAGCCTTAACCTCGATAGACATCAACTCGGCCCGTGCCACCAAAGGCAGCGATATCGAGGAAACCGCGCTGAACACCAACATGGAAGCCGCCGACGAAATCGCCCGCCAATTGCGTTTGCGCGACTTGGGCGGTCTGTTCGTGATCGACTTTATCGACATGATGTCGAACAAAAACCAGCGCGAAGTGGAAAACCGCCTGCGCGACGCCTTGAAAATCGACCGCGCCCGCATCCAGACCGGCCGCATCTCGCGTTTCGGCCTGATGGAGATGTCCCGGCAGCGTTTGCGTCCGTCGCTGGGCGACTCCACCCAACTGACTTGCCCGCGCTGCAAGGGCCAAGGCACTATTCGCAACGTCGAATCCGTCACCTTGGCGGTGTTGCGTTTGATCGAAGAAGAAGCCATGAAAAAGGGCACCGAGCGCGTGATTGCGCATTTGCCGATCGACTGCGCCACCTTCTTGCTGAATGAAAAACGCTCCGCCATCCAAGAACTGGAAAGCCGGCTGAAGGTCAGCATCGTCGTGTTGCCCAGCAAACACATCGAAACGCCGGCTTACGACATCGAACGCATCAAATCCTTGGAAGGCCTGGAAGACAAACCCAGCCATCTGCACATCAAGGAAGACGACATCAGCTTACCCGAGTTCGCCAAACAAACAGCCCCTAAAGTCGAAAAAGCGGCGGTCAAGGAGTTCTTGCCCGATGCGCCGGCCCCAGTGCAAAATAAAAAAACCTCTACCAGCTTGATTCAACGTTTTTGGCAGCGCTTGATCGGCCAAACCAAAACGGCCGAAAAGGAAGAGACCACGGAAAAAAGCGGCGATAGCCGGCCCAAGACCGGCCGTAACAACCGCCGCGACCGCGACCGGGACCGTCCCGGCGGCAGCC
>NZ_JANIBK010000061.1 GCF_024505165.1 Methylomonas rivi
GCCCACGCCCGAAAGGTGGCGCCGACGCCGCCCGCCAGCAGATTACCGCCCATCGCGGTGAAATTGTCGATATGCATAAGCGTCAGGGTTTGCATGTCGGTCATGATGCCTCCGGCGTGGAGCGGAACAAGAACGGCGAATCCGACAGCCGGGGCTTGCCGGCGGCGGCCCGTCGGCGTAATGCGCTAACTATCCGATTGAGTATGCGCTTAAGTATGCGCGCTGGGCGCAAACAAGGCAACCGGTTTTCTAACGGGGAAAACTGAGTTTTTTGGCCGGCAAAAGACCGCTAAGGATTTGATTTGGAATAACATCCGGAATTGAAATGCCTATTCTAAACATCGATAGTGGTAGGGGAAGCTTGACGGCTTTCCCTACCCCTGTCGATTTGCGGGGCTTACCATTGAGTTAGCTGAAGGAGTTTGCTAATCGGGTAAACCCTTGCAAGCTGCCCATGCGGACATTGCCGCCGGCGATAGATTTTTACTTTGTTCGGACGGACTAAGCGATATGGTAGAAGACAGCCGGATAGCCGCCACGCTGACAGGAGTTTGCAAGGACAATATCGAGCAAAAACCCGACAGTTGATCGATCCGACCAACCGAAACGGTTGGAGCCGATAATATTTCGGTTATTTTGATCTGCCAATAACGCTTTATTCTTGCACAAACTTCAATAACAGTTTTTTGATAATTATGCTGTCGTCGTTGTTTAATTTGGCCTGAGTAGTTAAATCACGGCCGTTCAACTTAATCAAACTCGATTTTCTGGGAAACAGATAATAATTATTGCCGATGCGTGAAATTTCGGCGACCAGTTTTGGCGTAAACCAGCCGCCCAGGCGAATATCGCTAGCCTTGCCGTTGCCGATGGTATAGCTGAGTTTATTCAACAATAACTTATTAATATTGCGTTTTTCGCCATGCACCAACAAATAGCAATTGCTGGTATTGGATACGCCGGTACCGGCCGGATTATTTCCCAGCATGATAGTTCTATCGCTATCGTCGCTTTGATAAATCGGGGCGGCTTGCTCGGACCGGCTACGCTCGCCGGCAAACTTTAAATCGTGTTTGCAAATGCTGATAGTGTCGCCGAATTTTATTTTTTGTTTACCCAGCACTTTAACCCCATTTAAATAGGTGCCGTTCGTGCTGTTTAAATCCTCGATAAACCATTCCTTATCCTGCCGGGTAATAACGGCATGCAGCAAGGAAACGCCTTTGTTATCGATTTGAATGGGGTTATAACCGGCCCGGCCTATACTCGCCGAGTTATTCTCGATTTCAACCGTATTCCTTAGTGCGCTATTAAAATAGATTTCGATAAAACTCATCCCGCTTGCCCACCTCTGTTCGAACCGGTTTTTATCTTATACCTGAACGGCGAGTTGCCAAAGCGAATATTGACCGGTTGGCTTGCATTCGCCTTTAATCCGGCAACAGACTGTAGTTGGCTTGCAGGCTAAACCGGCTGCCCGGTTGCACCTTAATCAGATCGAACGCGACATTCCCCGCTTCGACGCAGATAAACCGCCGGTAATCCGTAGCCGCCAGATCCGGCATTTTCTTGGACGTCTTCGACCAAGGGTTCCACACCACCGCCGTGCTGGTATTCGGCGAGTTGATATGGATTCGGCGCTGCAATACCGGATCGGCAATCACCAGGTTTTTGTAGGCTTCGACGTAAACCCTATCCACTTCCTGGGTGACGCTAACAACGCCCTTCTGGATTTTTTGCGTGCCTTGCTCCAGCTTATCGAAATAATCGCAATCTTCCAGACCCAAAATTTTCACCCGCTTGATATCGCCGACCCGAAAATAACTGTGGAACGCCTGAGTAATGGAAAAGGGCTGGTCGCCGGTATTATAAGTGGTCAGCTGCAATTGCAGACTTGGGCCTATGCTGATGTCCAGCAGCAGCATAAACGGCTGCCGCCAGGTATTTTCCCGTTTAAAGCTTTCCGTAAACCTTAAGCTGACCTTGGTCTCGGTGTCGCCGACCGCCTCCGTTTTAGCCAGCTGCCAAAAGTGATTGCGCACGAAACCGTGATTGGGACGCTGCAAACCTTTCGGGTCCGGCCCGAACCAGGGCCAGCATACCGGAATGCCCCCGCGTATCGCCTTGCCTTCCGCATAGGCCGATTGACTACTGAGAAACAACACATCCTCGGTTTGCGCCACGGGCCGAAACGACAACACCTGCCCGCCGTAAAGCGAGATTAACGCCCTGGCGCTGGCGTTGCCGATTTTAATCATCGGCATGCCGCCCTGGCCTGGAATAATTTCCAATTGCTTGGCTATTCCGAAATCGCTGTTTAACTGCTGAAAATCCATGGACCTAATTTAGTAATAACTGCTAATTTAACTTTGAAATATCACGTAGCCGCTATCTCGGCAACGTGACCGATTACCATAGAGTTAACAGTCGTCTACGATTTAAGTAAAACGACAGTATGGTCATCATGATAAATCCCCCAACTCCTGTTCGATTTGTTCAATACTGGGCAAACTGATTTGCAATTCCGCCGGCAAGGCTTCGACCAGTTGGTACTCGGCCACGCCGATGGGCTTGTTACTGTCGCGCAAAGCGTATTCGGCCACTACTCGGTTTTGCGTCTTGCACAGCAACAGACCGATAGTTGGCTGATCGTGCTCGGATTTGAGTTGCGCATCTACCGCCGTCAGGTAAAAACTCAATTGCCCGGTGTGTTCCGGCTTGAAAACACCGGTCTTGAGCTCCACCACCACATAGCAGCGCAACTTCAGGTGATAAAACAACAAGTCGATGAAGAAATCGTCGCCGCCCACTTCCAGATGATACTGCCGGCCGACGAAAGCAAAGCCGGCGCCAAGTTCGATCAGAAAACGGGTGATGTGCTGAACCAGCGCGTTTTCGATCTCCCGCTCGTCGGCTTCCTGGCCGATGCCGAGGAAATCGAATAAATAGGGATCTTTCAAGGATTCGCGGGCCAAATCCGAATGGGGCTTTGGTAAATTGGCTTCAAAATTGGTGACCGCATTGCCTTCCCGTTCCAACAAACGGGTTTCGATGTGGATGTTCAACACATTGCGCGACCAAGCGTATTCGATAGCCCGCTCGGCGTAGCGCTTACGGTTTTCGGCGTCTTTTAGTTTGCTGAGTAACACCAAGTTGTGGCCCCAGGGTAATCGTCCAACAAGCTGTTGGACAATTTCGACGTCCGGCCAAGCTTCCGCGAAAGCGCGCATGTACATCAAATTGGCGCGCGAAAAGCCTTTCATATCCGGAAACGAGGTGCGCAAATCGTGCGAAAGCCGCTCGATCACCTTGGAGCCCCAGCCTTGTTGCGCTTGCCGCTCCAATATGTCTCGGCCGATTTGCCAATACAGCAGAATCAATTCGCGGTTGACGGATAAGGCCGCGCGTTGCTGGGCGGAATGGATACGGGTTTTGAGTTCGGTTAGCCAGTCGGTGTAGCCGTGAGGTGCGTCAATTAACGATATGGGATCATGTTTAGTATTCACGAAACGGCCTCTAATTCTGATTTCAAAGCCGCTAATCTGTAAGGTTCCAAAATAGCATTAAACAGCACCTGATAAACTTCATAATGAGGTTCAGCCGCTGAAAGTTCCTGCAATTCCGTTTGAAAATAATCTTCTATTTCGTCATGCGTTTGCCGTGCTCGGCCTTTCTCTAGTCTCCGCCGTTCGCGCTCCATTAATTTTCGTCTTTGTTTTAAATGTTCCGCCTTAAATTCGCGTGTCCAGCGCTCGGTTAAATTAAGCAACCTATCCAAATTAGCCGCTTTCGGAGCATCGACGGGCTCAAAAGTGGAGAATGTTATTGACGCTGTATGCCAATCGTAACCTAAAGACACTGAACCATTAGGATGCCTCAAATACGGGTGAAACCAATTTGTAAAACAACACCCCACAGATAGGCGTTGATAAACCTGCATCATGCTGGGATAGGTGGCGAATTGAATACGCGCTCCAGACGTCGCACCGCCTTCGATTCTACTCAAGCTTTCGTTGGGCAAATGGGTTTTAAATTCGGACATGGCTTGACGGGCCAGTTCTCGACGATCCGCCAGAAACAGCACTTTTTGCACACGCTTGGCACGTAGCAGAGTATCGACTAAGGCAATGGTGGTGCGGGTTTTGCCGGTCCCGGTTGCCATCACCAACAAAAATTTGCGTTTGGCGGCATCGATGCCTTCTGTTACCCAGCGAATCGCTTCGTTTTGATAATCGCGGCCGGCAATCTCGGTATTGATAGTCACTTCACTCACCGGCAGGGCATATTGCTTTTGGTGTTTTAGGCGCTCGAGATCGTCTCGGCTGTAAAATCCGGCAATTTTCCTGGGCGGGTAGCGGTCGCGATCCCAAAACTGGATTTCCTTGCCGTTGGTCAGGAAGATAAACGGATCAATGCCGGTTTTGGCTTTGATCGCTTCGGCATAGTCCGCCGCTTGGCGCTTACCGGCCAGTTCGTCGCGCGAAGTGCGCTTGGCTTCTACCACCGCCAGCGGCTTACCGTCCGAGCCAAGCAAGACGTAATCTGCAAATTGGTCTTTTCCGTAGGGCTGATCCGGCGTGGCAACTTGCAACAAAACTTCTTCGAGCAGCATTTTCCGTTGCTTGGACCAGCCGGCTCTGGCGAGCTGGGAATCAATCAGCTCGGTTTGGGTCGACGTCTCGGTCGGCGTTATAGCTGACACGACTTCCCTAATCCTGATCTTTCGGAAAGAATCGGTTAATAGCTAACATGACATTTTCTTTCAACACCAATAGTGTTGCTAAACCAAATTTATCCGCTGAAAATAGCGCTCCAAATCAATCCGTATCGGCATGAAATACACATTCAGGCCGGCCGCGGCGGCCGAGGCGATGACGCTGTTGGCAAACTCGACGTTCCAGTCGTAGTCCGGCCGGAAGCTCTTGGGGAATTTGACCTTGTTCTTGACTTCCCAGTAGTTCATCGACGCCTGGGTAGTGATGGGGCTGATACCGATATAGGTTTCCAATCCCAGCATGTGTTCGGCATAAATTTCGATCAAGCGGTGGTCGTAGAAAGGCTGAGAGAAAAACCCCATGGCGCCGGCATCGGCTTTACGCTGGGTGTAATCGCATTCATCCTGCAGGCCTTGCCTATGCGGGTCGAAGCCGGCGTAAATATTCAAGGCTGGAAAACGCTGGCGCACTACTCGGATCAGATCGACCACGTCGGTGTTGTAATAAGCCCGCTTCAAACCCTCGGGCGGGTCGCCGGATACCAGCAGTACGCTATCCAGTTGATAGTCTTCGATGATGCGAAATAATTCGCTGCCGTCGATTTTGAAATCGATGGCGCGAAAATGCGGAATAAAACGGAATTTACCGCGGTCGATGCGGGTAGCCAGTTCCCAACTGCGGGTTTCGAAGCGCTGGATGTCCGGCACGTTGATGATGTTGATGCCGTCATCCAGCTTTTGTACGAAGGCGTATTGCGTGTCAAACGCTTCCAGACTTCTGGGTACGATTTCAAACGAGATATTCATTTTACAGATTATTCCACCGTCACCGATTTGGCCAGGTTGCGCGGTTGGTCGACATCGGTCCCTTTCAATACCGCCACGTGATAGGACAGCAGCTGTAGCGGTATGGTGTAAATGATCGGCGAAATGATGTTAGCGACACTGGGCATCTTGATGATTTGCACGTTTTCGTCGCCGGCATCCGCCAATGTCTCATCCATAAACACGATCAACTGACCGCCGCGGGCACTGACTTCCTGGATATTGGACCTGAGTTTTTCCAGCAAATTGTTATTGGGCGCCACGGTGACGACCGGCATTTCGGCGTCGATCAGGGCCAACGGGCCGTGTTTCAATTCACCGGCAGGGTACGCTTCGGCGTGAATGTAGGAAATTTCCTTTAACTTCAGCGAACCTTCCATGGCTATCGGATAATGCGTGCCGCGCCCCAAAAACAGGGCGTTCTGTTTATCGGCAAATCGTTGCGACAGCACTTCTATGGTTTCGTCCAGCTTCAACACCTTTTCGATGTTGCCGGGCAAACTAAACAACTCGGAAACGATTTTTTCTTCCATTTCCCGGCTTAATTCAAACCGGCGGCCGACCGCGATCAACAACATCAGCAACGCCACCAATTGGGTGGTAAAGGCCTTGGTGGAGGCGACGCCGATTTCCGGGCCGGCGCGGGTCATCATCACCAGATCGGACTCTCTGACCAATGAACTCTCGGGTACGTTACAGATCACCAGCGAGTGCTTGACGCCCAGTTTTTTGGCTTCCTGCAATGCCGCCAAAGTGTCGGCTGTCTCACCCGATTGGGAAATGGTGACTACCAGTGTATCGGGAGAAATCACCGGGTTGCGGTAGCGGAATTCGCTGGCCACCTCTATCGAACACGGCACCCTGGCGTATTTTTCGAACCAGTAGCGCGCCACCAGGCCGGAGTGATAGCTGGTGCCGCAGGCCAGAATCAGCACGGATTTGATTTGGTCGAACACTTCGGCGGCATTGTGGCCGAAGGCGGTGTCTTGCAGCTTCTTGTTGACGAAGCGGCCTTCCAGGGTTTCCGAAACAGCCCAGGCCTGCTCGTATATCTCCTTCAACATGTAATGGCGGTATTTGCCTTTGTCGACCGAATCCGCTTTTAACTGGCTCTCTATGACCGGCCGCACCACGCGTTTGCCGCATTCGTCCTGAATACTGGCGCCGTTGATGGTCAATTCGGCGATATCGCCGTCTTCCAAAAAAATGAAGCGTTGGGTAACCGGGAGCAGGGCGGCAATATCGGAGGCGATGAAATATTCGCCGATACCGATGCCTATCACCAAGGGGCTGCCTTTGCGGCAGGCGATCAACACATCCGGCTGATCGGCGTGCACCACACCCAACGCATACGCACCCTGCAAGGTGGCGATAGTGCTTTTTACCGCTTCCAGCAAATCGTCATTCGCCTGCAATTCCTGCGCAATTTTATGCACGATGACTTCGGTGTCGGTTTCCGAGGTGAAGACGTAACCGTCCTGTTGCAGCGCGGTGCGCAAGTGATCGTGATTTTCGATGATGCCGTTGTGCACCACCGCCACCTTATCCTTGCTGATATGCGGGTGGGCGTTCCGGGTACTGGGCTTGCCGTGGGTGGCCCAACGGGTATGCGCTATGCCGACATTACCGGCAATCGGATCGGCGGCGAGCAGTGCTTCCAACCCCTTGACCTTGCCCAGTTCTCTTTTTCGGAATATTTCGCCCTGATTGACTACCGCCAGCCCGGCGGAATCGTACCCCCGATACTCCAGCCGTTTCAGGCCTTCAATCAAAATCGGCACTACGTTGCGTTGTGCAATACCGGCGACGATGCCACACATATTATTTCTCCGACTTACAAGGATGTAAGGAGTGCAGAGAACTGTCTGGAACAGTTTCTGCCGACTTACAAGGATGCTGGGTGTGCGGTAGATTGTCCGGAACAATCTCTGCCTGTTTTACCGGCCGCAGCCAGCCTGGAATGCTGAGCTGTTTGACGCGGCTCAGCGTCAATTGGTCTGCCGGCGTGTCTTTGGTAATCGTTGAACCCGCGCCAATGGTAGCATTTTTTCCCACCGTTACCGGCGCCACCAATTGCGTATCCGAGCCAATGAAAGCGCCATCTTCTATGACGGTTTTGAATTTGTTGACACCGTCGTAGTTACAGGTAATGGTGCCGGCACCGACGTTGACCTTGCTGCCGATTTCGCTATCGCCGATATAACTTAAATGGTTGATTTTACTGCCGCTGGCCACCGTGGTTTTTTTGATCTCGACGAAGTTACCAATGTGTACCCGATCGGCCAACTCGGTTTGCGGCCTGAGACGGGCAAACGGCCCGATACGGCTGCCGGCGCCCACCTTGGCGTCTTCTATCACGCAGTTGGCCAGGATTTCCACGCCGTCGGCAATAACGGCGTTTTTGATCAGGCAGTTAGGGCCGATTTTTACGTTTGAGCCTATGCTGTTAACGCCTTCAAATATCACATTGACGTCGATATCAATATCCTGGCCCAAGTCGGCGAACTCGCCCCGCACGTCGATCCGATTCGGGTCGCGTAGCGTAATGCCTTTTTCCATCAGCATTTGAGCCTGTTCGAGTTGATAAACCCTTTCCAGGTGCGCGAGCTGGTTGCGATTATTGACGCCCAATACTTCATCCGCGCTATTGGCCTGGGTGGTTTCTATGCTCAAGCCGTCATCAACCGCCATTTCGATGATGTCGGTCAGATAGTATTCGCTTTGGGCATTGTCGTTGCTCAAGCGGGACAGCCAGTTTTTCAATTGCTTGCCCTTACACGCCAGTATGCCGGTATTGCCTTCGTTGATTTGCAATTCGGCTTCGTTGGCGTCTTTTTGCTCGACAATTTTAATCACGGCATGGTCTTTATCACGCACGATGCGGCCGTAGCCGGTAGGGTCGTCCAAGGTGACGGTTAATAACGCCAACGAGGTTGCGCTGACCTTTTTCAACAACGTTTGTATGGTCCGGATTTTTAATAAAGGCACATCGCCGTATAAAACCAGAACGGTATCGCCGTCTTCGACATGATGAATGGCCTGCTGAACGGCGTGACCGGTACCCAATTGCAGCCGCTGCTCTATCCAGGCCGCCTCGAAATGACTCAGCGCTTGTTTGACCGTTTCGCCGCCGTGGCCGTAAATGATGTATACCTTGTTGTCAGGCAATGCCCGGCTGGTTTCGTAGACATGTTGCAGCAAGGCCTTATCGGCAATTTCATGCAACACTTTCGGACGTGATGAACGCATACGCGTGCCCTGGCCTGCCGCCAGGATGATTGTTTTTATCGACATGCCTTATTCCTTTACCCTCAGGGGCATCAATAAACAAAAAAGCCCGATGACGCGCGCGTTATCGGGCTTATGTATTTACCAGATTAAATTATTACGATCCACGTTTTCTTAATCTTTCCAGCGTTCTCAATTGCATGACTGCCTCGGCCAGTTGCGCCTGGGCCAATGCATAATCGACTTTGCCGGATTTGTCGGTCAACATTTCTTCGGCACGCGCTTTGGCTTGCAAAGCCTGCGCTTCATCAATGTCGTGCGCGCGAATGGCGGTATCGGCCAACACGGTCACTATATGCGGCTGCACTTCCAGCAAACCGCCGGAAACGTAAAACTCCTGGCTTTCCTTATCGCTGATTTTCACCCGCACTTCACCCGGTTTTAACTTGGTGATTAACGGCGCGTGGCGCGGAGCAATACCTACTTCGCCTAGTTCCGCCGGCGCAAACAGCATCTCGGCCAAGCCTGAGTATACTTCTTGCTCGGCGCTGACGATGTCAACGTGTATGGTCATGGCCATATCCTATATCTCCACATCATTAAAGGATTACATGCCTTTGGCTTTTTCGACGGCTTCATCGATGGTGCCGACCATGTAAAACGCCTGTTCCGGCAAACTGTCGTAATCGCCGTTGATGATGCCTTTGAAACCGGCGATGGTTTCCTTCAAAGAAACGTATTTTCCGGGTGAACCGGTAAATACTTCCGCCACGAAGAAAGGCTGCGACAAGAAACGTTGAATTTTACGCGCGCGGGATACGGTCAATTTATCTTCTTCGGATAATTCGTCCATACCCAAAATGGCGATAATATCGCGCAACTCTTTGTAACGTTGCAGGATACCCTGCACCGAACGCGCGGTTTCGTAATGTTCTTGACCGATAACCAACGGATCCAGCTGACGGCTGGTGGAATCCAAAGGATCGATAGCAGGGTAAATACCCAACTCGGCGATTTGACGGGACAATACCACGGTGGCGTCCAAATGCGCGAAAGTCGTCGCGGGCGACGGGTCGGTCAAGTCGTCCGCCGGTACGTATACCGCTTGGATAGAGGTAATTGAACCGGTTTTGGTCGAGGTAATGCGTTCTTGCAGAACACCCATTTCCTCGGCCAGAGTAGGTTGGTAACCTACCGCGGACGGCATACGGCCCAACAGCGCGGACACTTCGGTACCGGCCAGCGTGTAACGGTAAATGTTGTCGACGAAAAACAATACGTCGCGGCCTTCATCGCGGAAAAATTCCGCCATGGTCAAACCGGTCAAGGCTACGCGCAAGCGGTTGCCGGGTGGTTCGTTCATTTGCCCGTAAACCAGCGATACCTTGTCGATAACGTTGGAATCGGTCATCTCGTGGTAAAAGTCGTTACCTTCACGGGTACGCTCACCTACACCTGCAAATACCGAGTAGCCGCTGTGCTCGATCGCAATGTTACGGATCAGCTCCATCATGTTGACGGTTTTACCTACGCCGGCGCCGCCGAACAGGCCGACTTTACCGCCTTTGGCAAACGGACAAACCAAATCGATAACTTTAATGCCTGTTTCCAGCAATTCGTTAGCGGGTGCTTGTTCATCGTAAGCAGGGGCATCGCGGTGGATAACCCATTTTTCTTCTTCGCCTATCGGACCTTTTTCGTCGATGGCTTCACCCAACACATTCATGATACGGCCCAAAGTAGCTTTACCCACTGGCACTTTGATCGCGTCACCGGTATTGCTAACTTCTATACCTCGGCTCAAGCCGTCGGTCGAGCCCATCGCAATGGTACGAACCACACCGTCACCCAGTTGCTGTTGAACTTCCAATACCAATCCGCCCTTTACATTCAGCGCATCGTATACTTTTGGCAGGCTCTCGCGTGGAAACTCCACGTCTACCACCGCGCCAATAATCTGAACGATTTTACCCAAACTCATTGTGTCGTCCTCTATAAAAATCTATCTAAACTTGTGAAATGCGTTAAACAGCAGCGGCGCCGGCAACAATTTCCGAAATTTCCTGCGTGATTGCCGCTTGTCTGGCTTTGTTGTACACAAGTTGCAATTCTTTGATGATGTTTCCGGCGTTATCGGAAGCACTCTTCATTGCAACCATGCGGGCGGCCTGTTCGCAGGCATTGTTTTCGACCAGCCCTTGATAAACGATGGACTCGACATAGCGCTGCAGCAAATGGTCCAGAACTTCCTTGGCACCGGGTTCGTACAAATAATCCCAGTGTCCGCTCAGGTCGTCTTCCAAATCCCCAGCGACCACCGGCAATAATTGCGTCATGACCGGTTTCTGGGTCATGGTGTTTACAAACTCATTATTGATGACGTGCAGTTGGTCTATGGTGCCGTTTTCGTAACCATCCAACATGATTTTGATCACGCCGATAATATCCATTTGATGCGGGGTATCGCCCAATTTCGCTACCTGACCGATTACATTCGCATTGATATTGCTAAAGAAATTAGCTGCCTTGCCACCAACGGTACAAATATCGATTTCAATATTGCGACTGTTCCATTGTTGCATCTCATTCAAAATAGTTCTGAATAGATTGGCATTCAAACCGCCACACAATCCTCTGTCCGAGCTAACGACAATAACGCCGACCCGTTTTACCTCGCGCTCGATCATGTACGGATGTTTGTACTCCGGATTGGCGTGAGACAGATGATTGATGATCTGGCTAATTTTTTTGGAATAGGGCCGGGTTGCCTGCATGCGGTCTTTAGTTTTACGCATTTTACTCGCGGCCACCATTTCCATGGCGCGGGTGATCTTTTGAGTATTCTTGATACTTGCGATCTTGGTACGTATTTCTTTGCCAACAGCCATGGACTATCCTTTACCAGCTACTTGTTTTAATGAAACGTTCAATGGCACTGTGCACGCCATTTTTGATTTCATCGCTAAAGTCGCCTGTTTGGTTGATTTTCGCCATCAAATCCGACTCTTCCGCTTTCATGAATGACAGCAGTGCGGACTCGAAATCCCGAACTTTTTTAACTTCCAGGCTATCCAGGAAGCCGGCGTTGGCCGCATACAACGAAACGCCCATATCAGCAACCGACATCGGCGCATACTGGTTTTGTTTCATCAATTCGGTCACGCGTTGGCCACGTTCAATCTGCTTACGTGTGCTTTCATCCAAATCGGAAGCAAACTGAGCAAAAGCCGCCAATTCGCGGAACTGAGCCAAGTCCAGACGAATACCGCCACCCAGTTTCTTGATGATCTTGGTTTGCGCCGCGCCACCCACCCGGGATACCGACAGACCGGCGTTGACCGCTGGACGGATACCGGAGTTGAACAAACCGGTTTCCAGGAATATCTGGCCGTCGGTGATCGAAATCACGTTGGTCGGTACGAACGCCGAAACGTCGCCACCTTGGGTTTCGATAATAGGCAATGCAGTCAGTGAACCGGTTTTGCCTTTGACTTTGCCGTCGGTCAGTTTTTCAACTTCGACTGCGTTAATACGGGCCGCGCGCTCCAACAAACGGGAATGGATGTAGAACACGTCCCCTGGGTACGCTTCACGACCTGGCGGACGACGCAACAACAGCGAGATTTGACGATAAGCCCAGGCTTGTTTGGTCAAGTCGTCGTAAATGATCAGCGCGTCTTCGCCTTTATCACGGAAGTATTCGCCCATGGAGCAACCGGTGTACGGTGCGATAAATTGCAACGCAGCGGATTCGGATGCGGAGGCTACCACCACGATGGTGTGTTCCATGGCGCCATGCTCTTCCAGTTTGCGTACTACGTTAGCAATGGAGGAACGTTTTTGGCCGATGGCGACATAAATACATTTAATGCCGGTGCCTTTTTGATTGATGATCGCATCGACGGCAATCGCGGTTTTACCGGTTTGACGGTCGCCGATGATCAGCTCGCGTTGGCCGCGGCCGACAGGGATCATGGAGTCGATAGCTTTCAAACCGATTTGCACGGGTTGGTCAACCGACTGTCTGGCGATAACGCCCGGTGCGATTTTTTCTATTGGTGATGACAGATTCGAATCGATTGCGCCCTTGCCATCGATTGGATTACCCAGCGCATCCACTACCCGGCCCAACAATGCTTCACCGACCGGCACTTCCAAAATTCTGCCGGTGCATTTTACGGTATCGCCTTCGGTGATATGTTGGTAAGCACCCAACATAACCACACCCACGGAATCTCTTTCCAGGTTTAAGGCCATGCCATAGGAGCCGCCGGGAAATTCCAGCATTTCGCCCTGCATTGCGTCCGACAAACCGTGTACGCGAACGATACCGTCAGTCACACTGACCACGGTTCCTTCCGAGTGCGCCTCAATTTGGGCGTCGAAATTTTCGATCTTCTTTTTGATCAGATCACTTATTTCAGATGGATTTAATTGCATTTTATTTTCCCGATCTGGCTCTTAGAGCCTTTTGGCTAATTGATGAAGCTGGCCACTGACAGAACCGTCAATTACTTTGTCGCCCGCCTTGGCAAGGATGCCGCCAATCAATGATTTATCGATTGACACCACGGCATTGACTTTTCTCTTGAGCTGCTTTTCCAGCATGGCGACATATTTGCTCTGCTCAGCTTTGGTTAACGCATAGGCACTGTAAAGATCGACATTAACGTAGCCTTCGTCTTGAGCTTTATATTCTTCATACAAAGCCGAAACAGTTGGCAGCAATTTCAATTTACCGTTTTGAATTAACAGTTTAAGTAAATTAATGACCTCGGCATCGACTTGATCCTGGCAAATATCCAGCAGCAACTGCTGAATTTTTTCTTTGCTGACTCTGGGGTTATTGACGATTTTCGCCATCTCCGCATCTTGCATAGTCAACGCCAAAAATTGCAGCGATTCCGCCCACTTACCGGCGTTGCCGGTCTCTTTTGCCCGCTTGAACGCAGCTTCGGCATAGGGTCTTGCTAATGTCGCTAATTCAGTCATTGCTTACCCTAATTGTTCCGCGGTTCTGTTAAGAAGATCCTGATGCTTGGCTTTATCGATTTCTTCTTTCAAAATCTGTTCGGCAGCACGTAAGGCCAAGGCGGATACTTCCTTGCGTAAACTTTCCCTGGCTTGCAACATTTCCTGCTCGATTTGAGCCTTGGCTGCTTCCAGTAAACGTTCGCCTTCTTTTTGGGCCTGCAGTTTGGATTCCTCGACCAGCTCGTTGGCACGTTTTTGAGCCAAACCGATGATTTCAGCCGACTGTTCCTTGGCTTCCTTAAGAACGGTTTTGGCTTTCTTCTCAGCCAGTTTGATTTCTTCCTGACCTTTTTCGGCCGCGGCCAATCCTTCCGCTATCTTTACTTTACGCTCTTCAAGCGCGGCAATGATCGGCGGCCAGATATACTTCATGGTTAACCAAACCAGAAGCGAAAACGTGATCATCTGCCCGATCAGAGTAGCATTGATACTCATTGATGGTTTCCTCGTTATGCTGTTGTCATTTGTATCTGTTTTCCGACTGCTATGTTTAAGAGATAGCGGCCGCTATTAAAGACAGGCGTCTTTACTGAACAGATCAATTTTTTTATCAACCTGCAGCAGATTGAACAGCTGAAAGGAATGGGTTTGCGAAGGTGAAGAATAATGCCATACCAACGCCGATCATGGATACCGCGTCAAGCAGACCGGCCACGATAAACATTTTAACCTGCAACATTGGAACTAATTCGGGCTGACGCGCGGCGCCTTCCAGGAATTTACCGCCCAATAAGCCAAAACCGATCGCGGTACCGATAGCACCCAGGCCCAAAATAATACCAACTGCAATGACGGTGAAGCCTTGTACGTTGGCTACTAATGATGCGAGTTCCATAGTGTCTCCTAAATGTATATCAAATAATAATAAAAAAAATACGTTGAGCTTTAGTGATCTTCATGCGCCAAACTCAGATAAACAATGGTCAAAACCATGAATATAAAAGCCTGCAATGTGATAACTAAAATGTGAAAGATTGCCCACGGGAAGCCCAACAAAGGCTGCACAACCGGCGGCAATAACGCAATCAAGATAAATACCAGCTCACCGGCATACAGGTTGCCGAATAACCGCAACGCCAGCGAGATAGGTTTGGCGAGTTCTTCAACCACCTTCAACATCAGGTTGAAAGGCATCAGCCAAGGCCCAAAAGGCGTGCAAGTCATTTCCTTGATAAACCCGAAAATACCCTTGACTTTGATGCTGTAAAAGAAAATCAGGAAGAAAACGCTTAATGATAGAGCGAAGGTACCGTTCAAATCGGTACTCGGCACAACCCGCATGTATTCCATGCCCATCAAGCTACCGATCATGGGCAATAAATCCACCGGCAGCATGTCCATGGCATTCCACAGGAAAACCCAGCAGAATATTGTCAATGCCAACGGGGCGATCAATTCGCTACGTCCATGAAACGTGTCCTTGACCTGCGTATCGACAAATTCGACTATCATTTCGGCAAAATTCTGGGCCAACCCCGGCACGCCGGACGTAGCTCTTTCCGCAACGGATTTAAAAAACCAGATAAACAACCCGCCCAATACCGCAGAAAAAAACAGGGTATCCAGATGCAATGTCCAAAATCCCTCACCCACCGATAATGGTGTCAAGTGATGGACAATATAACCTGTAGCGCCACCTTCACTAGCCATTTTGCCTCGCAATAAAAACTAATCGCGCCAAAAAAATAGCGCGAACCAAAAAACCGATAACACTGCTGCGTAACCTGCCAGCAGCGTGAAAAAATCAACAGACGGGATCTGCAACACAATCGAAAATAGCGCGGCGGTCAGAATGAGTTTAACCGCTTCGCCGGTGTAAAACGCATTCAGGATGCCTTGCGGCTCTCTATGTCTGGCAAGATAAATCTTGAATGCGAAATACCCATTGGGGAGCAGCGCAACTCCGCAGCCGAGAACAGGCGATAACGCATATTTCCAACCGCCCATCATAAAAAAGCCCGACGCCACCAAAGCGGCCATCAGGACTTGCGCATACAATATTCTTCCGACAGTAGAAAATTGATTTTCGACTGCCATTTTAAACCCCTCGACTGTTAAGCGTTGCGATTATATCCAGCCCACAAACTTAAAGCAAGGCAGCGGGCTTTAAGCTGATTTTAAGTTAAACCGTTTCGGTCGCTTTCGACTCATATCAACCCGCTAAATTTTGGTTTGCCGCATTTTTCCGGCGTCGCGGCCAAATCCAACTTCCGTTTTATTAAGACAAATTGCATGCCAGCCTTCAAGCAATTGAATTGATTAATCTTATTACCCATGACCCATGTCATAAACCAGACAACCCCGCAACAACCCTGCATATTATGTTGTTTTTACCTCAAAGAACCCGGTCTCAATTTATTTTCCTAATAATGCCTTCCAGCTCCTCCAAACTGGTATAGCTGAATATCAACTTGCCTTTGCCGCTATCCTGGTGATTGATTTCAACTTTTGCCCCGGTCTTTTCGCTCAATTCGCGCTGCAGGCGTAAAGTGTCCGGATCGGCTTTTTTTACCGGCGCGGGCTTGACTTCGTTCTGTTCGCGGACCAGTTTTTCGACAGCCCGCACCGTCAGCCCTTGCTTGACGGTTTTATGGGCAATCTCGATTTGTTTGGCTTCTTCCAAGCCCAACAGAGCACGCGCATGTCCCATTTCCAGCAAACCTTTTGCGAGCATGTTTTTCACTTCAAACGCCAATTCCAACAGCCTGAGCAAATTGGTAACCGTGGTACGCGACTTACCTACCGCCGCGGCGATTTGTTGATGCGTCAGTTCGAATTCGTCCTGCAGGCGGTGCAAGGCTTCGGCTTCTTCCAGCGCATTCAAATCCTCCCGCTGGATATTCTCGATCAAGGCAATCGCCATGACCGTGCGATCGTCAATATCCTTGACCAGCACCGGCACTTCTTTCAATTCGGCCAGTTGCGCCGCCCGCCAACGTCGTTCGCCGGCTATGATTTCGTATTTGTCGGCGGCGATTTTGCGCACGATAATCGGCTGAATAATGCCCTGGGCGGCGATAGAATCCGACAATTCCTTCAGCTTTTCCGGATCCATGTCCTTGCGCGGCTGGTATTTGCCCCTTTGCATGAATTCGATCGGCAAGCTATGCACATTATGGGATTTTTCCGGCGCCGGCGCGGCGGCCACATCGCCCAACAATTCGCTTAAGCCGCGCCCTAAACCGCGTTTTTTTTGCATCATTTTTTCGCCGCTTTGTCTTTTCTGATCATCTCGCCGGCCAGTGCGATATAGGCAACCGCGCCGCGCGAGGCTTTGTCATACGCCAAAACCGGCACGCCATGGCTGGGCGCTTCGGCCAAGCGGATATTTCTGGGAATGGTGGTCCTGAAGACTTTATCGCCAAAATATTCGATCAACTGATCCGATACATCCTTACCCAGCCGGCTGCGGTTATCGACCATGGTTCTCAAAATGCCTTCCAACACCAGACCCGGATTGACGGTGTCGCGGATGTTGCGCAGGGTCGACATCAGCGACGACAAGCCTTCCAGCGAGTAATATTCGCATTGCATCGGTATCAAAACGCTGTTGGCCGCCACCATGGCGTTCAGGGTCAGCATATTCAGCGACGGCGGACAATCGATCAAGATGTAATCGTAATTCTCTTTAATAGGCAGCAGAGCGTCGGCCAACCGCCGCTCGCGATGCTGTGCCGTCATCAATTGCACCTCGGCGGCCGTCAGGTCGGCGTTGCCGGGAATCAGATCGAAACCCAGCACCTTATTTTTGACGATAATTTCCGAAACCGGCACTTCTTCCAACAACAGCTCGCAGCTGGAATATTCGATTTCATCCTTGTTGACGCCGCAGCCCATGGCCGCATTGCCTTGCGGATCCAAATCCACCAACAACACCTTGCGCTTGGTAGCCGCGAAGGCCGCCGCCAGATTAACGCTGGTGGTGGTTTTACCCACGCCACCCTTTTGATTGGTTATCGCGATAATCTTAGCCATGCTTGCCTTTCTCCATACATATCAGACAACGCTCGGCATCAATGCCGGGCACCGCCAAGGGAACCACAGTGTAATCCAGACTTATTTCCGCCAATTCCTGTTCGGGAATTTGGCCCTTCATCGCCAGCAACAAGCCGTCATCGGCCAATAAATGTCCGGTCAGCTTGACTATGTCGGCCATGCCGGCAAAAGCGCGGCAAATTACGGTAGAAAACAATTGTTGCGGCTTGATTAATTCCACCCGACTATGCGCCACTTCCACGTTTTTCAACCGCAACTCCAACACCGCCTGTTGTACGAAGCGGGTTTTCTTGGAATTGGAATCGACCAAGGTGAAATGGCAATCCGGCAGGCAAATCGCCAACGGGATGCCGGGCAAACCGGCACCGGTGCCGATATCGGCAATCCTAGGCGCTTTCAGATGCGGCAAAATGGCCAGACTGTCCAGCAAATGCAGACTGACCATCTCCAGCGGATCGCGCACGGCAGTCAGATTATAGGCTTTGTTCCATTTCGCTATCAGTTTGATGAAACCTAACAGCGCTTCCCGCCGACTCTCGTCAACCGGCAAACCCAAAGCCGCCAAACCTTGCAGCAGTTTTTCACGGCAGTCTTCCATCAAGCGCTTTTCTTTTTCAGATGCACCAACAACAGCGAAATCGCCGCCGGCGTGATACCAGGTATCCGCGAAGCCTGCCCCAGGGTTTCCGGGCGCTGCCGCTTCAATTTCTCGCTGACTTCATTGGATAAACCAGATACCAGACTGTAATCGACGTTGTCCGGCAGCTTCAGATGTTCGTAGCGCTGGGTACGGTTGATTTCGGTTTGTTGCCTGTCGATGTAGCCGGCGTACTTGGCCTGGATCGCCACCTGTTCGGCCACTTGCTCATCGACTTCGGCCTCGTCGCTAAATTGCAGCAGATTGTCGACATCCACTTCCGGCCGCCGCAGCATGTCCATCAAACTGGCTTCCTTCAGCAGTTTTTTGCCCCACAATTGCTCGGCCAACGCCGCTTCGTCCGATTCCGCCCTGATCCATTTCTTGGCCAGTTTGCCTTGTAGATTAGCGATGGCTTCGCGTTTTTCTTCGAACCGCCGCCAACGCGCATCATCCACCAAACCCAAGTCGCGGCCTTGCTCGGTCAAGCGCAAATCGGCATTGTCTTCCCGCAACTGCAAGCGGTACTCGGCGCGGCTGGTAAACATCCGGTACGGCTCGGAAGTACCGCGCGTGATCAAGTCGTCTATCATCACACCAATGTATGCTTCCTCCCTGCCGGGGCACCAGCTTTCCAAGCCTTGGGCCAAACGCGCCGCATTCAAACCGGCAATCAGACCTTGCGCGGCCGCTTCCTCGTAACCGGTAGTGCCGTTGATCTGGCCGGCAAAGAACAGGCCGTTCATGTGCTTGGTCTCCAGCGACGTTTTCAGATCGCGCGGATCGAAAAAGTCGTATTCGATCGCATAACCGGGACGCACAATCTCCGCGTTCTCGAAACCCGGCATGGTACGAATAAAGCGGTATTGAATATCGAAGGGCAAACTGGTCGAGATGCCGTTCGGGTAGACTTCGTTGGTAGTCAAACCTTCCGGCTCGACGAAAATCTGGTGCGAGTCGCGGTCGGCGAAGCGCACCACCTTGTCCTCAATGGACGGGCAATAGCGCGGGCCGACGCCTTCGATGATGCCGGAATACATCGGCGACCGGTCCAGACCGGAGCGAATGATGTCGTGAGTTTCGGCATTGGTGCGGGTGATGTGGCAGCAGATTTGGCGCGGATGCTGCTCGCGCTTACCCATGAACGAAAACACCGGCAGCGGCGTGTCGCCATGTTGTTCCTGCAATTTGCCGTAATCGATGCTGCGGCCGTCGATCCGGGGTGGAGTACCGGTTTTCAGGCGGCCGACACGAAACGGCAACTCGCGCAAGCGTTCGGCCAGCGCAATCGACGCCGCGTCGCCCGCCCGGCCGCCGCTGTAATTTTCCAGACCGATATGAATCCGTCCGGCCAAAAAGGTACCGGCGGTCAACACAACGGCTTTGGCATTAAATTCCAGCCCCATTTGGGTTTTGACGCCGGCAACCCGGTCACCTTGCACAATCAGATCGGATACGGTTTGCTGAAACAAAGCCAGATTGGGCTGATTTTCCAGCGCCGTCCGCACGGCTTGTTTGTACAACATCCGGTCGGCCTGCGCCCGCGTCGCCCGTACCGCCGGGCCCTTGCTGGCGTTTAGAATCCGGAACTGAATGCCGCCTTTATCGATGGCCCGTGCCATGATGCCGCCTAGCGCGTCGACTTCCTTGACCAAGTGTCCCTTGCCGATACCGCCGATGGCCGGGTTGCAGCTCATTTGCCCCAAGGTTTCGATATTTTGCGACAACAACAAGGTTTGCGCGCCCGTCCGCGCCGCCGCCAAGGCCG
>NZ_JANIBK010000062.1 GCF_024505165.1 Methylomonas rivi
CGTGTCGGCGTGTCGGCGTGTCGGCGTGTCGGCGTGTCGGCGTGTCGGCGTGTCGGCGTGTCGGCGTGTCGACCAGTATATTGATAAGCGAATCGATGCGCCGTCCAGACAACAGTTGACCGAGTTTTGCGAGCTGGGCATAACAAGCCGGCATGGCGATCGATATTGGGCGGATTGTCACGGCATTTACATTTAGCCTCTATACCATATTCGATAAGTCCGCTTCTCCGGGAGAATTGCTTCAGAGTTATAAGTCATTCATTTTCCTGATTAGAAAGATGATTAAGCTAAACCTAAAAGTCCGTCATGCTCGCAGAGCCTGCCCCCGGCTTGAAGAGGTTGTCGTAAAAGGTAGCTCTGGCTGAATGCAAAAAGCCCAACGTTTTGATTTTGTTGGGTTACGCTACGCTAACCCAACCTACATTTTGGCTTTTACGACGGCCTCTTGAACGGGGGAATGCGGGCATTCAATACCATGGACGGTAAGCTTCTAGCTATCCATACCGCCTGGATTTCGGCAATCACCGCCGAAATGACGTTTTCCGCGATTTTGCTTAAGCATCTTTCTAATCAGAGTCATTTTTGTCCGCTTAACGTTGACATTTAAAAAGCCAAATTCGCGGTTTTAACTTTATAATTCAAATTCTTAAAAAGGCCTTTGACAATAATCAGCATGAAAGCCAGGGATTCGCTTAAAGATAAAATCATCGTTGTTGCCGAACATAACGACACTTCCTGTCGACAAATCGTTTCTACGTTAAAAACTCAAGGTCTTTCGGACATTCGCCAAGCCGGTACCGGCGAAAAGATTTATGAGATTTTAAGAATATTTTACGATCAACCGGAAAAAATCGGCTTGATTGTCATCAACGAACATCTTCCGCATTGCCAGTTAGCGGACTTACAGCAAAGTTTTGCCGGTACGACAGCGGCCGAGGCAATCCCCTTTTTGATTCTCTGCGATACGGCTGCCGACGGATTGCTTGGCAATCGCAATAAAAACCCGGTTATTAGCGACAACTGTTTAACACATAGGCTGGTTTCGCCGATTAACCCTCAAGAATTGCTGCTGGCGGTTAATTTTTTATTGAAACTCGGACAGGAGCGTTTACGCCACAACGCCGAGAAAGAACAACTCCTTATCGAACTGTCGGCAAAAAACGTCAGCGACGCCAAACTTAAATATCTGGTCGCCCATGATGAACTGACCGGACTGTTTAACCGTAGCAACTTTGAACGTCGACTCAAGCTCGCTTTAAACCGCGGTCGTAATTTGCACAAAAATGCCGCGTTGCTGTTTATTGAAGTCGACCGCTTTTGCCTGATAAACGAAATGAAAGGCTTCGATGTCGGGGATCGCTTATTGGTGGAACTTGCCGTCTTGATGCGCAAGCTCGCGCCGGCCAACAGCCTGTTTGCCCGGGTTGGCGTCAACGAGTTCTGCCTGTTTTTGGAGGATAAGAATAAGACGCAGGCACAAAAATACGCGGAAACCTTTAAAAATACAGTTGAGAATCACAGGTTCCGCCTCGATGAGGCGAAGCATACCGTCACCCTATCGATAGGCCTATCGACGCTGGATGACGCCGTGTCGACAGAACACCCCGGCAAAATTATTTTGTATGCCCGCCAGGCCTGCGTATTGGGTAAGCGATGCGGCGGGGATAAAATCGGTGTTTATAGCGATCAGTCCGCCACTATCACGGAACGGCGAAACGATATTTTATGGGCGCCCATCATTCAAGAGGCTTTGCGGAAAAACCAGTTATTTTTAGTCTTTCAACCGGTTGTCGAGCTGAATAACGGCACGATCTCGCATTACGAAGCGTTAGTTAGACTGCGTAGCGACGGCAAGATCATCCTCCCCAATATATTTATTCCGGTGGCCGAACGCATGGGTCTGATTCATGCCATCGATCTGTGGGTGATTGAAAACACCATCGATTTATTGGCCGCCTTGCCGCCGCATCGGGCTTATGTTTCGGTGGCCATCAAACTATCGGCCGGCGCGTTTCAATACCCGGATTTGCTGCGGATCATTCAGGATAAATTGGAATTGACCTGGATCGACGCCGGCCGTTTGATGTTCGAAGTCGCCGAATCCGCAGTGGCGGAACATTTCGAAAGAACCCTCCAGATGGTCAATAAACTGCGCGGTTTGGGCTGTAAAACCGCGATGAAAATCAGCGGTGCCGGGCCCTATTCCTCGAATTACGTCAAAACGTTCCCCATTGACTACGTAAAAATCGACGGACAGTTCATGCAACATTCGATCGGCGAGGAAAACGATCGAATGTTGCTGAAATCGATGGTGGACATGGTTGGCAAATTGGGCAAAAAAACCATCTTCGTCTATGTCGAATCGTCGAGCATGGTACTGAAATTAAGAGAAATCGGCGTGACATTGGCGCAAGGCTACACCCTGGGCAAGCCCGAATGCGACTTATTGGAAGGCCCATCCATACCGTTTGCCCAATATATGGCCGAACGTCGGCAAGTCGAAAAAGCCTTAAGCGAGAAAGAAAGCTATCTGCGGGTTTTGCTCGATAACATTCCGTTCCTGGTTTGGCTCAAGGATACTCAAAGCCGGTTTTTGGCGGTCAATCAACTGCTAGTGGAACAAATCGGCTGGAGTACGCCGGAGGCAATTGCGGGCAAAACCGATTTCGACCTTTATCCGCCTGAAAAAGCCCGGCAATATCGAGAAGACGACCAAGAAGTGCTGGCTTCAAAAAAAGTAAAAATGCTTGAGGAGGACTTTATCGACTCTTCTGGCGCGCATCGCTGGACAGAAATTTTTGTAGCGCCCGTGATCGATAAAAGCGGCGAACCTCTCGGTACGCTGGGTTTCGCCCGCGATATTAGCGATCGCAAACGTGTCGAGACCGATATTCGTATTGCGGCGACTGCCTTTGAATCGCAGGAGGGCATGGTCGTCACCGATGCCGACACCATCATCCTGAAAATTAACCATTCGTTTACCCGGATAACCGGCTACACGGCGGAAGAAGCCATCGGCCGCAAAATGAATCTACTGAAATCCGAAGTCCACGATGCCATCTTTTATAGCGCGATGTGGAAAAGCATCAATTCTACCGGTAGTTGGCAGGGCGAGATCTGGAACCGACGCAAGGATGGCGAAATTTATCCGGTATGGCAGAGCATCACTGCTGTCAAAACAGACGATGGCAAGGTGACGCATTATGTGGGCACTATGATAGACATTACAGCGCGTAAAGCCATAGAGGAACAAATGCGCCACATCGCTCACCATGATGTGCTGACGGACCTGCCCAACCGTATTTTACTGGCTGACCGCTTACAACAAACGCTGGCTCAAGCCAGACGCATGAATAGCAAATTGGCGTTGATGTACATCGATTTGGATAAATTCAAACCGGTAAACGATAACTTTGGGCATGATGTAGGCGATCTATTATTGAAAGAGGTTGCTTCCCGGCTATTGACTTGCATAAAGCGCGAATCCGACACCGTCGCGCGGCTGGGCGGCGACGAATTCGTGGTGCTGCTCTCGAATTATGAGCATGAAACCGATTTGGCCTTATTGGCCGAGAATATCTTGAACGCCCTTTCCGAACCCTTCAGGATTGTAGAAAACCTGCTCAGCATTTCATCCAGCATCGGTATTGCAACCTATCCCGCTCATGGCGATGACACCATTTCGTTGATGAAAAACGCCGACAAGGCCATGTATCAGGCCAAACATGCAGGCCGCAGTTGCTTTAAGTTTCACGGGTACGAGCAACGTAATCAGGATGAATTGATTTAACTCGGCGGCTTTTAACAAACAAGGCGATTGCCAAGAATAAATGTACCCGAATGGCGCCGGATTTTTCGCGGGAAATCGCCTAATGAGCCCTCATCCGCTAAACAGGCTTCGCATAGCGTTTCCTTAAACAACACATCGGTTTAAATCGCCAGACCACTGACACATAACCGTAACATTGACCTGTTATAAACAAGGGGTTTGTGCCATTTTCCGGAAGAGTCAAAGCATGTCAAATAATACTGAACACTTGGTGCGCGGTTTCGACGACGAAATCAATCATGCCCATAAACTGGTCATTGAAATGACGCAATTGGTCACCCGGCAAATGGAACAAGCCCTACAGGCCTTGGATGTGGGTAATGAAGCATTAGCCCAACAGGTTATGGATGCCGATACACAGGTCAATCAATATGAAGTCTGCATCGATAGCGAAGTGCTGAACATTCTAGCCCGCCGCAACCCGGTGGCCAGCGATTTACGCACCATCCTGTCCATCTCCAAGATAGCCGTCGAGCTGGAAAAAATCGGCAACGACATTGTCGATTTTGCCGGCCTGGTGGCCTATCTGTTCGGCCCGGACACCAGCAATCCTAACCACGCCCTGCTGCTGGAAATTTCCAAGTTCGGCAATTTGGTCAAAAGCATGCTGGACAGGCTGATCCTGGTCCTGGAGAAAAACGACGTCCAACCCGCCTACAGCCTGCTTGAAAATGAGCGGGATTGCCAGAACGAGTTCCGCGACGGTATCCGACAGCAGTTCGATTTTGCCATCCAGGATGCGCGCCGCATCGGCCGGGCGCTGACGCTGATGCGCATGATGAAAGTATTGGAAGGCTGCGGCGAACATTGCTGCCACATTGCCCAATACATGATTTTCATGAAAGACAGCATCGATGTTCGGCATGGCGCTTAGAGATGAAAAGGCTTAGCGAATAAAGCCGGACTCACTTATAACTCTTCTAATTTTCCCAACGTGCAAAAAAAAGCCCGCCGGGGAGGAGTGTACCGGCGGGCCCGAGGCTCCAGGCCTTAAAAAAAAACCGACTGCATCTTACGGCATCAGCTTCGTCGGGTACGCATTGCCTACCCTTAAAAAACGGCTTTAGGCCGGCGGGAAACGGCGCCGAGCGCCATCAGGCCCGACATAAATATCCAGGCCGCGGTGGGAATCGGCACGGCGGAAACCTGTAAATTCAAGCTGGCATCGATAGCCGAATTGTCTTGGTTGAAAAAGATCAAACCTTGATTAAGGTCCGCCAAATCGCTGCCGATCGCCAGCAACACATCCCCGGCCGTCAAGGCTTGAAAGTGCAAAGTCGCCAGCGAGAAAGACGCGCCGATAGCATTCGCATCCCAACCCGGAAACGCAAAACCCGCCGCATCCAGGCTTAGGTCCGCCGAGACATCGTCAAACAAGGGATCGATGGTACTGCCCAAAAATTGTAATGCGCCCATGCCGCTCAATTGAGTGTTGAAGCCGAAGCCCAACAATTCGTCCGTGGGGTCGTTGATAAAGGCATCTTGTACCAATACCTCGATATCGAATTGATCGCCCACTTGAATGGTGGCGCTGCTTGCGGTTAACGAAAATACAGGCGCGGATACCGCCGCATGGGCCAGCGTGCTCGAAAGACCGGCAAACATCAGCAATAAAGTCTTGAATAAAGGTTTCATGCAAATCGTTCCTTAAATAATTTTATAAACGGCGGTTGGCTACAAGCCTCGGCTTAGTTGGCATTGCCGGCAACCGAATAGGCTTTGTAGTACGCATACCAAATCCGATAATCGCCCATGGTCACGCAACCGCTATGATCGTAATCGGCTTCGGCGTTAAAGCCGGACGCGCCGGTGCATTTGCCCAATTGCTGCCGAAACAGGCTAGCATCCGCGCTGTCCGCGTCGCCGTCGCTGTCCAAATCGCCGGCCACGAACACTTGCACCAGAAGCGGATCGTGGTCGGACGAGCGGTAGGCATCCGCCGCATAAAAACCGGCTATTTGTCCGGCGGATTTGAACTCGGTGTTGTAATCCAGCGCCCTCGGTTCGTCGGCATTGATATGCCATTCGCCGACCGCTTTAACCTGCGGCGTCAACTCGGTATTCGCCAAGGCGTGGTCCAGATAGCCGGAAGCGCCGTCGAACACAAAGCTATAAGCCGCTTGGTTGCCCACCGACTGCTCGATCAGGTTGACGTAGCCGGCGTTTTTCAAGGCGGCGATCGGGTCTTCCTGCGCATAGGCGTTCAGGTCGCCGATGATCAACGCGTTATGGGAACCGGTTTGGGTGGGATCGTTAGCCAACCAATCCGCCAGAGCCTCAGCGGCCGAGGTGCGGGTGATGTTGCAATTGCCCTGGCCGTCTCCGGTATCCGGATCGTTTATGTCATTACAGTCCGAACCCTTGGATTTCAGGTGATTGACGGCGATGGTCAGCATCTTGTTCGAGGTTTTATCCAGAAAAGTCTGGGCAATGGCCGGGCGGTTTTTGTTGTCGATAAAGCGCGGGTCTACCGCCGCATCCAGAATCGCCGCCGAACCGACCAGCTGCACTTTGGCCGGTTGGTAAATCAGGCCCACCGTGATTTCGTCGGTGCCGACTTTGTTGACGCCCGGATTGACGAACGCATACCGCTCCACTCCGGCCAGTTGATTCAAACCGTTGACCAGATCGGCAATGGCGCCGGTCGCTGCATAACCGTCGTTTTCGATTTCCATCAAGCCCAGCACATCGGCATTCAGCTCATGAATGGCCTTGACGATTTTGGCGCGCTGGCGGGCGAATTCCTGCTGGGTGTTGGCACCGCGCGCCGTTGGAAAACCGCCGCCCAAGCCGTCGCCGTTGAAAAAATTCAATACGTTGAAGCTGGCGACTTTCAACGCCGCCCTCGCGTCGACGGCCGGAACCGCCGGTCTGGCGTTATCGGCGGCGAAATTCAATACTTGGGTCGGCTCCAGCCGATAAGCGCCGAATCCGTAAGACAACACCCCGGTCGCGCCGGTTACGCCGTAGCCGCTGCGTAAAGTATTGGCGGCGCTCAGGTCGCCGGGCTGCGGATAAATCACCGGGTCCGGATTCTGAATATTGGAACCGTCGTCCACCAGCAATTGATTCAAGGCATTATCGGCGGCCGCGGCAATGGCGGCTTGGCCCGGCAAGGCAATTTGGGTGGGCGTCAACAAGCGTCCGCCGGACGACAACAGCAACTCGCCGTAGCGGGCCAGATTATAGTTTTCGGTAACGGTCAGGGTTTGCGGCAAGCTGACCAACATGCCTTCCCAGCGTTCCGGTTCGCCGGCATGAGCGAACGGCAAACTCACCTCAACGGGCGCGGGCAACGGGTTGCCGCTGCCGCACACATCCAGCGAACTAAGGTTATTCAGCTCGGTTAACTCGAAAAACTCGGTCACCGTACCCACTACATGGACGCGGTCGCCGACATTGACCGGCGTATTGGAAAACACGAATAAGCCCTCGGAAGTGGCCGGATCGGCATCGGCTTCCGCTTGTTGCAGGAAAAGCCCGCTCAAATTGCCGCTACCCTGGAAATTGGCGGTAACCACCGCTTCCACATGCTGTACCGTGCCGCCGAGCGGGCTGCTTGCACCGGTGCCTTGAATAGCGCTGATTAGCGTTGCCGGCTGCCCGCATTGCGACACGGGGGGTTGAGCGCCGCCGTTGCCGCCGGCAAAACTTTGCGTCGAATTGATACTGCCGAAAGAAGCCGCCGATTCGCCGACCCAAGTAAAATCTTCATATCGGCTGCCGCTGCCTTGCAATTGCAGCGACATGCCCACCGGTGTGGAAGCGGTTTCGGCCACGCCGATATCGGTGCCGGCCATCCCCGCCGCCGGGCCGTCGATCGGCGTAAAGCCGCCTTCGTAAGTTAAAAACTGCACCACGGTATTGCTTGCATCGACTAACGCCACGCCGTCGGGGGCGCCGTTTTGCAAGCCGGGAGCGGGAAAACTCAGAACACCGAAGCCGCCACCCGATTGATCGGCAATCACGCCGGCCAAATTAATCGTATCGTATCGATTGAGTTGCGTGGCGCTGCCGTTATACAGCACCAGCGACCAGCCGTTGAGGTCCGTGCCGGCGGGACCGGCGATTTCAATCTCCTCCCCTAAGTCGCCGCCGGAATTGTCGTAATGCAGTTCGTTGACGAAAACCGGCGTGGCGGCTTGGGCCGCGCCGCATATGCCGAGCGAGGCCGCCAACAGCAAGCGTTGGAAGCCGTGTGATGGGTTAGAACTCATGATCGGGTTACCTCTGCAACGTTGAAACCGAAAAAAGGCGGCCGCCATCCCAACCAGGATTTAAGCCGCCAGTACCGTGAACTGGTTAACGGTTATTAAAACGCGCAACGGTTAAGACAGCGTGACGTTTTGCCGAAGAGTTTATGACATGTAATACGCCGCCGGACCGCCCCAGGCAGGCCGAGGACTTGGCAACCGTCCGGCGCCAAGCGTAAAATCCCGCTCGCCCGCGCCCGCCGACAGGGGTAATTTATCGTGTGGTTCGCCCCCTCCTCATGCCGGACAGTGATTTATGATCCTATCTTATGCATGTCCGGGTTACTCCGAAACCAAGCCACCAAATCGCCGGCCGTTAAAGCCTTGGCGAAATGGTAACCCTGCGCCTCGATACAATTATGGGCAACGATGCAATCCAGTTCTTCGATATTTTCAACACCCTCAGCCAAGGTTTCCAAGCCCAGGCTTTCGCCCAAGGCAATAATTGCCTTGACGATTGCTTCGTTGGCAGGCGTATTTTCGATGCCTCTGACAAAAGACTGGTCGATTTTGATTCTGTCTATGGGGAATTTGCGCAAATAATTCAGGCTTGAATAGCCGGTGCCGAAATCGTCTATTGCCAGCTTTAGCCCCAGCTCCCTGAGTTCCGTTAAGGTTTTAACGGCTTTTTCGGCGTGCTTCATCACCACGCCTTCGGTCAACTCCAGCTCCAGAAAACCCGAATCGATAGCGTATTCGGCTATAAGCCGCTTTATCATGGCTAAAAAGCCGTCATGTTGAAATTGCACGGCGGAAATATTCACCGCTATGCGCAAAGGCGGTAAACCCTGCGCCAACCAGTCGATATGTTGCGATATAGCCTCTCTCAACACCCACTCTCCGATTTGGATAATCAAGCCGGTTTCTTCGGCGATGGGGATAAAGGTGGCCGGCGAGATATTGCCCAATTCCGGATGCCGCCAACGCAATAATGCTTCAACCCCGCTGATACAGCCTTGTTTCAAGTCGATTTGCGGCTGATAACAAAGGGATAGCTGTTTTAGCCGCAAGGCGCTGCGCAAATGGGTTTCCAGGGAAACCCGCTGCTTGGTTTTGTATTCCATGCCCTCCGCAAACATCAGGCAGCTGTTTCGGCCGCGCTGCTTGACCTCGTACATGGCAATGTCGGCTTTATGAACCAAGTCGTCCGCCGTGTTTCCGTGCAAGGGATACAGCGCTATGCCCATGCTGGCGGTTACTTGCAAGGTATGCTCGTAAATCGGCACCGGCTGGCGCAATTGCTCGACGATATTGGACACAATCGGCAAGACGCCGTTTTCGCCGGTCAAATTCTGCAGAATCAGCACGAATTCGTCGCCGCCCAGCCGGGCCACGGTATCGCTTTGGCGGATATTTTTCGCCAGCCGTTCCGCGATAAACTGTAACAGCCGGTCGCCGGTGCTGTGCCCCATGGAATCGTTGATGAATTTAAACCTATCGATATCGACAAACACCAAGGCCAGCATATTGTTGTTGCGATCGGCGTTCTGGCAGGCCTGCAACAGGCGGTCTTTAAACAACAGCCGATTGGGTAAACCGGTCAGCTGGTCGTGGTGGGCCAGCGCAAATAATTCCTGCTGTTTGCGGTGGGTGATTTCCTCCAGCAGCGAAAGCCCGGTGGCCATGCCGGCGTAAAAACCGTTTTCATGGATGATAAAGCCGCTGACCATATGCCGCATGCCCGAATCGATGATAATTTGCGCCACATCGTCGATACTGGCGTTAATATCGACGACTACCGGGTCGACATCCATCAGCTCGCCGATCTGCTTTTTTCCCAGCAAATCTCTTGAGAACGGTTTCAAAAAAATATCGCTGATCTTGCCTCTGTCGATAATGCCTACCGCCCGGCGGTTTATGTCGATCACCGAAATCGATTGCAATTGTTCGTTGCCGATGAAACGGTTCAGCACATTCAGGCAATTCTCGTGCGAAAAAACCGGCTCGACGTAACGGAGCAGGGTTCGGACCTTACCGGCATTGCCATCGCTAAGTGTTATCGGGTTTAGCGGGCAATAATGGTTTTGCGCCAGCGATAGTGTGGTATTAAGCGACTCTTTGTACATGGCGGGGAACCGATCCGGCGGCGGTTGGCACAGAATGCATTAGCCCAATTTGGCGACTTCCGCCTGCAAGGTAGCGACAAAGCTGGCCCTGGCGACTTGGGCGATGCCGAGCTGTTGTTGCAGGCGCTGAATTTCCGCGTCGACGATTTGCAAATTGGCGATTTGGACTTTAGCGGCATCGCTGAGACTATCGATAGGATGGGTTTTATCGCCTATCGTCAGCGTCGGGATATTGGGAACGTTTTCGGTCATGTGCATTTTCTCAAAGTCGGTCACGGTCGTCAGGCGGAAGCATCGCCTAAATCGCTGCCATAATACGCCGGCTTGATGACAGTTTTTTTACAACAACGCTCATGACGCCGCCATCACACCGCCCCGTCCCATGAAACAGCCGCAGTTTACGTTCATTCCCAAGCTCCGGCTTGGGAATGCGGCCTTGGAAACTCCAGCTTCCCGACTCCCGAAGCTGGAGCTTCGCTAACCGGGTCCCCAAGCCGGAGCATGGAAACCCGGGCAATATACACCTAACGTTTCAAACGGATACTGCGTCAATAAGTCCGTGGGGAAATCGGCCCGGCCAATCGTCTTCTTTGTAATTCAGCCGCTTGAGTCGTTATTGGGTTCGCGCCCTTAACCGCCTTGCCTGGAGATGCCGAAGCGCCTAACTGCCCAAACTCCGGCATGCTCGATTTACATTGGCTCAAGATTTCTAACGAATCAACAAGCAGCATCGATTTCAAAAAGGACGGAGGCTACGTGTTAAACGAACAACACCATTCAGACAGTTCCGCAGCCGACCCGCTATTGCGGGGCAGCGCGGTATCCTTGGCGGATGTGCTGCAATGCCGCGCGGCATGCCATCCGCACCGCACCGCATATACCTTTTTGGATTTTGGGGCGTCCGGCCCGCAGTCGCTGACTTACGCCGAGCTCAATCGCAATGCAAAACAGTTGGCCGCGCAGTTACAGCAATTGGGCATGCGGAACGAACCGGCGCTCTTGCTATATCCGCCCGGACTGGATTACATCGTGGCGTTTTTTGCTTGCCTGTATGCGGGCACCATTGCCGTGCCCGCCTACCCTCCCAGCAACAATCGGCACATGCCCAGGTTGCTGGCCATCCTGAACGACAGCAAGGCAAAAATCGTTCTGACTACCGGGCAAATTGCAAACAATATTCGCCCATTTGCCGGCGCCAAGGAAAATTGGCCGGTTAAAAGCTGGTTGCAGACCGATGGCGGCGAACCCGTAAGCGCCGGCTTATGGCAGGCGCCGAACCTACAGGAAACGGACTTGGCCTTTCTGCAATACACCTCGGGCTCCACCGGCGAAGCCAAGGGGGTGATGATCAGCCACGGCAACTTGATGGCCAATCAACGGCTGATCAAGCAACGCTTCGGTCACGACGAACGGTCGACGGTGGTCGGCTGGCTGCCGCTTTATCACGACATGGGGCTGATAGGCAACGTCATGCAACCTTTGTATTGCGGCGCCGGCGCGATCCTGATGTCGCCGATGGCATTTTTGGAAAAGCCGTTACGCTGGCTGCAGGCTATCAGCGATTACCGGGCGCATACCAGCGGCGGCCCCAATTTTGCTTATGAACTCTGCGTGCAAAAAATCGATCGCGACGCGTTGGCCGGGATCGATCTGAGCGGTTGGCAACTGGCGTTCAACGGCGCGGAACCTATCAATCCCTGTACCTTGCAACGCTTTAGCGAAGCGTTCGCCGGCCTGGGCTTTCGCCGGCGTTCGTTCTATCCATGTTACGGACTGGCCGAAGCCACCTTATTGGCAACCGGCGGAACCAAACAAACCCTCCCCAAGGTGGCCGCGTTCGATAAAGCAGCGCTGGCGCAAGGCGCAAGCCTAGCTGTCGACGACTGCGATCCGAATGCCAGAAGCTTGGTAAGTTGCGGCACTGTCGACGGCGATTTCGAGCAGGCGTTATGCATTATCGATCCCGAAAGCCATGCAGTTTGCGCGAACGGCGAAATCGGTGAAATTTGGCTCGGCGGACCCTGTATTGCGCAGGGATATTGGCATAACCCCACCGTCAATAGCGAAATCTTTGTTAAAAGCCCCGGCGGCCAACGCTGGTTGCGTACCGGCGATTTAGGCTTTATCAACGATGGCGAATTATTTGTTTCCGGTCGGCTAAAAGACCTGATCATTATCCGCGGCCGTAATTACTACCCGCATGACCTGGAATACGCCATCGAATCGGCAACCGATGCGCTGAACCCGGCCTCGACAGTGGCGTTTTCCATTGACGGCGATGGCGAAAAACTGATCATCTTGGCCGAATTAAAGCGTAATCGAATTAGACAAGCCGATTACCGCGGCGAATTCGCCGCCATGCGCGCCCGCTTGACCGAAGAATGCGGCATTCATGCTGACCGTATCCTGCTGCTAAAACCCGGCGCCGTTTTAAAGACCAGCAGCGGCAAACTGCGCCGCGCTGCTTGCCGGGAGCGCTTTTTAGACCGGGGCTTCGAATACGTCGCCGCCGACGGCTTGCCTACGGCGGGTACCGCGCCCCCAATGGCGGCGAACATCGGCAAGGACGCGAACGAGCGGCACTTATTGCGCCAAGCCCTATTATCCATGCCGTCAACTGTTGCCGCCGAACTATTGGCGGAACGGCTTACTCTCAAAGCAGCCGAGTTATCCGGCCTGACCCAAGACACTATCGAACCCAATCAGCCCCTGACCAGCCTGGGCCTGGACTCGCTAAAAGCCGTGGAAATGAAATATTTCATCGACGAATTATTGGCGGTGGATATACCGATTACCAGCTTGCTCGGCAACGCCACCCTGTTCGATACCGCATTAACGGCATTGAACTTGGCTGGCAGCGCCGCCGAACCGCCCTCCGGGTGCGAGAGCGTCGGCGAGGTTGCGGATACGAGCATGTCGTACAACCAACAGGCATTATGGACGCGGGCAAAAATAGACGGCGGCGCCGGGCTTTACCACATGCCGGCCGCTTTACGGATACGCGGCGAACTAAACCTCGACGCCCTGAGCCGCGCCTTGGCGGAATTATGCCGGCGCCATGCGCAGTTGCGCTGCGGCTTTGACCTGGGGGCCGATAATCGTCCGCTTTGCTTGCCGCTGGATCGAGTAGCGCTATCGCCGGAGCGGACCGACTGCAGCGACGAGGCCCAACGCAGGGAGAACCTGCGGGTTTTCGTCGATAAACCCTTCGATCTGCAACGCGGACCGCTGCTACGATGCGGCATCTTCAGCTGCAAAGATGACGATCATATCCTGGCATTTTGCGCCCATCACCTGATCGTCGATTTCCGGTCCTTGCGAGTGCTACTCGCAGAATTACAGACCTTGTATGCGGAATACCTAAACGGCACACCAGCCAAACTACCGCCGCCGCAAGCCGGCTATGCCGAATTCGTCGCCTGGCAACGGAACTATCTGAATAGCGAAGCGGCCGAGGGGGATTGCCGATACTGGCAAGACCAATTAGCCGGAGAATTACCTAGACTGGAACTGCCTTCTTATTCAACTGCCGAACCGGTTTGCGACGGTTCCGGCGGCGCGGAAAAACTATCGATAGCATCGGACACGTTGATCCGGCTGAAAAATCTGGCGGACGGACACTGCTTTACCTTGTATACGCTGCTATTGACCGTGTTCAAGACCCTGCTGTATCGATACTGCGCTCAACAGGATCTGATTGTCGGAACGCCAACCCTCGGCCGCCCGTTAAGCCGATTTGCCGATCTGGTGGGCTACTTCGTAAATCCCGTTGCGTTGCGGAGCAAGCCGGGCGGCGACTTAAGGTTCCGCGATTACCTAAGCGCCGTCAATACCGTGGTACTTGGTGCATTGGAGCATCAGCATTATCCGCAAACGCGCGTTATCGAAAATTTATGCATAGGGCGGAAACAAGGCACTCTCGAACTCTACCGTGTTTTCTTTGTATTTCAGGACGGTTCCGACCCGGCCGCCGCCGCATTGGCGATTGGCAATGTCGGTATAAATTTGCAATGGGCCGGATGCGATGCAAGAAGCACTCTCAGTTTGCCGGATACAGCCGAGGAATTCGATCTAGCCATGCTTGCCGCGGAAACAGGCGATGGGCTAGCTGTAACATTCCGTTATCGCCGAGATGTATTGCAGCGCAAGACCGTACTTCGGTTACTGGCGCATTTTCAATGCTTACTGCATGGCGTATTGGCCGATCCGGACTGCCTTTTGAGCGAACTGCCGTTATTAACCGTACCGGAGCGCAGACAGCAGATGGCATGGAATTCCACGGCATTCAATCATCCAGACATTCCTACCCTACAACGGTTGTTCGAAACCCAAACCGAGAAAACCCCCGATGCTATTGCGCTAATCTTCGAAGAGCAAAGCCTGACTTACGCCGCACTGAATGCGAAAGCCAACCAATTGGCGCATTATTTGATCGAGCGGGGCGTGGGTCCGGACATACTGGTCGGCATCTGCCTGGAACGCTCGCTGGACATGGTGATCGGCTTGCTGGGCATCTTGAAGGCCGGCGGGGTCTATGTGCCACTCGACCCCAACTATCCAGCGGAACGGCGGGCGTTGATATTGGCCGATGCCGGCGTCAAGCTATTGCTAACCCGCGAAGCGCTGGACGCCGAACTTGCGGAGAATGCGGAAGACCAACAAACCGTAGGGTACGCATCGCGTACCTTGTCCACGCCAAACCCCGATTCCAGCACCAAGGTACGCGATACGTACCCTGCGGACTTGATGACGGCGCGAGGCAGAGTCGTCTACCTAGACCGTGACGGGCCGGCCATTGCCGCGTATCCGGCAACGACCCCGACGATGAGCATGCATCCCTTGCATCTGGCCTATCTGATCTATACCTCCGGCTCGACCGGTCGCCCGAAAGGTGTGGCAGTCTGTCACGGCAACGCGGTTCATTCGACCCTGGCTCGCTTCCAAGCTTACCCCGATCCGGTCGAGGCTTATCTGCTGCTGTCATCATTCGCCTTCGACAGCTCGGTGGCCGGCATTTTCTGGACCTTGAGCCAAGGCGGCTGCCTGTGCTTGCCTCGCGACGACGCCGGCAAGGATCCAGCCGAGCTGGCGACCTTGATCGAACGCCATCGCGTCTCGCATCTGTTGGCTCTACCCTCGTTGTACCGCCTGTTGCTGGAGCAACCGGTCACGCCTTTGTCCAGCCTGAAAGCCGCGATCGTTGCCGGCGAAGCCTGTGCCACCGATGTAGTCCGGCGCCATTTTGAGGTCCTGCCTACCGTTAAACTTTACAACGAGTACGGGCCAACCGAGGGTACGGTCTGGAGCAGCGTTTACCCCGCCGGTTTGGATGACTTGGATAAACCGTTATCGATCGGCCGGCCAATTGCCAATGTCCGTCTTTATATTCTGGATCGACACCTTAATCCATTGCCAATCGGCGTGGCCGGTGAATTGTATATCGGCGGCGCCGGCGTGGTGCGCGGTTACCTGCAACGGGCCGAGTTGACCGCAGAACGATTTATCCCCGATCCTTTCCAGGCCGACGGCGGCCGTTTGTACAAAACCGGAGACTTGGCACGCTATCGGCCCGACGGCGCTATTGAATTTTTGGGACGCCTCGATCACCAAGTCAAAATTCGAGGCTTCAGGATCGAGCTGGGTGAAATCGAAACACGGCTGCTGGCTCATGATAAGGTCAAGGAAGCCGTGGTCCTGGCGCGGGAAGACCAACCGGGCGATAAGAAACTGGTGGCTTATCTGGTGCTCTGTGAATCCGCCGTTGATCAACACGACGAGGCGGTCAACCAACTGAAAGGCCATCTGAAACAGGCTTTACCAGACTACATGGTACCCGGCGCCTTCGTGGTACTGGATGCCATGCCGCTGTCCGCCAACGGTAAGATGGACAGGCAGCGCCTGCCGGCGCCGGATTGGGGCGAGCAATACAGCAATCAATACATGGCTCCGCGCAACGAAGCCGAGCAAACCCTGGTCGAAATCTGGCAACAACTGTTGGCTATCGATCGCATCGGCCGGCACGACAACTTTTTCGAACTGGGCGGCGATTCCATCCTCAGCATCCAGGTCGTCAGCCGCGCCCGCCAAGCGGGTATCGTCATCAGCCCCAAGCAACTGTTCGAACGCCCAACGATTGCCGAACTGGCGCTTGTCGCCGAAACGGTCAGCCGTGCCGTGGCCGAACAAGGTCCGGTCACGGGCCATGTCACGTTGACGCCGATCCAGCATTGGTTCTTCGAACAAGGCTTAAACAACCCGCACCACTGGAATCAAGCTTTGATGCTCAACGTCAAACCCGAGCTGACTCCGGCGGCGTTCGCGGCTGCGGTACGCAAATTATTAGTTCAACACGACGCCTTGCGGATGCGCTTTGGCGAAGACGATGGTCTATGGCGGCAAACCAATCTTGCAGAAGAGACGGAAACTGTTTTCGAGTATATCGACCTAGCCGCCGTTATAGGCGAACAACAACTCGAACGTTTACGAACGGAAGCCACGGCACGTCAAGCAGCGCTTAATTTAAGCCAAGGGCCCCTGTTACGTGCCGCGTGGTTCGACTTGGGAAAGGGAGATCATCGTATTCTCATGACCATCCACCATTTGGTGGTGGACGGTGTCTCTTGGCGCATCTTGCTTGAGGATCTGGAAACGCTGTGCCGACCAGACCCAACCGGTCAAAACCGGCCGCTGCCGGCTAAGACCACGTCGTTTAAATACTGGTCCGAACGCTTGAGTCAGCTTACCCGGAACGGCGCGCTAAACGTGAATCCGGACTATTGGCTCGCGACTCAGCGGGCTCAAGCAGCAACCTTACCGGTCGATTACCCGCACGGCGCTAACCAAGCCGGCCTGGAAGACGAAATTACCGTGACACTAAACGCCGAGCAAACTCAGCGCTTGCTGCAAGAGGTACCGGCGGCTTACCGCACCCAAATCGACGATCTGTTGTTGACTGCATTGGCGCTGACCTTGCGCGACTGGCTGGCGGACAACGCTTTAGCGCATCCGGCCGCAACCGAAACTCTGCTGCTGATCGACCGCGAAAGCCACGGCCGCGAGCACTTGGCCGACGATCTGGATATCACCCGCACCGTCGGCTGGTTCAGCAATGTCTATCCATTGCTGTTGGCGTTACCTGAAGGCGATGATTTGGCGCAGGCCTTGAAAGCTGTCAAAGAACAAATCCGCGCGGTACCGGAGCACGGCATCGGCTACGGCCTGCTGCGCTACCTGTCGGCGGACGCCCGAATCCGCCAAGCCCTGGCCGACCAACCGCCGGCCCGGATACTATTCAACTACCTGGGACAACTAGACACCGCACCGGGCCAAGAGCCGCTGTTCATTCTCTGCACCGAAACCACCGGTCTTAGTCGTGATCCGACGGGAAAACGCAGTCACGAACTGGAGGTGATCGGCAGCATTCTGAACAGCTGCCTGCAACTCAGCTGGCGCTACAGCCGCGAACGCTATCGCCGCGACACCCTGGAAACGCTGGCCAATCGCTACCTAAAACACCTGCAAGCCTTGATCGGCCATTGCAGCCAAACCGGCACCGGCGGCTATACGCCGTCCGACTTCCCGCTGGCGGCGCTGTCGCCAGCCCAACTGGACGCCCTAAACTTGCCGGCCCGGCAGATCGACGACCTATATCCATTGGCACCGTTGCAACACGGCCTGATATTCCACAGCCTGTACGAACCGAACGCCAACGTCTACCGCATCCAACTGGCCTGCCGATTGACGGGCCGCTTGGATGCCGCCGTTTTCCAGCAAGCTTGGCGGCAGCTGCTGGAACGCCACGCCATTCTGCGTACCCGCTTCCTGACCCAAGGCCTGGAACAGCCGCTGCAACTCGTCGACAAAAGAGCTCGGCTCCCGATCATTGAGCACGACTGGCGTAACCTGCCGGACGCCGAACGACATCCGCGTTGGCAACAACTGCAACAAGCCGATCAAGCCCAGGGCTTCGATTTCGATAAAGCCCCACTGATGCGTTTACATCTGGCATGCGCCAAAGACGACCTACATTACCTTCTGTGGAGTTACCACCACGTCCTGCTGGACGGCTGGAGCATGCCGTTGCTAATTCAGGAAGTCTTTAACACTTATCACGCGTTGCAGCGCAATGAGCTCCCCAACTTACCTGCTGTCAACCCCTACCGCGACTACATTGCCTGGCTGCAACGCCAAGACATGGCTGCCGCAGAATGCTACTGGCGGCAGGCGCTGGCCGGCTTCGAAGCCGCGACGATACTGGGCGCCGACCGCGCGCCGGGTGACAAAAGCACTGTAGGCGCAAGCCAAAAACACAGCTTGCAGTTAACGAAAGAAGAAACCCTAGGCCTGCAACAGTTCACCAAACGCCGGCAGCTGACTCTCAACACGCTGGCGCAAGCCGCCTGGGGATTGTTGCTGAGTCACTACAGCGGCAACCCTGACGTCGTCTTCGGTATCACCGTCTCCGGCCGGCCGGCGGAGCTGCTAGGCATCGAAAACCAAATCGGCCTGTTTATCAACACCTTGCCGATGCGGGTCCAGCTTAACCCGCAAACTAACATAGGCGGCTGGCTGCAAAACCTGTTCGAACAAAACCGGGAATTGCGCCGCTACGAATATGCCCCGCTGGCGCAAATCCAAGCCTGGTCGGACATCGGCCGCGGCCAAACCTCGTTCGACAGTCTGCTGGTATTCGAAAACTACCCGATAGACCAAGCGTTGCTGGACATTGGCGGCCCGCTCAAGATCGACGAGGTGACAGCCATTGATCCGACCAACTATCCGCTGACGCTGACGGTATTCCCCGGCGAGCGGTTACAGCTGGAGATAAACCACGACAGCCACCGTTTCACGCCGGATACGGTAGTTGAGATGTTGACGCATTTACAGCAACTGCTGACCTGCTTTAGCGAGCAGCCGCAAACCAAACTGGGTAACCTACCGACTCTCACAGCGGATCAGCACCGGCAAATCCTAGTTAACTGGAACGCGACCGGAGTCGAATACCCGCAAGACCGCTGCATTCACCAGCTGTTCGAAGCGCAAGTCGAGAAAACCCCGGACGCCATTGCACTCAGCTTCGAGGATAATCAACTCACCTACGCCGAACTGAACGCCAAAGCCAACCAACTGGCGCATTACCTGATCGAACGGGGTGTCGGCCCTGACGTATTGGTCGGCATTTGTCTGGAACGCTCGCTGGAGATGGTGATCGGTTTGCTGGGTATCTTGAAGGCCGGCGGCGCTTATGTGCCGCTCGATCCCAACTATCCCGCGGAACGGCGGGCGTTGATCTTCGCCGATGCCGGCGTCAAGTTGTTGTTGACCAGGGAAGCACTCAATGCCGAACTTGCAGCGGATCAGGTAGGCGATGCGGACCCGATGGACTTGAAGACGACGAGAGGCGGTGTTGTCTGTCTCGACCGCGACGGGCCGGCCATTGCCGGGTATCCCGCCACGAACCCGTCAGTGAGCGTGCATCCTTTGCATTTGGCCTACCTGATCTATACCTCCGGTTCCACCGGCCGACCCAAAGGCGTGGCGGTGAACCACCGCAACGCGGTGCATTCCACCTGGGCACGGCTCAGCGAATATCCCGAACCGGTCAAAGCCTATCTGCTGCTGTCCTCATTTGCTTTCGACAGCTCGGTGGCCGGCATCTTCTGGACCCTGGCTCAAGGCGGTTGTTTATGCCTACCCCATGAAGACAGCAGCAAAGACCCGGTGGCGCTGGCGGCCTTGATCGAGCGACATGATATTTCCCACTTGTTGGCCTTGCCTTCGCTGTATGCGGTGCTCCTGGAACAATCTCCGCCAGCGTTAAGCCGTCTGCAAGTC
>NZ_JANIBK010000063.1 GCF_024505165.1 Methylomonas rivi
GGAGGTCACCAGCACCACGCCGGGCTTGCCGGTGGCGCGCGCGTAGGCGTCGGCCGAATGGGTGGCGCCTTGTTCGTGGCGCACCAGAATATGTTTTACGTCGTCTTGATGAAAAATGGCATCATAGATGTGCAAAACCGAGCCACCCGGATAGCCAAAAATAAATTCGACGCCTTCGTCTTTAAGACACTGGACAACGATTTGTCCGCCGCTGAGTTCCAATTTTATGTCCTCAAAATACTAATCAAACCTGAAAATGCTTTTTACAAAAAAAGGTTGTGTAAACTACTGTCTTTAGACGCTTTCGTCAAGGAAAACCAAGCGTTTTACTTAGGTTTTCGGGCAGCGATAGCGCTGCAAATCCTAAGAGTTACCCGGACACCGACAATTTCGCCGCTTTTCTGTTCTCAAAACTAACCTCGATTACGCCACCCTAAGATCTGCTCAGACAAAAACATCCGGCCTGGCGGCTGCTGAATTCGCCGCATGCGCCGCTGATCGCCAGCTTTCTGCACCGAGCCTTCGACGCCCCCAACCAGCGGCTGATTGCTCAGGCCGCTCTGACCGAGGCGCTGGAGGATGAACTGTCCGGCCTGCGCGAACGCCTGGGTGGCGATGCCTTTCCCAAGCGGGCGCTGGAATATCTCAACGACTGGGCGGGCAACGACAAGGGCTGGCTGCGCAAATTCTACCGTCAGGGTTCGGACGAGCCCTATTTCGACCTGACGCCGGCCACCGAAAAAGCCATCGCCTGGCTGGGCACGCTGACCGAACGCGCCATCGTCGGCACCGAATCGCGGCTTTTGACCTTGTTCGAGCTGTTGAAACAGATGAGCGAAGGCAGCGAGACCGACCCGGAAACCCGCGTCGCCGAACTGCGCAAGCGCCGCGCCGACATCGACGCCGAAATCGCCCGTATTCCGTTCCGGCGATCTGCCGCTACTGGACGACACCGCGCTGGAAGCCGGCGACGATGAGATCGATGCCGGCGCCTTGTTTTCGCAAGTGGTGATCGACAAGGCGCAACTGGCCCGCCACATCCGCCACGCCTTGCAGGACAAGAGCCAAATCAGCCTGGGCGAATTGTGCCGGCAAAATCCCTTGCAACAGGGTTTGGCGGAGCTGGTCGCCTACCTGCAACTAGGCGGCGACAGCTTCAGAACCGTGGTCGACGAGCAAGCCGAAGATGTGGTCGTCTGGCAAGCTGTGGATGGCGAAGGCCGGGAATTGAGCCGGCGGGCGCGCTTGCCGAGGGTGATTTTTGTTAGATAATAGTTCAATAAAAGGTCGCGTTGCCCCGATACTGGGATTTGCTATACTAGGTTAGTCAAATTACTTGGTCAAGGGGCATGCTTATGAGCACTTATACGCTTTATAACGCCAAAACGCATTTATCCAGCTTGGTCGAACAAGCCTTTGCCGGCGAGGAAGTTATCATTGCCAAGGGCAAGGTGCCGTTGGTCAAGCTGGTGCCGATAACCGAAAGCCGTCCGCAACGCAGATTCGGCGCCATGAAAGGCCAAGCCCAGGTTACCGAAGCCTTCTTCGAGCCATTACCGGACGACGAATTGGATGCCTGGGCGCAATAGATGAAAGCGCTGCTGGACACCCATACTTTGTTGTGGTGGCTGGACGGCGACGAGAAGCTGTCTCCGATTGCGAAAGAATGGATTGCCGAGCCCAGTCATGTCGTTCTGGTCAGCGCCGCTTCGGCCTGGGAAATAGCCACCAAGGTGCGTATCGGCAAATTGCCGGGTGCCGAAGCCGTGGTCGATAGCTACCAGGATTGCCTGAAGGAACAAGGTTTTACGCCGCTGGCCATCACAACCGACCACGCTTTGCGAGCCGGCAGCCTGCCCGGCCCGCACCGCGACCCTTTCGACCGCATGTTGATCGCCCAGGCGCAGGCCGAGAATATCGCCTTGATCAGCAATGAGGCGTTGTTCGATAGTTATGGGGTTAGGCGGATTTGGTGAATGGGGAATAGAAAATTCATGCAAATGTAGGGTGGGCAATGCTTTTCTGCCCACCATTTAGAGGCCATTGCTTTAATTCCGCGTGGGCACATAAAGCGTGCCCACCCTACCGGGCTGCCGAATAAGATTTAATTAGCAGGGGCAACAAATGGTAATTAAGCTGTCCTTCAAAATGTAGGTGCGATTAGCTTGCGTAATCGCACATTTCGAAGCCAACATTAGAAATTCAATGACAAATGGAAGGTAAGGATATGTCGGAGCCAGAGGTGGTTGAGTCCAAAGTGGTATACGTGGATGTTGAAAAGTTGCAATTCGATCTACAAAATCCAAGATTTGCAATGCTTAGTGACCAGCGAGATGCGCTTCATGCATTCTGCGACGATAGCCATGCAAAAAAAATAGTCAACTTAGCTGTAAGCATATCGGAAATGGGTTTAAATCCATCCGAGCTGCTAATCGTCATTCGAAGTGAACGAAAAGGTCGATACATTGCGTTAGAAGGCAATCGTCGTTTGGCCGCCATGAAATTACTTTCATTGCCAGCAAGATTATCGGAAACACCTTTATCAAAGCCCTTTCAGACGCGCATAAGAAAAGCTGCGCAGATTGCTGACAAAGATACGCTACATCGTATCCCTTGTCGCTTATTACCCAGTCGCGAAGAAGCAAACCAATGGATATCTCTTAAGCACACAGGGGAAAACGAGGGAACAGGCGTTGTACAATGGAACGGTGAAGAAAGGGCTCGCTTCAGAGGGGCGGAAGCAGGCTTGCAATTACTCGATTACGTGAGAGAGCATGCAAAACTGACCAGCGAAGCTCAAGAAGGCTTAAAACATTTTCCGGTAACCAACCTGGACCGCTTGCTCGGTGACCCTGACTTTAGGAATGCATTAGGCATCGCAATCGAACAAGGGAAAGTCCTAATGACTCATCCAGCAGACGAAGTGCTGGCAGCCCTTACAAAAGTCATCGAAGACTTGTCGAAACGCGAAGTTACGGTAACGGCAATCAAGCTGAAAAAAGACAGGGCTGAATACCTTGATGCTATTAAGGATTATTTGCCCACTAGCGATCCGCTGGAAAATCCAACCGATTTGTCTGGTGTCGCTCCAACAACGACGAAGCCATCAACCCATTCAACCTCGACTGTCAAACCAAGCCCTAAACTGCGAAATAAGCCCTCAACTCGAGATCGAAAATCTGTCATTCCAAAGGGATGCGTGATACCGATTTACGTGCCAAAAATCAACGAAGTATTTCGAGAGCTAAGAACATTAGATGCCGATACATATCCTAACGCCGCCTCAGCCCTGTTACGCATATTGATTGATACAACAACACTTGAATATATCGCTAAGCAACAAATCCCAGTTAGAAACACAGGAACGGGACAACCAGATTTTAAACCAAGGATCGAGGCCGTTTTAGATCACTATAAGGCAGCCACAAGCCAAAGAGATGTCTGTAACGCGGCAAAAAATGCGTTATTACAACCTTCTGGCGCCATTTATATCGAACAACTCCATGGTCAACTTCATAGTCGGTACACACATCCTATCCCCGACAATTTGCGATTAGGCTGGGATATGATCGAGAATTGGCTAAAAGGTGTCTGGTTGTCATTAGAAATGCTGACCAATACATCGAAGAATCCGTAGAATAATCGGCATGACAACGTCAAATTTTTTCACTCCATTGCGCTATCCAGGCGGAAAAGGAAAGCTCGCTGAATATCTTAAGGCCATAGTATTGGCAAATGATTTAGTAGGTGGAACCTATATTGAGCCTTATGCAGGTGGTGCCGCAGTTGCATTAGAACTGCTTTTGCTCGGTTACATGGACGAAATTCATATAAATGATCTGAATCCTGGCGTCTACGCGTTTTGGCGCTCAGTCCTTGAAGAAACTGACGAGTTAGTCGAGTTAATTGAAAGGACTCCGGTAACGATTGAAGAATGGTACAAACAAAAATTCATTCAACTCAATACCACCACGGCAAGCTTAGAATTAGCATTTTCTACCTTTTTCTTAAATCGATGTAACCGGTCTGGCATCTTGAAAGCGGGTGTTATTGGTGGCAAAGATCAAACTGGAAAATGGAAGCTTGATGCACGATTCAATAAGCCCGACTTAATCTCTAGGATTAAAACAATTAAGCGTTTTAAACACCAAATTTTTGTACACAACCTAGATGCGGCCAAATTGATTAAGACTTTGACTGATGACGTAAAAGGCAATGTCTTGTTCTATTTAGATCCGCCCTACTACGTTAAAGGTAAAGGTCTCTACGACAACTTTTATTCACATCAAGACCATCTCGAAATTGCTGAACAGATTGGAAAAGTAAAATCGGCTAAATGGGTGGTTTCATATGATGATGTTGAAGCCATTTGTGAAATGTATAGTGCTTACCGCATGTTGCGCTACCGCCTGAGCTATAGCGCCCAAAAACGCGAACAAGGTGGTGAAGTTATGTTTTTTTGTGATGCATTGAACATTCCCGAAGTACCTAGCTCAGCCCCTATGCATATGGTTGCTTAATTTCAGAGCCGTAGGGCGGATAAGCGAAGCGCCATCCTCCCCAGCAATCGTCCAGATAGAATAGCCATTCGCGCGCGGCGGATTCAGACATCGATGGCTTCCTTTTCAATAAATGGTCGCAATTCCGGACGCAAGGCTTTGTCGGTGACCAAATCTACCGGGCAGCCCAATTGATCTTCCAGATAAAATTGCACCCCGAAATAACGGACAGAGGAGGCCGGGCCATCGAAGCCGACCAAAATGTCCACGTCGCTATTGTCCCCGGCTTCGTCGCGCGCGGTGGAGCCGAATAAAGCCAATTGCGTGACGCCGAATCGTTGTGCGACAACGGGTTTGATTTTTCTCAGTAGCTCTAACGCATGGTTCCGATTCATAAGGCTTCGTTTGTTAAGTTCGTAAAGTTCTGTTTTTCCAGTTGGCAATGAATAGTAGCATCGAAAGCCAAAAATCAGATTGTCTCTGCTAGCAATGGTTTTACCCTAAAATACGCGCAATTCAACGCCTGCTCAATCAGAACAAGATAACCATGACCGAAGCCGACATCGAAATAGCATCGCAATACGACCTGTCGGTCGTGGTTATCCCATTTCTACTGGCGCCCAAGCGCCAGCTTGGGTGCTCGGTCTTGGAAGCTCTTGCTTCCGGAACAAGCAAATGAAAGCTGGAGCTTTCAAGAACCCATTCCAAAGCAGTAGCTTGGGAACTAGAGCCAATAAATCACCCTAAGCCAAGCTTGGTTGGAGAGCAAGCTGCATGATTTCGCGGAGCTGGAAACCTTGATCGTACAACCCGGACCGGTAACATATTTCCGGAAACCCAAGGAAGGGCATAGCGGCAAAATTCAGACAGTGTTGTTCGATGGCGTAATGACAGTAACCGATTCGCTTGCGTTTGCGGTACAAGTTGCCCATGGTATTGTCCCGGCCAAAGCCTTCGGCTGCGGCCTGCTATCCATTGCGCGAGTTTGAGAAAATCATGCCGTTCAAACCTTTCATTCATCCCGCAGATGCATCCGCTTATTGGGCTAAAGTAGCCAAAATTCCTGTGTCAGCGCTTTCGACTTCACCGGTGACTTTCCACAAAATCCAAAACAAAGGCCTTGACCGGGCCAAGGCATTCGGTTGTGGTTTGTTGATGGTCAAGCGAATATAATCAAACTTAAATTAATCCGAATTAAGTCCTATCCTGGTTGTATCGAAATGAAATTATCCGAAAATATAAAACCTATCAGTTACTTAAAAGCCAATGCCGCCGAGGTGATTGCAAAGCTCAAATCCGATCATCAAGCCATGGTCATCACCCAAAACGGTGAAGCCGCCATGGTGATTCAGTCGGTTACCGATTACGAGCAAACTCAGGAAACCTTGGCCTTGCTGAAAATATTGGCCCAAAGCCAGCAAGCCTTGGCGGATGGAAAGACAGTCTCCAGCGAAGAGGCTTTTGCCCGTTTACGCGAGCGGCGCGGCTTGGCATGAGTGTTCCGGTAGTGCTGACCGAGCCGGCCGTGTCGGATTTGTTGGCAATTAACGATTACTATTTGCTCGCAGTCAGCGACAAAACGGCGGCCAAAATCATCGATAGCCTGGAAGCCGCCGTCAACAGCCTTGCGGCGTTAACTGAGCGCGGCTCCGTTCCGAAAGAATTGCTGGTCTTGGGGATTCGGCAATACCGCCAATTGATCGTAAAACCGTATCGCATTATTTACCAAAGAATGCCCGACCAAGTCTCGTCGTGCATGCCGTTCTGGATGGGCGCCGCGACATCCAAACGCTATTAAATCAGCGCTTGATCGGTATTCGCTAGCTTTATCGGCTTCGGTATTCAGGATGACTGACTCTTGCTCCCACCCCTAAAACCCATTGCCATGTAAGAACGCGTTTCGATGGTCTTCATCGAAAAAGGCCGGATCGACGTCAAGGACGGCGCCTTCGTCGTCATCAACGAAACCGGCATTCCGGCTGCGCGCAAATTCGATCAAAATCATCCAAGACAGCAGCAAAGGCATCGTCGGGAAAAAGGCAAGACCTTTACCAAAACCGTGCGTGTGCCCTTGTTGCACGAAGAGCAGCAACAAGCGCGGTTGGAGCGCAGCACCTGCGGGGATGAACTGTAAACTCAATATGTTTTACGTCGTCTTGATGAAAAATGGCATCATAGGTGTGAAAATCCAGTGTTTTGTTAAGGATTTTTAATCCGGCGCAAGTGTTCATGTATAGCGGGGGAAGGTTTGGAAGGCAATTTTGTTGATATCTGGCGGGGCTGCTTAAGTATTGAAGCTGACATAATCGCCGAAAAGATGGATGCGCTAAGTGAGCCGGAAAAGCAGAAAGCAAACAATTTCAAGCTGCCTATCATGCGCCGCCGCTACATTGCAGTGCGTTATCTGCTGCGAAAAACCCTGGCGGATTATTTGCAAACCGAGCCGCGCGCGCTGCAATTTCAAATCGATACCTACGGAAAACCGTTTTTGGCTTGCGGATCGTTGCATTTCAATATTTCCCATACCGCCGATTTATTGATGATAGCGGTGGCCAACTTTGCGGACATCGGCATCGACGTCGAAGCGGTCAAGCCGCGCGGCAATCTGGACGGCTTGGCCGCGCGCTGTTTTGCCGAAACTGAATATCAAGCCTGGCGGCGGCTTTCCGGCGCGCAACGGGAAGCGGTGTTTTACCGCTTGTGGACCAAAAAGGAAGCCTTCGTCAAGGCGGTCGGGCGCGGCTTGGCCTTGGGTTTGGAAAAATGCGAAGTGGAATTGCAGGCTGGCGGGCAATTCATCAGCATTCCGGCGGAATTCGGCGGCGCGGCAGATTGGAAAATCACTGAATTGCCGGTGAACGCCGAATCGGCCGCCGCGCTAGTGACCCCGAACCACAGCTTTACGTTGCGGCAGCTGTCGTTGTCCTCCTTTGCTTAACCGAGCGGTTGTGAAACTTAGCTAATGTCAGCCTTGGCGCCCGTTAAATCCAGGTCTTTTGCGAATTTCAGGTTGCCGTGGACTTTCGCATAATTTGTTCGAATTCCCATTGGCAAAACAGCGGCATTTCATGGCCGAACGAAGCGTCGTGGCTTAGCGTCCATATGTTGGGAATGCACCATCTATCGAATACCCGCAGGCGGCCTTGGCCGAATTGGCCGTACAGTACGGTCATGCTGCCCTCATCCTCGGGACTATGGTTTTCGACCAGCATTTTGAACAACAAGCCCATCACCAGCAACACGTCGGCATAGTGCATTTGAACTTTGAGTTTCGAGGTGAAGTAGCTGTCGCGGGTATAAAAGGCGGGTTCGGTTTTAGCGCACTCCAGTACATCGTACCGGCAATCGGATGCATGTAGATAAGCATGCGTGATTTTATCCGTGACTTTAAATGTAGCGTTGAAATCCACAAAGAAAAAATAATCGTATTCGTTTCGCTGCGGGGGAACCTGCGATTGCTCGGCTATCCACGGCATAAAGACATTAAGGCCGCTGGAAGGCTCTAAATAATGTTCCCCTAACAGCATCCCCTCTTCGGAAAATTCGTATATTTTACAAGCGCACGTAAATAGGGTTTTGATTTTATCTAAAAAATCATCGGTGTCTTTTTTGAAAATAACAAACGAACCATAGCGTTTATTCAATTCAACAGTTTGCACGGGCAGGTTATTTTGCATGATGTTCGCTTCGGAGATCTCTGCATCATGCGCCATGCGATTATGAACCAGCCACATATACCTTTTTATCATAATGATTCTCCAGTAATAGCGCATTGAGAAATGCGGTTGTAGATGACGGACTTAATAGCCGGAAAGCCAGCAGTTCAAAGTGTTGAAACTGACGGCTTTCCGAGCCGGTCATGTGTTTTAGAATGCCAGTTTCCCTTGCAAATCGGCCGGCGTGAATGGACCCGGTTCGGCAATCAGCGCGCGTGCTTGGTTTACCCTGTCCCACACGTTCCATAACAACACACCGCGTACCCGGCCCTGTTCCAAATAATAGATCACGCCTTTTTTGTAGGGTTCAAGCCAGTCTTCCAGCGTTTCCAGACGGGAATCTGTTTTGCCGACGGCTTCGTAGCCCAGGTCGAATAAATCGGAGTAAAAGTAAGGCAGATGATGATAAGGCCGCGATTCGCCCGCCATGTTTCGGCCGGCGTATTCGCCCATGGTCAGCGCATTGTCCTCGTGTTCCGCGCGCAGGCGCATGCCCAGACTGGGGGTGTAGAAATTGGCGGCATCGCCGGCCGCAAAAATATCCGGGTGCCCGGCGCGCAACATTTCGTCCACGACGATACCGTTATCAACGGCTAATCCGGCTGGTTCGAGCCAGCGGAGATTGGGTTTGATGCCGATCCCGGCTACTACCGCATCCACCTCGATAGTCTGTTTTTCGGTTTTCTCTACGTTGCCGGCATCCAGGAACAAGCGGTCTTGTTTTCGGGTTAATCCCGTGACCATTTGCCTCGGCATGACCTTGACTCCTTTGTCTCGGTAATAGCCGTTCAGGAACTGATTCAGATTATGTGGAAACAGAGCGGCACCGATGCCTTCCTCCGGAAATAACAGGGTTACTTGTTTGCCGTTCATCGCCAGCGCCGCGGCGATTTCGGAACCGATGAAGCCGCCGCCGAAGGGCAGCTTTACAGGGTCTCCGCCCGTGGCGATGAGCAGTTTTTCGAAATGGTAGCTGTTTCCCTGATCATCGATGACGGTCTTGTCGGCCGCTATCAACGTTTGCGCGCGGCATCCCAAATGCAGCGTTACCCGCTGCTCTTCGAGCGGATACCAGATCTTTTCCAATGGTTTTCCCCGCCATAAACCTTTGGAAAGCGGCGGGCGTTTGTAGGGTGGATGGATTTCGGCGCTGATCAAACCGATAGTTCCGTTGGAATCGATGGCTCTAATGCCGTTGATGGCGGCATAAGCGGTCATGCCTCCGCCGATAATAAGATAGCGATAATTTGACATTTCCCCCTCCTCATTAAACACAGATAATCGCACCGGAGATGTGCGGGCATGTTCATTCGGGTTGTGCGATTTTTCGACAATATCCGGGATATTGTTTGCGGCTCGGAATCGCAAGGTATCAAGGCCTATCGGCGTTGCTTCTTCTTCGGGGCGCGCGGTTCCATCCGTTGCCAGTGACAAACCGAACTTTGGCTACATAGATCGCGGTTGGGACGTATCGTTCAAAAATCGGTCTGCCCGTGTTTTCCGGACGGCAGGGATATAAATAGGCTGCGGGGAAAAAACTATTCGAGCGCTATTTTTCCTTCGATACAGTGGCATATGTCAACCCCTGGCACTTCGAGAGTCATTTTGATCGCCAGCGTTTCCGACCCAGCCAATTTTCCGGATTCAATGGCTTTGTAAACAGCTTGTTCGATTTCGCGTTGAGACGAAATACCAACGGTTTTCAAATATTGCCGGATTTCAATGTTAAAAGTGTCTTCGTTCATATCGATTTCCTCAGCGTAAGATAATATTTTTCGAATCGGTTTATTAGCCGCCCAGTAGCAGATTAGCGCTTTAGCGCCAAAGCTACAATTTTTACGTTATCCGGCGCCTGCCGCTTGTAATGACGGCCAATAAACCACGAAACAACGATACTGATGGAGGTTAGGCCGTAAATAGGGAAATATTGAAATTTTTTTTCCGTTGCCAAGGGTGGATTTTAATGTGTGGATGCGCCTCAAAGCGCAGGCCTATTAAATGCTATTTGTGGGAAAAAACACCGCAGGGGGCGGTATAATATGCGGTTTTGGGAGGGATGTCGAAATGGCGCGCCCGAGAGGATTCGAACCTCTGACCTCAGCCTCCGGAGGGCTGCGCTCTATCCAGCTGAGCTACGGGCGCGTATCGTATGATTAGAAGCGGCATTATAAAGCTAATTAGGCGTTAAGTCATTGCCGATGCCGATTAAAGTGACGTTTTTGCGCTTTTAATTTTGGCCAGTAATTGTTTTTGCCGGTTTAAGCGTTCGGCTTTTTCCGCTTCCTGTTGCGCCAGTCGGCGGTTTTTGGCTTGAAAGCGGCGTCTGCCATGGTCGGCATTTTCGGCGGTCCAGTCCGGATCGGCGGCGGGTTGCATGCTGATGCAATTGACGGGACAAGGTGCCACGCATAATTCGCAGCCGGTGCATTCCGCCGCGATGACGGTATGCATGTGTTTCGAGCTGCCTAAAATGGCGTCGGTCGGGCAGGGCGGCAGGCATTTGGTGCAGCCTATGCAGTCCGCTTCGTTAATCACCGCGACCATTCTGGGTCGCTCGGTTCCGAAAGCGGGATCGAGCGCTTTGGCGGCAACGCCCAGTAGCGCCGCCAATTTTCCGATGCCCGCTTCGCCGCCGGGTGGGCATTGGTTAATATCGGCGCTACCTTGGGCAACGGCTTCCGCATAAGGTTTACAGCCGGCAAAGCCGCATTTGCGGCATTGGGTTTGCGGCAGCAGGGCGTCGATTTGCTCGGCAAGCGTCGAACTCATGGGGCGTCGTTACTTAACCCGCATGCCTGCTTGGGCGCCGGCGTCGGGCGATAATACCCACAAATCCTTGCCGCCCGGCCCGGCCGCCAATACCATGCCTTCCGATAGGCCGAAACGCATTTTGCGCGGTTTCAGGTTGGCGACCACCACGGTCAGTTTGCCGATCAAATCTTCCGGTGCGTAGGCGGATTTGATGCCGGCGAAGATGCTGCGGGTTTCGTCGCCGATGTCGACGGTCAAATGCAGCAGTTTTTCGGCGCCTTCCACATGCTCGGCATTGATGATTTTGGCAATGCGCAGGTCGATTTTGGCGAAATCGTCTATTTCAATCGGCTCGGCGACGGCATCGAAACGCTTGGCAAGCGGCTGCGGGGTCTTTTCCAGATTTTCCTTGGAGGCTTCCACGATGGCGGCGATTTTTTCCGGCTCGACGCGGGTCATCAATGGCGTAAACGCATTGATTTTGTGTACCAGCAAAGGCTGGGTATCGTATGGCCAAGCTTGCGGCGGCAAATTCAGGAATTGTTCGGCATTGGCAGCCAGGGTTGGAATTACCGGCTTCAGATAGGCGACCAGAATGCGGAACAGGTTTAAACCGACGCTGCAGACTTGTTGCAGCTCAAGTTCCTTGCCTTCTTCCTTGGCGATCACCCAGGGTTTTTTGTCGTCGATATACTGGTTGGCTTTGTCCGCCAGCGCCATGATTTCGCGCATGGCCTTGCCGAACTCGCGGCTTTCGTAGAGGTCGGCAATGTCGCTTTGCGCATCGACAAACTGCTGGAACAGGGTGGGCTCGGCGCATTCGCCGGACAGCTGGCCGTCGAAGCGTTTGCTGATAAAGCCGCTGCAACGGCTGCCGATATTGACCACTTTACCGACCAGATCGGCATTCACGCGTTGGGTAAAGTCGTCGAAGCTCAAGTCGATGTCGTCGACGCCGGCGCTGAGTTTGGCGGCAAAATAGTAGCGCAGGTATTCCGGGTTCAGGTGGTCCAGATAAGTGCGGGCCTTGATGAAGGTGCCGCGGGATTTGGACATTTTTTCGCCGTTTACGGTTAAAAAGCCGTGGGCGAAAATCGCGCTGGGAGTGCGGAAGTCGGCGCCATGCAACATGGCCGGCCAGAACAGGGCGTGGAAATAGATGATGTCCTTGCCGATGAAGTGATACAGCTCGCTGGTGCTGTCCTTGTGCCAGTAACTGTCGAAATCCATGCCCAGTTTGTCGCACAAGGCCTTGCAGCTGGCCATGTAGCCGATGGGTGCGTCCAGCCACACGTAGAAGTATTTGCCGGGTGCGTCGGGTATTTCGAAACCGAAGTAAGGTGCGTCGCGGGAAATGTCCCATTCCTGCAGGCCGTTTTGCAGCCATTCCGCCATTTTGTTGCTGACTTCCGGCTGCAAATGGCCGGCGCGGGTCCAGTCGTTCAGCATGTCGCTGAAGTCGCCCAAGTTAAAAAAGTAATGCAGCGAATCTTTTTCGATCGGCTTTTCGCCGGAAATGGCCGATACCGCGTTTTTTAGTTCCATCGGCGAATAAGTGGCGCCGCAGGCTTCGCAATTGTCGCCGTATTGATCCGCCGCGCCGCATTTCGGGCAATCGCCTTTGATGAAACGGTCCGGCAGAAACATGTTTTTAACCGGGTCGTAAGCCTGGGTAATGCTGCGGCTGCTGATGTGGCCGCCGTCGCGCAGCCTTTTGTAAATCAGGCTGGACAGGGTTTTGTTTTCCTCGGAATGGGTGCTGTGGTAATGGTCGAATGCCACGCCGAAGGCGTCGAAATCGGCGCGGTGTTCCTGTTCGACCTGGGCAATCAATTGTTCCGGCGTGATGCCTTCTCTGTCGGCCCGCAGCATGATGGGCGTGCCGTGGGTGTCGTCCGCGCAGACGTAATGGCATTGGTGGCCGCGCATTTTCTGAAAGCGTACCCAGATGTCGGTTTGGATATATTCGACCAAGTGGCCTAAGTGAATCGGGCCATTGGCATACGGCAAAGCGCTGGTAACAAGGATTTTTCGGTTAGACATGGAGGCAAAAACAGCATGAAAAATGGACCGGCGATTATGGCATAAAACGGCTAGTCTTTCATGGCTGTGCTGCCCGGAGCGGTGCCGGAGCCGGTTTGCGGCCATGCAAACCGGCTGGCACAAGCCGGGTTTGTTTACACTTCGTGATAGATTGCCGCGCCTTCTTTCAGGAATTGCTCGGACTTTTCAACCATGCCTTGTCTCAGCGCTTCTTCTTCCTGCAGACCTTTTTCCGCCGCGTAGTCGCGTACGTCCTGGCTGATCTTCATCGAGCAGAAATGCGGGCCGCACATCGAACAGAAATGCGCGACTTTCGCCGATTCTTTCGGCAAGGTTTCGTCGTGAAACGAGCGGGCTTTTTCCGGATCCAGCGCCAGATTGAACTGGTCTTCCCAGCGGAACTCGAAGCGGGCTTTGGACATGGCGTTGTCGCGGATCTGCGCGCCGGGGTGGCCCTTGGCCAGATCGGCGGCGTGGGCGGCGATCTTGTAGGTGACGATGCCTTCGCGGACATCCTGTTTGTTGGGCAGGCCCAAGTGCTCTTTCTGAGTGACGTAGCACAGCATCGCGCAACCGTACCAGCCGATGTTGGCGGCGCCGATCGCCGAAGTGATGTGGTCGTAGCCGGGGGCGATGTCGGTGGTCAAAGGCCCCAGGGTGTAGAACGGCGCCTCGAAGCAATCTTCCAGCTGCTTGTCCATGTTGACCTTGATCATTTGCAGCGGCACGTGGCCCGGGCCTTCGATCATGGTTTGCACGTCGTGTTTCCAGGCGATCTGTGTCAGTTCGCCCAGGGTTTCCAGCTCGCCGAACTGCGCGGCGTCGTTGGCGTCGTAAATCGAGCCCGGGCGCAGGCCGTCGCCCAACGAGAACGACACGTCGTAGGCCTTCATGATTTCGCAGATTTCCTCGAAATGGGTGTAGAGGAAGCTTTCGGTGTGGTGAGCCAGACACCATTTGGCCATGATGGAACCGCCGCGCGAGACGATGCCGGTCAAGCGTTTGGCGGTCAGCGGCACGTGATGCAGGCGCACGCCGGCGTGAATGGTGAAATAGTCCACCCCTTGTTCGGCTTGTTCGATCAGCGTGTCGCGGAAGATTTCCCAGGTCAGCTCCTCGGCCTTGCCGTCGACTTTTTCCAGGGCTTGGTAAATCGGCACGGTGCCGATCGGTACCGGCGAATTGCGCAGAATCCATTCGCGGGTTTCGTGGATGTTTTTGCCGGTGGACAAGTCCATGATGGTGTCCGCGCCCCAGCGTATGCCCCACAGCATTTTCTCGACTTCTTCCTCGATAGACGATGTAATCGCCGAGTTGCCGAGGTTGCCGTTGATTTTGACCAGGAAGTTGCGGCCGATGATCATCGGTTCCAGTTCCGGATGGTTGATGTTGGCCGGAATGATGGCGCGGCCGCGCGCCACTTCGGAGCGCACGAATTCCGGCGTGATGAACGATTGAATCGAAGCGCCGTAGGAAAAACCGGGATGCTGGCCTTGGTAACGGTCGCGCATCGCTTCCAAATTCTGGTTTTCGCGGATGGCGATGTATTCCATTTCCGGGGTGATGATGCCTTTGCGGGCATAATGCATCTGGCTGACGTTGCGGCCGGATTTGGCGCGGCGCGGATTGCGGGCCAGTTCGAAGCGCAGATGCGCGGTTTTCGGGTCGTGCAGCCGCTCATGACCGAATTTGGAGGTCGGGCCGCTCAGCAATTCGGTATCGCCGCGTTCTTCTATCCATGGCCCGCGCACCGAACCCAGGCCTTTATGCAGATTGATGTCGACATTGGGGTCTGTGTAAGGGCCGGAAGTGTCGTAGACATAAATCGGCGGATTCTTCTCGGCGCCGAAATGGGCCGGCGTATCCGACAGATTGATCCGGCGCATCGGCACTTGCATATCGGGACGGCTGCCGGCGATATGGATTTTTTCCGAAGCCGGGTAGGAATCGATCCGGATGCTACTGCCGGTATCGGTGGTAATTTCGTTGCGGACAGCGCTCATGCTTATCTCCAAAAATCAGAATAAATCGCGAGCGCAGGGAAGACGGAGGGCTTTCCTACGCCGGCATTAACCGGGTCAGGTTCAAAGGGTTTTTCTCAGCTTTCGCGGCAAAATTGCCGAAATTGAAAGCACCCCTAGCCTTTTAAGGTGACGGTTAAGTTAAATGATTGGCGCTGTAAATGCAAGCTAATCCTGGTGTGTAGGGTAATAAAAAGCTTATAAAACAATGGGTTTTGTAGGTTGGTCAATTAGGTGTCTATCGTGAATTGCGGTTTGCCGCTACAGTTGTTTTATGGGTTGGCGGCGGGCGAATAGGGGCTTGGCGGCAAGGGCTTGATTAACGAAAATAATGGGTAGGGATATGAAATCGCTAAAGAAACGGTTCAGAATGGCATTAGCCAAGGTCGTGGATGCTGCAAATGATTTGCTGTTATTGGCGGCCGAGGTGGCAATTTTAGAGCCGGTACAGGAATATGCCGGTTGTGTGTTGCAGGCGTGCGAGGTTCTGGAACGGCAGGCGCGGCAATTGCCTAAAGCCGGCTTTGCCGGACGCATTGTCGGGAACGCGGCTTTGTTGAGCTTGGATGAGCTGGTGGATAACGATGTGATCAGCGTCGTGGAAGAGCGTTTCGCCCTGGCCTTGGGTGAAGTCGCCGAGGGTGGTGTCGCGGAGATGATGCGGCAGTTGTTGGAAAAACTGGAGAAAAAACTGGCGCTGTTGAATGAAAACATTCAGCAGCTGGGCGGGCTGCTGAATGAGGCGGAATAGAGGGATTAATGGTCGCGCTGAACCGAGAAACGGGCGAGTTGTTCCAGGGCGGTTTTGTAGCCGGAGTCCGGCAGGCATTGTAGCGCGGCGATGGCTTTTTCGGCGGCCCTGTCGGCGCATTGCTCGGTGTATTCGATGGCGTTGGTGGCTTTAACCACGGCGTAAACTTCGTTAAATGACGCTCTGGAGCCATGGCGAATCGCGTCGATGACGACTTGGGCCTGTGCGGGCGTGCCATGCTCGATGGCGTAAATCAGAGGCAGTGTGGGTTTGCCTTCGGCTAAGTCGTCGCCCAGATTTTTGCCGAGTTCCGCGGTGCTGGCTTTGTAATCCAAGGCGTCGTCGATCAGCTGGAAGGCCACGCCCAGCTGTTGGCCGTAAACCGCCAGAGCGTCTTCCGCCGTGGGGCCGGCATCCGAAATAACGGCCGCCAGACGGGTTGCCGTGCTGAACAGAATGGCGGTTTTGCGGGCGATGACGTCCAGGTATTTTTGCTCGCTGGTGTCCGGGTTGTTGCAGTTCAATAACTGCAGCACTTCGCCTTCGGCAATCGCGGTGGTGGTTTTGGATAGTATGTCCATTACCCGCATGTTATTGGTGCGCACCATCATTTCGAAGGCGCTGGAGTAAAGGTAATCGCCGACCAGAACGCTGGCGGCATTGCCCCACACCGCATTGGCGGATTCCTTGCCGCGGCGCAACGCCGATTCGTCCACCACGTCGTCATGTAGCAAGGTGGCCGTGTGAATAAATTCGATCACTGCGGCTAGAATCAGATGATGGTCATGGACCTTGCCCAGGGCTTTGGCGGCCAGCAACAGCAGCATGGGCCGCAAGCGCTTGCCGCCGTTTCCGATAATGTAGTGGCCGATTTGATTGATCAGAACCACATCCGAACTCAGCTCGGTCAAAATCAGCTGGTCTACGGCCTGAGTTTCGATTGCCGTCAGGTTTTTGATCGAATCGAAATCGATGGTTACCGAATCGGTGCTTAAGTGTGTGGCTGTCATGAGAGATTTGAAAAGTTCATTCGGTGGCGCGGGGCTTTGGATAAAATGGCCGTCATGCTATTTATAATGCCGGTTAGTGTCAATAGTACCACCATGGAATTTGCTTGGAATTGTCAAATTAACTGTAATTTAGGTTTGACGGCGCCCATGTTTGAAAATATAATCCGCTGTTCACTTTTAACAGATATATGCTTGATGGAGCTTGCGCTGATGTATGCGGTAATTCAAACAGGTGGTAAACAGTATCGTGTCGCAGAGGGTACTACCTTAAAAATCGAAAAACTTGAGTTGGGCGCCGGCGACAGCGTAGAGTTTGACAAGGTGCTTATGGTTCAATCGGGCGACGCTGTAAAAGTCGGCCAGCCTTTTGTCCAAGGCGGCAAAGTCACTGCGACCGTGGTTTCCCAAGGTAGGCACAAAAAAGTCAGAATCATTAAATTCAGAAGACGTAAGCACCATATGAAACAACAGGGGCATCGTCAATATTACACGGAAGTCCAGATTACTGGCATTTCCGCATAACACACGAGGTTTAGAAAATGGCTCACAAGAAGGCAGGCGGTAGTACCCGCAACGGACGCGACTCTAATGCTCAGCGATTGGGTGTTAAACGTTTTGGCGGTCAAGTGGTAAAAGCGGGCAACATTTTGGTTCGCCAACGCGGCACCAAATTCCACGCTGGCGACAATGTCGGCATGGGCAAGGATCACACCTTGTTTGCGACTGTCGATGGCGTTGTGGTTTTTGAGGAAAAAGGCGCTAAAAACCGCAAATACATCAGTATTGCAGCGGCATAAAAATTCCTGGCTGTGCTTTTGGCACAACTGACACAAAAGGCCTCGTTTTTTAGCGGGGCTTTTTTGTTTATACCGGTAGATTATGAGATTTGTTGACGAAGCGGAAATCCGCGTAGAAGCTGGTGATGGTGGCAATGGCAAAGCCTCGTTTCGCCGTGAAAAATATATTCCCCTGGGCGGCCCTGACGGCGGCGACGGCGGTGACGGCGGCAGCGTGTATCTGGTGGCTACCGAAAACGTCAACACGTTGGTCGATTTTCGCTACCACTCGGTACATCGCGCCCAGCGCGGCGAAAACGGCGGCAGCCGCGATTGCACCGGCAAAAAAGGCGAGGATTGTCTGGTGGCCGTGCCGCCGGGCACGATAGTCTATGAAGCCAGCACCGGCGAAAAGATCGGTGATCTCACGCGGCCGGGCCAGCGCTTGCTGGTGGCCAAGGGCGGTTTTCACGGTTTGGGAAACACCCGCTTCAAAAGCAGCATCAACCGAGCGCCGCAGCAGACCAGCAAAGGCTCGGCCGGCGAACACCGTTTGTTGCGTCTGGAGCTGATGGTCATCGCCGATGTCGGTTTGTTGGGTATGCCCAACGCCGGCAAATCCAGTTTAATCAGGGCGGTTTCTTCGGCCCGCCCGAAAGTGGCCGATTATCCGTTCACCACGCTGCATCCCAATCTGGGCGTGGTTCGCGTCGACGATCTGCGCAGCTTTGTGATTGCCGATATTCCCGGCGTGATCGAGGGTGCGGCCGAAGGTGCCGGGCTGGGTTTGCAATTTTTAAAACATTTGTCCAGAACCGGTTTACTGTTGCATATCGTCGATATTGCTCCTTATGAAAGCGATGAATCGCCGGTGAGCGCGGCACGTAAAATCATTCAGGAAGTGGAAAAGTGGAGCGACGAGCTGGCGAATAAACCACGCTGGCTGGTGCTGAACAAAATAGACAATGTGCCGGACGATGAAATCGGGCAGCATTGTCAGGCCATCGTGGATGAGTTGAGCTGGAGCGGCCCGGTTTTCCATATTTCGGCGCTAAAAAATCAAGGCACGCAAGCCTTGATGTACGCCATTATGGATTTCCTGGAACAGGAAAAAGCCCAGCAAAAAGAACAGGAGCAGGAGCTGTCCCGTGAGCCGGAGTGATTTTCGCCAAGCCCAACGCGTCGTCGTCAAGATAGGCAGTTCGCTGCTAACCGACGGCGGGCGCGGCCTTAATGTCAAAGCCATAGCCGAATGGGTGGCGCAGATGGCCATGCTGAGGCAGCGTAGCGTTGATGTGGTGCTGGTGTCTTCCGGTTCGGTTGCTGAAGGGATGAGCCGCTTGAAGCTGAAAACCCGCCCGAAAACCTTGCACGAACTGCAGGCCGCGGCTTCGGTTGGGCAAATGGGCTTGGTGCGGCGGTTTGAAAATGAGTTCCAGCAGCACGAATTGCTGGCTGCGCAAGTTTTGCTGACCCATGACGACTTGTCCGACCGGCAGCGGTATTTGAATGCGCGCAGTACCTTGCTGACCTTGCTCGATTACGGTGTGGTGCCGGTGATTAACGAAAACGATGCCGTCGCCACCGAGGAAATCCGTTTCGGCGATAACGACACCCTGGGCGCCTTGGTGGCCAATTTGGTGGAAGCCGATCTGCTGATCATACTTACCGATCAAACCGGCTTGTACGATGCCAATCCCAGCCTCAATCCCAATGCCCAATTGATAACCGAAATCAGTGTCGACGACGGTTTGTTGGACGAAGTGGCGGGGGGGAGTATCAGCGGCTTGGGGCGGGGCGGCATGTACACCAAAGTCCGCGCCGCGCGCTTGGCGGCGCGCTCCGGCGCG
>NZ_JANIBK010000064.1 GCF_024505165.1 Methylomonas rivi
GCTTTGCCGCCGGTTGCGGCAAAGCCCGAAACCGCTTCAGTCGTGGAAAGGGATTGTATGGTCGGTCGATTTATTGAATACAGTGCCCAATACATTAATATCCTTCAATAAACTGGCGGCGTGTTTTAACTCGTCGCTTTTTGTCCTGCCTTCCTCAACCACCAGCAACACGCAATCCACATAAGGCGAAAAGCCCAAGGTATCGTCGTGCGACAAAATAGGCGGCATATCGAAAATAATGGCGCGGGAAGGGTAGCGGCTTTTCAATTCATTGACCAACCGCACCATTTTCGGCGAGCGCAGCATTTCGGTCGAGTTAAACAGCGGTTTACCGGCCGGCAAAACCACCAAACGGTCGATGCCGGGATTGATCAGCATCGAACTGATTTCCTTGTCGTGCAACAGGTAATCGCTGAGACCGGTATCGGTCTGGATGCCGAACAATTTGGCGATGGCCGGGTTCAAAAAGTTGGCGTCCACCAATAAAGCCGTTCTGTCCAGTTCCATGGCAATACTGATGGCCAGATTGGCGGCCGTCAGGCTGTTGCCGGTTTTACCGCTGGTACTGGTAATGGCCAGGGTTTTCCACTCCATGGCGTCCATGCTTTGCAAGCAGCGGGTACGCAGCATTCGGTAGGCCTCCAGCCACGGCCCCGGCGTAAAGCCCGAAATAATCCGGTTTTCCTTGAGCAGCTGGCTGTTGGGCGTATGTACCCGGGTTTGGCTGTAGGCGATATTGATGCCGTCCAGGTTGGACTCGTCGGCCCCGGCTTGGGAGGTCTTGTCTGCTAGTGTTTGAATGGTATTCATGGCTAATCCCGATAAGTTATAAGCCGCCTGCCACGCGGAGTAATTTGTACCAAAATACATCCAGCGGCATGAACAGGAAGTGGAAAATCAAGGTGGCGACTAGGGCGGTTATCAAGGCGCCTAGCAGGAGCGCTCGGCGCTGGGTTCGATATTTTTGTTTTTCCGACCGGCTTTCCAGATAAGGAATGGTGGCCAGCGGCGCCACGCCCAAGATATTGGCGATAGCTTTCTCGCTGTGTATGCTGGCGTCCATCATTTCCGCCAGTGCCACCGTGCCGAAGCCGCCGGCAATCGCCAGCACGAAGCCCAGGAATAAAATAGCCATGCGGTTGGGGCTGACCGGTTCCAGAGGTTCTTGCGGCGGATCGATCAAGGTGAAGCGTTCGCCTTTCTTTTCGATTTCCAGTTGTTGCGAGATTTGGGCTTCCATTTCCCGTGAGCTGACTTCCTGATAACGCTGGTTGGTATTGTTCAGTTCTTGCACCAAATCCATGTAATCTTTTTCCACCAGGGGCGATTGCATGAGGTTGGTACGCAATTCCTCAATCCGCGTTCTGAGTTTGCTGCGGGTAACGTCTATCGATTTGATGTCCGAATTCGCCGCTTCCAGTTGGGATTTAAGCGTAATGTAAGCCGGATTGTCCGGTTCTATGGCGACATTGGAATAATTGTTTTGACTGGCTTCGACCAGCGCTTGCTGCAAGGAGGAAATTTGTTTTTGCAGTTTGACCACGTCGGGATGCCGGTCTGAATATTGCTTGAGCAACAGCGCCAATTCGGCCTTTTTCTCGGTCAATTCGGCATTCAGTTTATTCAAATCGATATTGGCGCCTATCTCTTTTTGCAATGACTCGATTTCGCGTTTGGTTTTAATCACATCCGGATGGTTATCGGAGTAACGCGCCAACAGGGAGGGATATTGCGACTGCAGCTCTTTCAGGCGGTCTTTCATATCGAATACCCGGTTGCCCGCCGCATTGGTGGCCAGGGCATTCGGATCGATTTGCGCCAGTTGGCCTTCCAGATAAAAGCGCCGGTCCAGGGCGTTGCGTTCCTGGGTGTCCAGACTCATCAGCTGGTTGGTCAGCGAGGTCAACTCTTGTTGGTTTAATTGATTGACTTCCGGCAATTGTTGCAGGTTCTGTTCTTTAAAACTGGCCAGTTTGGCTTGTAACTGTTGAATTTTGTCTTTCAGGCGACGGGCTTCCTCGCTTAAAAACAAGGCGGCATTTTCCGCCGATTCCGTTCTGGATTTAATGTTTTCCTTCAAAAATAAGGAGGTCAATTCATTGGTGACTTTTTGCGAGAGCGCGGGCGACTCGTCATCGAAGGCCAGCGAGAAGGCGATGGTGGCTTTAGTGGGATGGCCGCTTCTGGGGTCGATAACGTCGGCGCTGATGGTTTCGACTTTAATGCTATCGCGCATTTTTTCCAAAATGACTTCTTCGGTTTTGGACTTGCGGTCGCTCGCATATAAATCGTACTTTTTGATGATGTCCACCAAGTTGGAGCGCGACATTATCCGCTGGCTGATAATTTGAATACGCTGGTCGGCAAAGGTGGTGACGGTGGATTTGACCAGTTCGGACGGAATTTCCTGCTCCTCGATCAAAATAGTTGCCGTCGACCGGTATACGGAGGGCAGCGCCACGGCCAGGACGATGCTAAGCAGTAGGATGATAGCCAGTGGAATGATTAAAAATCTGCGGCGTTTTTTGACGATCTTCAGATAGTCTTTAATGTCGGGAGTTTGATTTTCCACGTTATTTCACCTGGCGATTGATTTGTGGTTGGTAAGAGAATTGTAGCTGCAAGTTATTGCCTACCGAGGTTTGATTCAAGGATTCGAATTCCTGCTGGCGATAGATGTATGAAAGCTCGAGATTGATTTCCGGCGTCCAGCGCCAGCGGATATTGGGCGATAGCGTGATGTAGGTACGGTTGTTGTTGGTAGTGTCGCCCGCGGTTGTGGTCGCTGATTCCGACAGCAAATAGGTGGCGGTAATGCCGCTTGTCCAGCGTTCGGCTAGATTGTATTTCAAGCTGGCGGAAAAGTTGGTGGTGTTTCTTTGCCCGCCGGTACTGGCGGGGGTTAATTGCCTGCCGGCGCTGATATCCAGGCTGCCCCAATCGAATTTATGATCGAAATTCGCGGAAAAGACGTTGCCGCTCGATTTGGACGATTGGACGGATGTGGTCGTACTATTTGGCAATAAGCCCAGAAAATCGATAGTTTGCCGTGAGGTTCTTTCGGTATCCGTGTCGCGAATACCGGCGGAAACGCTGAAACGGGTGCGCTCATCGAAGCTGTATTGCACGCCCGCCTGATAATTGAGGGTGGACGATTTCTGGCTAAAACTTGACGTGGTCGGAAACGGATTGCTGACTGTGGGGTTCTCCCCCGACGAACTGAATTCGACATAGGCTCCGCTCAGATTGACCGACAGCCGCTCCGAGAACGTATGCATCAGGGAGGAAGAAAACTGCTGGTTGGTGTAGTCGGAAAAGTTCCGGCTTAAATTCAGGCCCGGCGACTTCGTGAAGCCGACGTCGGTATAGTTATAGCTGAATTGCAGCGCATCTCTTTCGGTCAAATTATAGGTGATATTGGGCGCCACGGAACGCGTGGTTTTCGGGATCTGGACTTGTAAATCGCCCGAGCCGTCCAAATCCAGCTGAGTGTTGATGGTGGATTGTTCCGCATACCGGGCCGACAAGCCGGCCGCAAAGCGTTCGCCGGTATATTTCTGACTGATGTCGGCGATTTTCTCCGAAAAGTCCAGCTCCGATTCGCCGTGATAAATCAGTTCGTTCCATTTGAAGTCGGCGTTTAAGGCATGGTTTTCGGCCATATAACCCAGTAAAACGCCGGGCGATAACCGGGTGATCAGATTGTCCCTTATCGGTTCGATCTGCATGCGCAGGTTGTCCGTGTAACGCTCGGATGCTCCGAAGTTCGGTTCGAACAGCCAGTCTAATGCGTGGCAGTTATGGCTAAACACAACCAGGACGGGAAGCAACCGCTTCGTCTTGAATTTCATCAGTAAAAACGCTATCTACCTTGTCCTTAAGGTACGGTGATAGTGTCTCCGGGTTCCAGCAGAATGTTTTGTTCCAAGTCTTCACCGTCCATGACGTTGCCGTAATCGAAAGGAAACACTTTGATTTCATTGCCGACCCGGCGTTGAATATTGATGTTGCCTTCACTGGCGAACACGGTCAGGCCGCCGGCCAAACTCAAGGCTTGCAACACGTCGATGCGTCTGCCTGCAAATACTTGGCCGGGTTTGTTGACTTTGCCGATCACGAAAATGGCGTTGCCCTGATTATTCAATAACTTGACGCTAACGGAAGGGTCGGCAATATAATCGGCCAATTTGACGGCCAGAAGTTCTTTAAGATCGTTGATGGTCCTGCCGGCCGCGGTAATGGTGCCGACCAGGGGGTAAACGATATTGCCGTCGGGGCCGATCAAAAATTGCTGTTGCTGCAGGCCTTCTTCCTTCCAAACCGTGACTTCGACGGCATCGCCCGGGGCCAGCAGGTACGTGGCCAGTATTTCGGGATCCTTAAGGGCGATAACGTCGGTTTTGGCTGCCGGTTGCGCCGGCTGGGCTTGCGGAAGGTCTGTGGGGCTAAGCGGGAATTCTGTTTGGGCAAAAGTGTTACAGGCAACGAATGCAAAAATTAAAAAAATTATAAGTTGCTGTTTCAAAACGTATTCCTTTATGAATTGTGAAATTGTAATCCGCACGCTCTTTACAATACGGCATGGAAAAACCCATAGTGTATAGGTGAAATGTAACAAGATTTTTAAAGCCGTTACAGTTGATCGCGGGTTTTATAATAAGCCTTACCGTCCGGGAAACAGGCCGATTATCACGCCGACATTATATGACACTGAATTTAATTAGCAAAAGCATTAGGTATTTTTAATGAAATTAAAAGATTTTATCGGCCGGGTCATTTCCGGGCAGGCCGTTGATTTTAAAGAAACCATGGCTGTCATAGCCGAGCATTACAATTATCGGCCGTGCCAATTCAGCAACGGTATCCGGCAGCCCTTGGTTAATGCGGCGGGGCAGAACGAGGGCTCGTGCAAGATCTTTGCCTTTGCCGAATTGAACGGCCTGGATCAGGCGCAGACGCTGGCCTTGTTCGGCGATTACTACCGCAAGGATGTGCTGGAGAACCCCGACGGTACCGACCATCAAAATATCCGCAATTTCCTGCGCGACGGTTGGGCCGGCATTGCGTTTACCGCCGAGGCGTTGACGCTCAAGCATGCCGATTGAGGTTTTGATTGTCGGCCAGGGGCTGGCGGGCAGTTTGCTGGCTTGGGCGTTGATGCGGCGCAACCTGCGGGTGATGGTGATAGACAACGGTAGTGAAAATGCCTCCCAAGTCGCCGCCGGCCTAATCAATCCGGTAACCGGACAACGTTTGGTTAAAAGCGCGGATATTAATGACCTGTTGCCCTCGGCCATGCACTGTTACCGGCGGCTGTCCGACGCCTTCCAGCAGCATTTTTTTGTTCCCTTGCCCATGCTGCGGCTGTTAAAAAATGCCCGCGAGCGGCAATATGCCGAGCAACGTTTAAGCCAGGCCGATTACCGGCCATTTTTAACGGCTTGCCCGGCTGCCCAGGCTGCCGTCCAGGCCCCTTATGGCGCTTTGCTGCAAGCGCGGACCGGGTATTTAAAAACCGGCTTGTTGTTGTCGCGGTTGCGGGATTATTTCATCGCCACCGCCAGTTACCGGCACATGCAATTCGATTATGACGCGCTGGTTTTGCAACCCCAATTGACCTGGCGAGAATTTACCCCCCGCCATATCGTCTTTTGCGAAGGCCATCTCGGCCGGCAAAACCCCTGGTTCGGCGGCTTGCCCTTTCAGCCGGCCAAGGGCGAAATCCTAAACTGCCGCGGCCCGGCGGAATCTCCCGAGCACATTATCAATTTCGGCCATTGGCTGATTCCGACCGCTGCCCAACAGTTTAAACTGGGGGCGACATTCGAGCCCGGCTTGGTCGATACCCGGCCTTCAGAGCGTGCCCGGCAGGTTTTGCTGCAAGGTTTGTCCGGGGCGATGCCGGCTCTAAAGCCCGTCGAAATCCTGTCGCAGCAGGCCGGCATCAGGCCGGCCACGCTCGATAAACAGCCCTTTATCGGTTCGCACCCGCGGCACGCCAATCTGCATATTTTCAACGGATTCGGCGCCAAGGGCAGTCTGGCCATTCCCTGGCATGCGGAACTATTCGCCGCCGCCTTGCGGCAACAAGCATTGCTGCCGGTAACCGCCAACATTCAACGTTATTATGAAACGCATTTCTCTGCCTGAAACCGCTCACGGCATTGTCAAGGAATACCTGCAAAGCGGCGATGCGGCCATCGATGCCACCGTGGGCAATGGCCACGACACCGCTTTTCTGGCCGAAACCGTGGGCGCTACCGGGCACGTCCATGGTTTCGATGTACAAACCCAAGCCCTGCGGGCAACCCGGCAACGCTTGCAACAGCAGGGCTTGGAGGCATGGGTGACGTTGTTTGAAGTCAGTCATGCCGAAATGGCTCGGCACATTCCGAATCCGCTACACGGCGGAATTAAAGCGGTCATGTTCAATCTGGGCTATTTGCCGGGCGCGGACAAATGCATTATCACGCAGACTCAAACCACGCTACGGGCCATCGCCGCCGCTTGCCGATTATTGGCCGCGCCGGGCGTCATTACAGTGCTGGCCTATCCCGGCCATGCGGGCGGCGATGAAGAGACCCGCTGCTTGGCGGCTTGGCTGGAACGGCTCGATGCCGCGCAATTTTCCGTGGAAACCTTATACAGCCACCACCACCAAGAAACCGCGCCGCGGCTTTTTGTGCTTAAAAAAATCGCCCGATCTGCTATCATGCGCCCCTTTTTTCAGCAGCAGATAGGCGCCATGTCAGAATTTAAAAACGTCACCATCGTCAAACAAGCCAACGTATATTTCGACGGCAAAGTGAATAGCCGCACCGTATTGTTTGCCGACGGCAGCAAAAAGACCCTGGGTTTCATGCAACCGGGCGAATATACCTTCAATACCGCCGACCCGGAGTTGATGGAAATTTTGGCGGGCGAGCTGGACGTGCAATTGCCCGGTTGCGACTGGCAAACCATCAAGGGAGGCGAGTCTTTCAACGTGCCGGGCAATGCCGCGTTCACGATGAAAGTCAAAACCGCCAGCGATTATTGCTGCTCGTTTTTAAAATAACGCCGGCATGCAAAAGGTAGCGATTTTTGCCGATGTGCAAAATATTTATTACACCTGCCGGCATCGCTACCAAAAACATTTCAATTACAGCGCGTTTTGGCAACAGGCCGCCGCCAACCGCATGGTCGTGGCGGCCTATGCCTACGCGATTGAAAGAGGCGATGCCAAGCAGCGCGGTTTTCAGCAAATCCTCAAGGACATCGGTTTTCAGGTCAAACTCAAACCCTATATTCAGCGCAGCGACGGTTCCGCCAAGGGCGATTGGGATGTCGGGATTACCCTGGACGTATTGGAGCTGGCCGAACAGGTGGATACGGTGATTTTATTGTCGGGCGACGGCGACTTTCAGCTGCTGTTGGAAAAAGTCCGGCAGCGGTATCGGGTGAGTTCGGAAGTTTACGGCGTGGCCGGCCTGACCGCCCAGACCTTGGTACAGGCCGCCGACAAATATGTGGCGATAGATGAAAGCCTGTTGATTTAGGCTGGATTCGGGACGTTCGCGCATACCTGACGAGTTCCCGCGGATAATATAAATCGCGAAGTAGGGCGGCCCGGCGACAGCAAGGGCGGGCGTTTCCGGCAATCGGCATGCCGGAGAAACGCCCGTTCTACGCTTAACGCGCGAACAGGCTTATTCCGGCCTACTGGCTTTGTAGGGATTAAACCGCCTGTTTGATTCGGGCCAAGGCGTTTTCCAGATTGGCCATGCTGGTGGCTATGGAAATGCGGATGTGGCCGGGGCAACCGAATGCCGAACCCGGCACCAGCGCCACGCCGGCTTTCTCGATCAAATACTCGGCAAATTGCAGATCGTCGTCTATGCCGTCCAGCCTGCCCAGCAGTTTTTCCACGTTGGGGAAGACGTAAAACGTGCCGTCGGTGGGCAGGCATTCGATACCGTCTATGCGGTTCAATTCGGCCACCACGAAATCGTGGCGCTTTTTAAACTCCACCATCATGGTATCGATGCAGCTTTGGTCGCCTGTCAGGGCGGTTTCGGCGGCGACTTGCGAGATCGAGGTGGGGTTGGATGTGCTTTGCGATTGGATGATGCACATGGCTTCGATCAAATCCGCCGGGCCGGCGCAATAGCCTATCCGCCAGCCCGTCATCGAGTAGGCCTTGGAGACGCCGTTCAAGACGATGGTGCGCGGGTAAAAATCCGGCCGCGCGTTCAGAATGTTGACGAACTCGCCCTTGTTCCACAGGATGTGTTCGTACATATCGTCGGTGGCGATCAGCACGTCCGGATAATCCTGCAACACCTCGCCCAATGCTTTCAGTTCATCCAGGCTGTAGGCGGCACCGGTCGGGTTGGACGGGCTGTTGATGACGAACAAGCGGGTTTTATCGGTAATCGCCGCACGTAATTGCGCCGGGGTAATCTTAAAGTTTTGCGACTGGCCGGCTTCCACGATGACAGGCACGCCGTCCGCCAACAGCACCATGTCCGGGTAGGAAACCCAGTAAGGCGCGGGAATGATCACCTCGTCGCCGGGGTTCAACAGGGCTTGGGCCAAATTGTAAAAGCTTTGCTTGCCGCCGCTGGACACCAAAATTTGTTTCAGCTCGTAGTCCAGGCCGTTGTCGTTTTTAAATTTTTGCGCGATGGCTTTTTTCAAGCTGGGGATGCCGTCAACCGCGGTGTATTTGGTAAAGCCGTTGTCCAGGGCTTTAATGGCGGAGGCCTTGATATGCTCCGGCGTGTCGAAGTCGGGTTCGCCGGCGCCCAAACCGATAATATCCTTGCCGGCCGCGCGCATGGCGGCAGCCCGGGCCGTAATGGCTAAAGTCGGTGACGGTTTGACGGCTTTGACGCGGTTGGACAGTGTGATGCTCATATTTCCTCGGTCGAGTAGGCTTGAAAATTGGCGAATATTATACGGGAAAAGCAAAAAAACAATGTATGCCGGAACGGTTGTGCCGGGAAATAGATTGTTTGCTTGAACGAAGCATACGCAATCGGCGGCTGACGGGGCAATTGCGAGAGGGTATGTTAGACGTTTTAACTGCTTTCCGGATCAGCGCTTTTCATCGAGACGTTGCAGCGCCCAGGCGGCATGTTCCCGTACTAATTCGTGATCGTGCCGCAATTTGTCATGTAACGCGGTTTTGCTTGCCGCCGTCGGCGAGCCATTGCCCAGCGCCACGGCGATATTGCGCAGCCAACGCCGATGGCCGATACGCCGAATCGCCGAGCCTTCGGTTTTTTGCAAAAATTCGCTTTCCGTCCAACTGAATAGCTCCAGCAATGTACTGTTGTCCAGTTTGTGCCGCGGTGTGAAATCCGTTTCCGCACTGAGTTTGGCAAAACGGTTCCAAGGGCAAATCAACTGGCAATCGTCGCAGCCGTAAATTCGGTTGCCCAATAGCGGGCGCAATGCTTCCGGAATGCTGCCGTGTAGTTCGATGGTTAAATAGGATACGCAGCGGCGGGCATCGACTTGATACGGGGCGACGATGGCTTGGGTGGGGCATATGTCCAGACAGGCCCGGCATTGGCCGCAATGATTGCCGGCGGCGGCATCGGTGGGCAAGGGCAGGTCGGTATAAATTTCCCCCAGAAAAAACCAGGAGCCGGCGCGGCGGTTAATCAGATTGCTGTGTTTGCCTATCCAGCCTAAACCGGCTTTTTCGGCGATGGCTTTTTCCAGTACCGGCGCGCTGTCGACAAAAGCCCGGTAGCCGAAGGAGCCGATCTCGGCGGCGATTTTATCCGCCAGTTTTTGCAAACGGTTGCGCAGCAGTTTGTGGTAATCGCGGCCCAGCGCATAGCGGGACACGAAAGCCGCGGCTGGATTATCCAGCAACGCGTGGCTGTGGGCAGGGTTTTCCGGCAGGTAATCCATGCGGGCGCTGATGATGCTGCGGGTGCCGGCTTGCAACAAAGCCGGGCGGCTGCGTTTCAAACCGTGCGCGGCCATGTATTGCATCTCGCCGTGCCTGTTTTCCGTCAACCATTGCCGCAGGTAATCTTCGGCGGCGCTTAAATCGGTATCGCTGATACCGATTTGCTGAAAGCCCAATTCGGCGCCCCAGGCCTTGATTTGTAGGGCAAGCTGTTGAAAATCCGGCGTTTCGATTGGGCGCATGGCGGGCTTGCAATATAATGAAGGTGTCCTGGTTATTTTACACAACAACGCCATGCAAACATCATCACAAGCGCTGTATCGCGTAGCGCAGATTCGCGAGGCGGAGCATATCGCCATTCAAAATCTGCAAATGCCGGGCTTGCAACTAATGCGTAGCGCCGGCATGGCGGCATTTAACGCCTTGCGGCAACGCTGGCCAGAGCAGAGCCGCATTACGGTGTTTTGCGGCGCCGGCAATAATGCCGGCGACGGTTATGTGCTGGCTAAACTGGCCTTGGCGGCCGGTTTCGGCGTTTCGGTTTATACCCTGGTTCCCGTCGGCCAGCTTGGGGGCGATGCTCTGACCGTGTACCAGGACTTTATTCAGGCCGGCGGCCGCGTGTCGGCGTTCGATGCGCGCGCGCAAACAGCGGGTATTATCGTCGATGCCTTGCTGGGCACCGGTTTAAGCCGGCCGGTCGGCGAGGAATATGCGCATGCGATTTCGCATATCAACCGTGCCGATTGCCCTGTCTTGAGCATCGATGTGCCGTCGGGTTTGCACGCCGATACCGGTTGCGTGTTGGGTTGCGCGGTCAAGGCCGATCTCACCGTCACTTTTATTGCGTTGAAATGCGGGCTGTTTACCGGGGAAGCCGGCGATTATTGCGGCGATATCGTCTGTTCGAGCTTGAATGTGCCCGATGCGGTGTTGGCCCAGTTGCCGGCGACCGCCCATCTATCGAGCAAGCCGGTGTTAAAGCCCCGTCCGCGCAGTGCCCATAAAGGCCATTTCGGCCATGTGCTGTTGATAGGCGGTAACCGCGGATTCAGCGGTGCAATCCGCCTGGCCGGCGAAGCCGCATTGTTCGGCGGCGCCGGCTTGGTCAGCATTGCCAGCCGGGCCGGGCATGCCGATTTGTTGAATATCGGCCGGCCCGAATTGATGTGCCACGCGGCGGAAACCGCCTGCGATCTGCATCCCCTGCTGGAGAGGGCGAGCGTGATTGTCATCGGTCCGGGCCTGGGGCAGGATAGCTGGGCGCAAGACATGCTTCGCCATGCCCTGGCAAGCGAGAAACCCTGCGTGGCCGATGCCGATGCGTTAAATTTATTGGCGCGGCATCCCGTCCGCCGGCCGAACTGGGTGTTAACGCCGCATCCCGGCGAAGCGGCGCGCCTTTTGGGTTGCAATACCCACGATATTGCCGCCGACCGCTTTGCGGCGGTCAAAAAACTGCAAAATCAGTACGCGGGCGTCTGCGTGTTAAAAGGGGCCGGCAGCCTGATTGCGGATGGCGGCAACCTTCTGGTCAACACCACCGGCAATCCGGGCATGGCTAGCGGCGGCATGGGCGATGTATTGGCGGGCGTTACCGGGGCATTGCTGGCGCAGGGTTTAACGTTGACGGATGCTGCAAAACTGGCTGTCCATGTGCATGGCGAGGCGGCCGACGGCATGGCGGCAACGCAGGGCGAGCGCGGCATGTTGGCCGGCGATTTGTTGCCGAAAATCAGGGAGCTTTTGAATTAATGAAAATCGAATTAAGCGATAGCGGCGAAACCGAATTGTTAGGGGCGGCATTGGGCAAAGTTTTGCCGCCAAAATGTCTGCTGTATTTATACGGCGACTTGGGCGCGGGTAAAACCACCTTGGTGCGCGGGCTTTTGCGGGCGATGGGCCACAAGGGCGCCGTGAAAAGCCCCACCTACAGTTTGGTGGAGGAATACCGCTTCGGCGACCGTAGCGTGTTCCATTTCGATTTGTATCGGCTCAAAGACCCGGAAGAACTGGAATGGCTGGGCATCGACGATTATTTGCGGCAACAGGCCTTGGTTTGCGTCGAATGGCCGCAAATGGGCGCCGGACATTTACCGCCGGCCGATTTGGAAATCGCGCTGGATTACCAAAACACCGGAAGATCGATAGAAATCAACATACTAGCGGAATCGCTAAAAGATTCGTTGATAATTGACTGGAAAAACAAAGACCTGCTGCTATAATCTCAGAACGTTTTTAATTTCTCCTCGGTTGGCCGGCTTATGAGACAGATCGTTAAATTTTTCTGGATAATGGGTTTGTCTTTGTTGGCGATGCCGATTCATGCCGCATCCGCTAAAATCGAAGGCTTAAGCTTCCAGCCGGGCGGCGGCGTAGTGTTCGAATTGAATGCCGTTCCCCGTTATCGCTACTTCACGCTGAAAAATCCCAGCCGCTTGGTGGTGGATTTCGAAAACACCGCCGCGTCTCAGTCCATGCCGCAACCGCCCGCCGAGCACCCCCTGGTGCTGGGAGTACGTTCCGCGATACGCAATAAATCCGATCTGCGGGTGGTGATGGAATTAAACGCCGACGCCGCCGCCGTGGCGGTTAGCAAGGGACAAAGCGTACAACTGCAATTCGATGTTTCCGCCCGTACCGCGCCAGCCGAACGGCTTGCCGCGCCGGCGGCCGTTGTCGCCAAAAAACAAAAAACCGCTGACGCGGCTTCTCCGGCACTTGCCAAACCAACCAAGGCCAAAGGGCGGGATATTGTGATTGCCATAGATGCCGGGCACGGCGGCAAGGATGTCGGCGCCCAGGGCGGACACGGCACCCAGGAAAAAGACGTGGTACTGGCGATTGCCAAGCGTCTGGAAAGCGCGGTAAACCGGCAGCCCGGCATGAAAGCCGTGATGATCCGTAACGGCGATTATTTCGTGAAATTACGCGAACGGGTGCGGATTGCCCAAGCCGCCAAGGCCGATTTGTTTATTTCCATCCATGCCGATGCGTTCGACGATCCGAGCGCACACGGCGCTTCCGTCTATACCTTGGCTAATAAAGGCGCTTCCAGTCAAATCGCGCAATACTTGGCCAATAGCGAAAACGCTTCCGATAAAGCCGCTGGCGCGGAGGAGCACGACGACATTCTGTCGTCGGTGTTGATGGACTTATCCAATAAAGCCGCCAAGGAAGCCAGTCAGCATGTCGGTAATAAGGTGTTAAGGAGCGTAAAAACAACCGGGCATCTGCATCGTGCCAATGTGCAAAAAGCCGGTTTTGTGGTATTGAAATCGCCCATCCCTTCCATCCTGGTAGAAACCGCTTTCATATCCAACCCGGAGGAAGAACGCCGCCTGAATACCCGTGCTTATCAGGATAAAATGGCATCCGCCGTCTTTAACGGCATCATGGCGCATTTTAAACAATACGCGCCGGCTAACACCTTGTTTGCGCAATTGCAAAAATCCGGCAAATCCGCGCTCCGCCTGGCGGCCGTGGAAACGGACGCCAAACCGGTTGCCGGCAAAACCGACGTATCCGCAAAGGTTAGCGATAGCGTGGTTACCGCCGGCGCCTCCGCCACCCGGCACGTAATCGGCCGCGGCGACACCTTGTCCGGGATCGCCCGCCAATACGGGGTTTCCATGCGCGAGTTGCGGCATGCCAACGGCATGGAAGATGGCCAGGTCAAAGTCGGCCAGGTGCTGCAAATTCCGCGCAGCAGTTAGCTTTAATTCCGCCGCAGCGGTGAATTGATTCAGCGCCGGCCGGCGTCATCCGCTAAAATACGCGCTTTTTTTCGAGCGCAGCCGATGCGGATCTATGCTTTACCCACTCAACTGATCAATCAAATCGCCGCCGGCGAAGTGGTCGAGCGCCCGGCTTCCGTGGTCAAGGAATTGGTGGAAAATTGTTTCGACGCCGGCGCCAGCCAAATTTATGTCGATATCGAACAAGGCGGAGTCAAGCAAATCAAGATACGCGACAACGGTTGCGGCATCGACAAGGACGACTTGGCGCTGGCGCTGTCCCGCCACGCCACCAGTAAAATTGCCTCGCTGGACGATCTGGAACATGTGGTCAGCATGGGCTTCAGGGGGGAAGCGCTGCCCAGCATCAGTTCCGTGGCCCGATTGACCTTGATTTCCCGTACCGCCGCTGCCGAATGCGCCTGGCAAGTCAGCGCCGACGGCAGCGAAAAAAACTTCGATCCCCAGCCCGATCCGCATCCGCCCGGTACCACGGTGGATGTGCGGGACTTGTTTTACAACACCCCAGCCCGTCGCAAGTTTCTAAAGGCCGAGAAAACCGAATTCGGCCATATCGAAAGCCTGATTCAAAAATTGGCGCTGAGCCGTTTTGACGTGGGTTTTTCGTTACAGCATAACCAGCGCGAGGTGCTGCATCTAAAACCGGCCGCGACCCAAGCCGAGCAGGAAAAACGCATCGCGGCGATTTGCGGTTCGGCGTTTGTCGATAACGCGGTCAAAATCGATTATGCCGCCTCCGGCCTGCATTTGCACGGTTGGGTGGGTTTGCCGACCTTTTCTCGCAGCCAGCAGGATATGCAGTTTTTTTACGTCAACGGCCGTTTGATTAAGGACAGATTGGTGGCGCATGCCGTGAAACAGGCCTATCAGGATGTGCTGTACCACGGCCGGCATCCGGTGTTCGTATTGTATTTGACGCTCGACCCGGCGCTGGTGGATGTGAATGCGCACCCCACCAAACTGGAAGTACGTTTCAGGGAAGGGCGCATGGTGCATGATTTTCTGTTTCAGGCCCTGCACCGCGGTCTGGCCGAACAAAGACCCGGGCAAACGCCGGCGCATACTATCGAGATGCAAACCGTGCCGGCGCCAACGATCCAAACCCGGCCTAGTTTGAACCTGCAAGCGTCCTTGCCCTTGAGTCTGGCGGAAGAGGCGGATTCGGTAGAGAGCCGGGTCAAGCCGGCCATAAAACCCGATTCCGCGGCACAGGTACCTGCCGGCGGCAATCCCGCGCGCGGTTTTAGTTATCCGGGCCGACCGAACATACCGGCCAACGTGGCCGACCAAATCCAGGCCTACGCCAAACTCTATCCGCAAACCCAGCCGAATTCGGCCGACCCGGCCATGCCGCCGCTGGGTTTCGCGCTGGCGCATATCCATAACATTTACATCCTGGCGGAAACCGCGGGCGGCATTATCCTGGTGGATGCCCACGCCGCGCATGAGCGGGTGACTTACGAACGCCTGAAGCAGCATTACCATAACCGCGCCATCGTCTCCCAGCCCTTGTTGTTGCCGATCAAGATTCAGGTGACAGCGGCGGAGGCCGATTTGGCCGAACAGGAGCATGCGTTTTTCCTGGGCTTGGGCTTCGAACTGAACCGTTCCGGCCCGGAAACCGTGGTATTGCGCGCTACGCCGGCCCTGCTGGCCAAAACCGATGTCGATCAACTGGTGCGCGATATTCTGGCCGACTTGGCCACCCACGGCGTTAGCCGGAAAGCCGAGGAAAGCATAAACGCTATTTTGGCCACCATGGCTTGCCATGGCTCGGTACGCGCCAAACGCAAACTCAGTATCGAAGAAATGAATGCCCTGTTGCGGGACATGGAACAAACCGAGCGCATCGGCCAATGCAATCACGGCCGACCGACCTGGGTGGCGCTCAGTCATCAGGACTTGGACCGTTTTTTTATGCGCGGACAATAAATGACAGCAGCCAAACCTAACGCTATTTTATTGATGGGGCCGACCGCCTCCGGCAAAACCGCCTTGTCCATAGCCATGGCGCAAGCCCTGAATGCGGAAATTATCAGCGTCGATTCGGCCTTGGTCTATAAAGGCATGGACATCGGCACCGCCAAGCCCGCCCTGGACGAACGCGGCGGCATTCCGCATCATTTGATCGACATACTCGATCCCGGCGAAGCGTTTTCCACCGGCCAGTTTCGCGCCCGGGCCTTGGCGTTGATGGAAGACATCGCCCGGCGCGGCAAACTGCCGTTATTGGTCGGCGGCACCATGCTGTATTTCAGCGCCTTGACCCAAGGTTTGGCCAAACTGCCCGCGGCCGACGCCGGCATCAGGCAACGGCTGGACCGGGAGCTATCGGAATTGGGCAAGGAAGTCTTGCATGCCCGCTTGGCGCAAATCGATCCGCAAGCCGCCGCCCGGATACATGTCAACGACCCGCAGCGCATTCAGCGCGCGCTGGAAGTCTATGAAATCAGCGGCCGGCCGCTATCGAGTTTTTTCGGCGCCGATCAGCAAACCGAGCAGCCGTTTGCTTACCTCAAACTGATCGTAGCCCCCGAACAACGCTCTACCTTGCACGCCAAAATTGCCGCGCGCTTCGAATCGATGCTGGCCCGGGGTTTTCTGGACGAAGTCCGCGGCTTGCGGGCGCGCGGCGATCTGGACGAAAGCATGCCGTCCATCCGTTGCGTCGGTTACCGGCAGGCCTGGTCGTATTTGAACGGCGAATACGATTTAGACACTCTGCGGGACAAGGCCATCGCCGCCACCCGGCAGCTGGCCAAACGGCAATTCACCTGGCTGCGCCGGGAAGAAAGCGCCCTGCATCTGCTCAGCGAGGCGCCGGACTTGCTCGAAACCGCCCTGCGCCATTGCAAGCAGCATGGATAAACGGCAACAGCGGCAAATCGCTTATGCCGCCCGCAATGCGCAAGCCGATAAGGACATCGTCAGTGCCGAGATATGTCGGCGGGTTGTTTCGCAGCCTTGGTATGCGGAAGCCGAAACCATACTTTGGTACCTGCATTGCCGTTCCGAGGTGCGTACCTTGCCGGCTGTATTAGGGCAACTGGCGGGCGGCAAACGTATTGCGGTGCCTTATTGCACGGCCGATGCGCGGGGCGTCAAATGCCTGGGATTATGGCATTTGCAGTCTATCGATGAATTGCAAGCCGGCATGTGGAATATCCTGGAGCCGCCGCCGGAACGCTGGCGGGAAGCGGATAAACGGATCAACCCGGCGGAGCTGGACGCGGTGATCGTGCCCGGCGTGGCCTTCGACCGTTTGGGCGGACGCTTGGGCAACGGCGCCGGCTATTACGACCGGCTGTTGTCGCAAGTACGGCCGGATACGGTTTTGGCCGGTATTGGTTACGAATCGCAATTGCTGAACCGTGTCGATATGCAAAGCCACGATGTCTACATGAATCTGGTGGCGACCGAACTGAAACTTTATCCCGGCAAGCGGCGGGCGTCATGACCGGTGCCGACGAACTGAAGCGCCGGGTCGAACACAGCCCGGCGTTTATTCTGGATATGCCGCAAGTGCATGCCAATTTGCAGCCCTTGCAACGCATCAAACAAGCCAGCGGTTGCCGGATTTTGTATTCCATGAAGGCCTTGCCACTGGTGCCTTTACTGGCCGATCTTAAACAGCGGGTAGACGGCATTTCCGTCAGTTCGCTGTTCGAAGCCCGTTTGGCAAACGCGGTACTGGGCGGGCAGGGCAGTCTGCATTTGACCACCCCGGGCCTGAGGCCCGAAGAGTTTGCCGAGCTGGGCGGGCTATGCTCGCATATCAGTTTCAATTCCTTGCCGCAGTATCGGCGTTTGCACGAATCGAGCGCCGGTTATAGCAAAGGCCTGCGCGTCAATCCGAAACTGTCGTTCGCCGACGACGAACGTTACGATCCGTGCCGCAAACATTCCAAATTGGGCGTGGACATAGCCTTGCTGCAACAAGGTTTGCCGGCCGGTATCGAAGGCCTGCACATTCACACCGTATTCGGCCAAACCGATTTTCAACCGTTACAGGCCGTCATCACCGAGTTAAAGCCGCTGTTGACGCCGCAATCCGGCCTGAAATGGCTGAATCTGGGCGGCGGTTATTTGTACCACCGGATTGCCGGCCTAAACCCCATCATAGAAGCCATCCGTTATTTGAAAACCCACATTGCCGAACAGGTGTATCTGGAGCCGGGCAAGGCGCTGGTGGGTAACGCCGGTTATTTGCTGACCACCGTGTTGGATAGCTTCGACAGCGACGGTAAAACCGTGCTGGTGTTGGACAGCTCGGTGAATCATCACCCGGAGATATTCGAATACCGGCGCCGGCCGCTGTTATTGGATGAAGACATACAAGGCGGCCGTGCCGCCATTCTAGCCGGATCGACTTGTCTGGCCGGCGATATCTTCGGCGAATACCGCTTCGATAACATCCCGGCCGTCGGCGATAAACTGGTGTTTGCGGATGTCGGCGCTTACAGCCTGATCAAAGCCCAGCGTTTCAACGGATATGCCCTACCCGCCGTGTACTTGAAACAAAATGACGAGTGCGGTCTGTTAAAGCAGGATGATTACGCCGAGTATTCCCGGCAGTGGCTGGGGTAGGAAAAAATAGTCGTCGCCTGGGTTGTAAGGCTTTAACCATACGATAGTCGGCCACATCGCAAACCCGCCCCGGACATCCACGCCACGGCACCGAAAGCCATTGCGCAAACGTTTGAGATTGGTAAAAAATCCCCCCCGGAAATAGTAAGTTAGCGATAAGTTGGCCCTGGAAGGTTGGAGTAACGCGGGTGCTGTGTGATAATCCAGGCACTACCCATTGGACAACCAGATAGGATGTAGAGATAACGCCATGGCAAATGACTCGTTGCAGATAACGCACACCGGTACCGGCAAGCAGGTCGAATACCCACTTTTGAAAAGCACGCTGGGCGCGGATACGGTTGAGATTCGCAATCTTTATAGGGACTTGGGCTGTTTTACCCATGACCCCGGCTTTGTCGCCACGGCCAGCTGCACCAGTAAAATCACCTATATCGATGGCGACAACGGCATCTTGCTGTACCGGGGTTATCCTATCGAGCAACTGGCCGAACAGTGCCAGTTCACCGAAGTGGCGTATTTGCTGATGCACGGCGAGTTGCCCAACGAAAAGCAATTGTTCGATTTCAATCTGGAGATCAGCGACCGCGCCATCATTCACGAATCGCTACGTAAATTCTTCGACGGTTTTCATTACGACGCCCACCCGATGGCCATGCTGGTAGGCGTGGTGGGTTCGCTGTCCGCCTTCTATCATAGCGAAATGAATATCAAGGATCCGGTGCAGCGCCTTCGGGCCGCCACCCGCATGATAGGCAAAATGCCGACCATCGCCGCCGCATCCTACCGCCACTCGGTCGGCAGGCCGTTCGTGTATCCGCGCATGGACTTGAGCTATTGCGAAAACTTTTTGAACATGATGTTTTCGCGTTCGTCGCAAAACTATATCGACCAGGACCACTATATCGACCAGGATTTCGTCAAGGCCCTGAACCTGTTGTTCATCCTGCACGCCGACCACGAACAGAACGCCAGTACCTCCACCGTGCGGCTGGCCGCCAGCACCGGCGCCAATCCTTACGCCTGCGTGGCGGCGGGTATTGC
>NZ_JANIBK010000065.1 GCF_024505165.1 Methylomonas rivi
CGGTGCCGCCCAGCAGGAAGCCGCGGGTGCGCTGGTCGGCGGCGGCCCAGATCAAGTCGCCGACGCGTTGGAAGCCGAACATGGAGTAATAGATGAAGAACGGAATCATCGGTACGCCGTGGGTCGAGTACGAGGTGCCGGCCGCGATCCAGTCGCATAGGCCGCCGGCTTCGTTGATGCCTTCCTGCAGTACCTGGCCGTGCTTGTCTTCCTTGTAGAACATCAGCTGTTCGGCGTCCTGCGGGGTATATAGCTGGCCGACCTGAGACCAGATGCCCAGCTGGCGGAACATGCCTTCCATACCGAAGGTGCGGGATTCGTCGGGCACGATGGGTACGATGCGTTTGCCGATTTGCTTGTCTTTCACCAGAATATTCAGAATGCGCACGAAAGCCATGGTGGTGGAAATTTCGTGGCCTTCGCCGGTGCCTTCCAGCAAGGCTTTGAAGGTTGCCAGGGCCGGAATTTCCAGCGGATAAGCCTTGGTGCGGCGAGCCGGCAAATAGCCGCCCAAATCGACGCGGCGCTGGCGCAGGTAGTTCTGTTCGGCGGAATCCTCGGCGAAACGGATATAAGGCAGGTTGATCAGTTCTTCGTCGCCGATCGGCAACTGGTAACGGTCGCGGATGGCTTTGATCGATTCAATGCTCATCTTTTTTTGCTGATGGCTGGTGTTTTGCGCCTGGCCGGAGTCGCCCATGCCGTAACCCTTGATGGTTTTGGCCAGAATCACGGTGGGCTGGCCCTTGTGATTGACGGCGGCGTGGAAGGCGGCGAAAACTTTGATCGGGTCGTGGCCGCCGCGATTCAATTCCCAAATATCGCGGTCGGTGTAATCCTTGACCAGTTCCTGCAGTTCGGGGGTATTGAAGAAATGTTCGCGGACGTAGGCGCCGTCCTTGGATTTAAAGGTTTGGTAATCGCCGTCCACGCATTCCATCATGCGTTTGACCACCAGACCGTTCTTGTCGCGGGCCAGAATCGGATCCCAGCGGCGGCCCCAGATGACCTTGATGACGTTCCAGTTGGCGCCGCGGAAATTACCTTCCAGTTCCTGAATGATTTTGCCGTTGCCGCGTACCGGGCCGTCCAGGCGTTGCAGGTTGCAATTGACCACGAAAATCAGATTGTCCAGTTTTTCGCGGCCGGCCATGCCGATCGCGCCCAGGGTTTCCGGTTCGTCCGACTCGCCGTCGCCCAAAAAGGCCCAGACTTTGCGGTTTTCGGTATTGGCGAAGCCTCTATCCTGCATATAGCGCATGAAGCGAGCTTGATAGATAGCCATGATCGGGCCAAGCCCCATCGATACGGTGGGGAATTGCCAGAATTCCGGCATCAACCAGGGATGCGGATAAGACGACAGGCCGTTGCGTCCGACTTCCTGGCGGAAGTTATCCATTTGTTCTTCGCTCAAGCGGCCCAGCAAGAACGAGTGGGCATAGGTGCCGGGCGCGGAATGGCCTTGCGAGAAAATCAGATCGCCGCCGTGCTTGTCGGAAACCGCGTTCCAGAAATGGTTTTGGCCGACATCGTACAAGGTGATGGCGGAGGCGAAACTGGCGATATGGCCGCCGACATTGGTGTATTTATTGGCCCGCAGTACCATCATCATCGCATTCCAGCGCACGTAGGAACGGATGGTGCGTTCTATGTCGGTGTTGCCGGGGAATTTAGGCTGCTTGTCGATCGGGATGGTGTTGATGTAGGGCGTATTGGCGGAGAAGGGAATATCCAGGCCGGCTTGTCTGGCGGTGTCGAGCAGGGTTTCGATCAAAAAGCTGGCGCGGTCGCTGCCTTCTTTTTCAATCACCGCTTGCAGCGCCTCCATCCACTCTTGAGTCTCTGCGGGATCAATATCGTGTTTGGCGGCAATATCGGTATTGTTGTTCATTAACGGAACCTAGAAAATCGTTGGCTTAGCCCGAAAAGGATACCCGAAAAGGCCGTTTTCAGCATGTTTTTTTGTTCTTCAAGAACTGCAAGACAGCATGGAGCAACCCGCGCGTTGTTTGGCCCAGTCCGGACGTTTTTCCGCGAAACGCTGCTTGCCGGCTTGTTCGGTATAGGGTTGGCGCAGCACCTCCAGCAATTCCCATACTTCGCCGAAGTCGCCTTGTTCCGCTAAATCAATGGCTTGCTGGGCCAGATAATTGCGCAACACGTAGAGCGGATTGACGGCGTCCATGACCTGTTGGCGCTCGTTTTGCGGCCGCTTATCGCGTCTTAAGCGGGTTTGGTAGGTGTTGAACCATGCTTCCGCCAACCCTTGCGTTTCAACGGATAAAGGCGCATAGCTGCAGGCCTCGATATGGGTTTGAAAAGCCGCAACGGTATCGGTGGCTTCAATTGCGGACAAGCCGCGATAGAACAGCGTCATATCGGTTTCGGCGGCCTGTAGTAAGGTAGCCAAATCCGCTGCCAGTGTCTCGTCGCCGGCCGGGTCGAAAGCGGTCAAGCCCAGTTTGTCCGCCAGCGTGCGCTGCCAAGCTTGCTCGAACGTGTTGGTAAAGGCCGTCAAGGCCTCTTGCAGGGGTTCCGCTTTCAGAATCAGCGGATAGAGGGCATTGGCCAGTTGCACCAGGTTCCAGTAGGCGATTTTGGGTTGGTTGCCGAAGCGGTAGCGCCGGCCCTGCGCGTCGGTGGTGTTGGGCGTCCAGTCCGGATCGTAGTTTTCCAGCCAGCCGTAGGGGCCGTAATCGATGGTCAAACCCAGGATGGACATGTTGTCGGTATTCATGACCCCATGCACGAAGCCCACCCGTTGCCAGTGAACTATCATTTCGGCGGTGCTGCGGCAGATTTCCGCAAACCATTGCAGATACACTGCTTTGTTGGGTTGGCCCAAATGCGGGAAGTCGGTTTCGATGGTGAAATCGACCAGTTGTTTCAAGGTTTCCAGGTCGTCGCGCGCGGTAAACAGCTGGAAATTGCCGAAACGGATAAACGACGGCGCCACCCGGCACACCACCGCGCCCGGTTCCAGTTGCGGATTGCCGTCGTAAAACATGTCGCGCACCACGTGCTCGCCGGTCAATATCACGCTCAGGGCCCGGGTGGTCGGCACGCCCAGATGGTGCATGGCTTCGCTGCATAAAAATTCGCGGATGGAGGAGCGTAACACCGCCAAGCCGTCGGCGCTACGCGAATAGGGGGTGGGGCCGGCGCCCTTCAATTGCAGAGTCCAGCGCCGGCCTTGCCGGTTGACGACTTCGCCCAGATTGATGGCGCGGCCGTCGCCCAGTTGCCCGGCCCAATGGCCGAATTGCTGGCCGCCGTAATTCATGGCGTACGGTTCCATGCCGTCCAGTAACCGGTTGCCGGCAAACACCTGGCAAAAAACTTCCGATTGGCAAGCGGCTTCCGGCAAATTCAATTGTTCCGCCATTTCCTTCGAATAAGCTACTAGGTGGGGTGCCTTGACGGTTTTGGGCAGTACCCGCGAATAACAACTTTGATACACCTGGCGGCGGTAATTGTCCGCTTCCGGGTCGCCGGGTAACTCGTGTACGAAGCGGTTATCGAAATGTAAAGCGTCGAGAGGATTGTTGTTGGCTTGAGTCGGCATGGGTTTTTGGCGAAAATCAGTTTCGGTTAGGGGCGGGAAGCGGCTAAGATAGAGTTACCCGGCACTTTATAACAATCACCCAGACAATTGAGGTTCATTTCATGAAAAAACTGTTTCCTAAACGCAGCGCACGCGCGGCTAAACTGAGTTCGTTAATATTAATCGGCGGCTTGGCCAGCACTCAATTGACCGGTTGTTTTACCGTCGGGCAGGAGTTCGCGGGGTCGCGGGTGCCGGAAATTAAAATCGGCCAAACCACCCGTCAGGAAATCACCGATATTTTCGGCCGACCCTGGCGCACCGGCATGGAAGACGGTAAGACCACCTGGACCTACGGCATTTACAAGTATTCCTTGTTCGGGGCCGACGACACCCAGGATTTGCTGATTCGCTTCGACCCGCAAGGCGTGGTGCGTTCTTATACGTTTAGCTCTACCCGCAAATAGGTTTTGAGCCGGCGCCGGTCAGGAAGCGCCGGCTTTTCCGGATTTGACCGCGCGGGACAGCAACAGCGTCACCAGGCAAAATAGCGCGCCGGCGTAAAAAGTCGCCGGCGCGCCGTGGCGGTCCCATAGCCAACCGGCCAGCACGCTGGCAACCAGCATGGCGATGCCGCCGACCAGATTGAAAAACCCGTATGCCGTGCCGCGCAAATCCGCGGGGGCGGTGTCGGCTACCATTTTGGCCAGCAGGCCTTGAGTCATGCCCATATGTATCCCCCATAGAGAAACGCCGGCCAAGAGTACCCGCCAATCGGCGCTAGCGGCCAGTACCAGGTCGGCGGCTATCAAAACCAGCAACCCCCAGGCTAATAAACGGGAAGGGCTGATACGGTCCGACAAGTGTCCGAAAGGATAAGCGCTGGCGGCATAAGCAATGTTCATGGCCACCATCGCCAAAGGCACCCAGGCGATGGAAATGCCGCTTTGCTGGGCGCGCAACACCAAAAAAGCTTCGCTGAAACGGGCCAGCGTGAATAGCGCGCCTATCGCCACTACGCCCCAGTAAGGGCGGCTCAAACGCCGCAGGTTCCGTTTGCGGATCGGATTGCCGCGTTGCCGGTTGCCGTGGCTGGCGGGTTCCTTGACGCCGATCAGCAGCAGCAAAACCGCCAGCAGACCGGGGATGACCGCCACCCAAAATACGGCGCGGAAATCGTCGGCCCACAACAGCATCAAGGCCACGGCCAGCAAGGGGCCGAGAAAGGCGCCCACCGTGTCCAGCGATTGCCGTAATCCGAACGCCGCGCCGCGGATCTCCATGGGGGCGATGTCGGCCACCAGCGCATCCCGTGGCGCGCCGCGAATGCCCTTGCCGATCCGGTCTATCAACCGGGCCGCCAACACCGTGCCGCTGCCGGCGGCAATCGCGAACAAGGGTTTGGTCAGGGCGCCCAGGCCATAACCCAGCACGGCCAAGCCTTTGCGTTTGCCCAGGTAATCGCTGAGGGCTCCGGAAAATATTTTCACGATCAGCGCCGTCGCTTCGGCGGCGCCTTCGATCAAGCCGATGGTCAGGCTGCTGGCGCCCAGGCTGGCGACCATGAACAAAGGCAACAGGGAATGGATCATTTCCGAGGAAATATCCATCAACAGGCTGACGCAGCCTAGCGCCCAAACGCCTTTGGGAATGCGCCGCCAGACAGGGAGAGGTGTTGTATGCATGCAATGCCGGGCCAAGCGCGGTAAATCGTTCGACTTAACCCGGCGAGGGCTTAACGGGTTCCGAATACCACGATGGTTTTACCATGAGCGGTAATCAGGCCCTTGTCTTCCAGCTCCTTTAGCACCCGGCCGGCCATTTCGCGCGAACAGCCGACGATGCGGCCAATTTCCTGCCGGGTGATATGCAGTTGCATGCCGTCCGGGTGGGTAATCGCATCCGGCTCCTTGGTCAGGTCCAGCAAGGTGCGGGCGATGCGCCCTTCCACGTCCATGAAGGCCAGGTCGCGGTATTTGCGGCTAGTGATCAACAGGCGGGTGGAGAGCTGCTCGCCGAGGACCGTCAGAATTTCCACCGCGTGTTCGCGCAAGTCGGTGTTGAGCAGAGATTTGAAGCGGTCGTAACCGATTTCCGCCATATGGCTGCTGGTACGGGTTTTTACATAAGCGCTACGGATTTCGGCGTTTTTGAACACGCCGATCTCGCCGACGAAGTCGTGTTTGTTCAGATAGGCCAGAATCAGTTCATGGCCTTCTTCATCCTCGACGCTGACGCTGACCGAGCCGTCGACGACGAACAGGAGTTTATCGCCAACGTCGCCGGGCCTGACGATGGTTAATTTGGCGGGATAACTGCGTACATGGCAAACATGTAAAAACGCTTCGAGCGCTTCCTGGGAGATTTTATTATTTTTTTTAACCAAGCTCATTTGTCATAATCCAGTCCGATAGAGATTGATACCCTAACTAAATGGGAAGTATTTTGCAAAAAAAACAATTCAAGGCTGGGTATCGTTGTAAAATCCGCAGCATTTTTATTTTCCGGGATTCGAAATGCAAGCAACAGTGAAATGGATCGACGGCCGGTTATTCGTCGGCGAGTCCGGCAGCGGCCACGCCGTGGTGATGGACGGTCCGCCCGATCATGGCGGCCGCAATATGGGGGTACGGCCGATGGAAATGATTTTATTGGGCGTGGGCGGCTGTTCTTCGTTCGATGTGGTCGATATTCTGCAAAAAGGCCGGCACGACGTCATCGGTTGCGTTGCGGAATTGACGGCGGAGCGAGTGGATGCCGTTCCCGCCGTATTCAGCAAAATCCATTTGCATTTTAAAGTAACCGGCCGGAATTTGCCGGCGGCGGCAGTCGAACGCGCGGTTAAATTATCGGCGGAAAAATATTGCTCGGCATCCATCATGCTGGGTAAGGCCGGAGTGGACATTAGTCATGATTTTGAAGTGATAGAGGGTTGATCGGTTGAGCAAATTACAATTACACGGGTTTAACAACCTGACCAAATCGTTAAGTTTCAATATTTACGATGTATGTTACGCGCCCAAGGAGCAGGAAAAAGCTTATATCGAATATATCGACGAGGCCTATAACGCCAAACGGCTTACCCAAATTCTGAAAGATGTCGCCAACATCATCGGCGCGCAGATTTTGAATATTGCCCACCAGGATTACGATCCGCAAGGCGCCAGCGTGACCATGCTGATTTCCGAAGGCGCGGTGATACCGGCCGGGATGAATTCCGAATCGCCCGGGCCTTTGCCCGATACCATTCTGGCGCATCTGGATAAAAGCCATATCACCGTGCATACCTATCCGGAAAGCCATCCGGATACCGATATTTGTACCTTCCGGGCCGATATCGACGTATCCACCTGCGGACAGATTTCGCCCTTGAAAGCTTTGAATTACCTGATTCACAGTTTCGAATCGGATATCGTCATCATGGATTACCGGGTGCGCGGCTTTACCCGCGACATCTCCGGCGAAAAGCATTACATCGACCACAAGATCAACTCGATCCAGAATTACATCGCCGAAAGCACCAAAGAGCTATATCAGATGATCGATGTGAACGTCTATCAGGAAAACATTTTCCACACCAAAATGATGCTGAAGGAAACCGAGCTGGAAAACTACCTGTTTGAAAAGGAAAGTAATTTTAGCGACGATGAAAAAGTGGAAATTCAGGAGCAACTGCAGGAAGAGATGGCGGAGATTTTCTACGGCCGAAACTTCAGCTAGGGAAGTATTAAATTCGCGGCCGCGAGCCGATATAACGAAAATAGGCCGAAATTTCGGCCTATTTTTTGCGCCGGATTTAAGCCGTTTCTATATCGGTGATATTGATCTGCATGGCCTTAATGATGGCCAGCAATTCCTGGCGTTGTTGTTTCAGCGGCGCCAATTCGGCTTCCAGCTGGGCGATGCTTTCGCTGACATTGCCTTTGGATTCGTTGATTTTACGCAACATGATCAAGCGGCTTTCGATCTGTTTTTTATGGTCCTTGATCTGGTGCATCAACGGCGTTAATACGCTGTTGCTCCAGGTGGCGGCATCTTTATGGGCTTGCTGCAAAATGGTGCGAGCCTTGGCGATCAAGGTGCTGTAGAGTTTGTTCACCACCAGGCTTTGTTCGGTCATCGTGGTTTTGGTGCTGTTGCGGAAAGCCTCGCCTTCTTCAAAAATCTGCTCCAGTTCGAACTGGTATTGCTTGATCGAAAACAGTTGCGGCTCGATTTCCTTGAAACCGTATTCGTCCTGGAATTTCTTGTGAATGGCCTTGATCAGGCGGCGGGTCTCTTCGGTAATATCGACGGAGTCCTGCAGCAGGTCGCGCAACTCGTCGAACAGCTTGCGCATGTTTTGTTTCATACCGTAAGTGGTCAGGCTTTTGCTCATGTCCTGCTTGGTGCGCAGGATGATTTCATCGATTTTATCCTTGGAGAACGAATCGATCAGCATGCGGGCTTGCACGGCGAATACTTTACGGCTGGCCTGAAAGTTTTCGATATTGGCCATGTAAGTATTTTGCCGGTCGCGGGTTTCCGCCATCAGCTTGCCGGTCATTTCCTGGTTTTCGAAGTCGACCTGCTTGAATTCTTCCAACTGCTTGCTGGCGTTGACGACTTTGCTGTTCATCAATTTGATCGATTCGCTGACCAAAAAGCCGATGTCTTTTTCGACCACGCCTTTTAGAATTTCGCGGCGCTGGTTCAAAATGTCGTCCGACAGGTAGCTTTCCAGTTTATTCAGGCGGCTTTTTTCCAATAATGCCTCGTCGCCCTTCACCTTGGCCAGCAGGGCTTGCTTGGCGGAAACCGGGAAAATCAGTTCCTGTTTCAGGTTCAGGATGGTCGCCGAGGTTTCGATTTGTTTTTGAATCGCCGCGTCGTAGCCGGTTTCGCCGGCCAGGTCGTCCCACATCGAATCGATCTTGTTCATCACTACCGCCAGACCTTGGCGGCGTTGGCCCCTGGAGCTGCAGACGTGGCTTTTCCACATTTCCAAATCGCTTTTGGTCACGCCGGTATCGGCCGCCAATACAAACACGATGGCCTGGGCGCTGGGCAGCATGCTCAGGGTCAGCTCCGGCTCGGTACCCAAGGCATTCAGGCCCGGGGTGTCGAGGATGCACAAGCCTTCTTTCAACAAGGGGTGCGGAAAGCTGATCAAGGCATGCCGCCAGCAGGGCACTTCCACGAATTCGGGGTTGATGATGCCTTGCTCGGCCGCTTCGCGTTCGTTCCACAAGCCCAGTTTGTCGGCGGTTTCCTTGCTGACTTTTTTGGTGGCCACCAATTCCCGGAAGGCTTCCTGCATTTGGGTGGGCGAGTCGATATTCAGGCTGATTTGGGTCCAGCGGTCGGGATTGCGCTTGTAATCCATCAGGGAAATATCTTCCAGCCGGCTTTCGATATTCAACAAGCGGATATAGCTGCCGCCCGCTTCGTCCCAAAACAGTTCGGTGGGCGACATGGTGGTGCGGCCGGGCGATGAGGGTAGCAAGCGCACGCCGGTTTCGGCAAAAAACAGCGCGTTGATCAATTCGGTCTTGCCGCGGGAAAATTCGGCAACGAAGGCCAGGGTGACGCGGTCCATATTCAGGCCTTGGAGTATGTTCAGCAAGGTGTCGGTACTTTGTGGGTCGCTAAAGTTATAGCGGGTTCGCCATTCCCGATACATTTCGATTGCCTGTATCAGATGTTCGCGCCAATTCGAATATTCGTGTAATTGTTCTTTAAATTCCAGATTTCTCATGGCAAGCCTTTCTGCTGACTGTACTCGTGGTAAGAGGGCGAATAGTAAGGGCTAATTGTAGACTAAATACAAATAAGCGGAAGATTGACAATAGCGATAATCCTAAATGCCGTATTGCCGGCGATAGCCGCGGATAATCGCCAGCTTGTCGGCAAATTCAGGGCTTTGTTCGATGAATTCGACGATTTCCGCCAATGAAATGATGGGCAGCACCGGTATGCCGAATTGTTGGGAGACTTCCTGCACGGCGGAGGCGCGGTCCTGGCCTTTTTCCTGGCGGTCCAGCGCGATGACTACGCCGGCCACCGTGGCGCCGGCGTGGCGAATGATCTCCACGGATTCGCGCACCGAGGTGCCGGCGGTGATCACGTCGTCCAATATCCATACCTTGCCTTGCAAGGGGGCGCCGACCAGTACGCCGCCCTCGCCGTGGTCCTTGGCTTCCTTACGGTTGAACGCGAAAGGGATGTCCCGCAGCAGGCGGGAATAGGCGATAGCGGTGGCGCTGGCCAACGGAATGCCTTTGTAAGCCGGGCCGTACAGCACATCGATATCCACGCCGGCGCTAATCAGCGTTTGGGCATAAAATTGGCCCAGTTTATCGAGCTGGGCGCCGGTGTTGAATAAGCCGGTATTGAAGAAATAAGGACTGATGCGGCCGGATTTTAATTGAAACTCGCCGAATTTAAGTACGCCGCATTCCAGGGCGTAGGCGATGAATTGTCTTTGGTAGTCGAGCATAATAAACGGTTGAAAACGGATCGGTTGCGGATTATAACCCGCCGGCCATTACGGGATGAACTTTTCCAGAATCTCGTCCAGAAAATCCCAACCCCGTTCGGAACAATAAATCTGTTGCCGATGTTCGGCCAACAAACCCCGGGCTATGCACTCATCCAAGGCGGGTTGCAGGCTGTCCGCCGGCAGGCCGGTCAAGCGCGTGTAATCGTTCAGGTTAAAGCCGGTTTTCAGGCGCAAATGGTTCATCGCGAATTCCAGCGGCAGTTGATCGACCGGAATGACGGTGCGGGTTGCGGCTGTCGGATTTTTTAAATACTGCTCGGGACTTTTCGGCTTGGCGGTGCGAATGATGTCCCGCGGCAAATTTCGGCTGATTTTTCCGTGCGCGCCCGCCCCTATGCCCAGATAATCGCCGAATTGCCAGTAGTTGCGGTTATGCCGGCATTGGTAACCGGCGGCAGCATAGGCTGAGATTTCGTATTGCCGATAGCCGCTTTCGGCCAATACCCGCTGACAGGCTTGTTGCAACGCGAAAATGCTCTCGTCTTCCGGCAGCCGCGGCGGGAATTTATAAAAGTAGGTATTGGGCTCCAGGGTGAGCTGATAAAACGACAGATGGCTCGGTTTTAGCGAGACGGCGGTGTGAATATCCGCCAGCGCTTCGGCCTCGGTTTGCTCGGGCAAACCGAACATCAGATCCAGATTCAAGTTTTCGAAGCCGGCCAGCCGGGCAATTTCAACGGCTTTAACCGCCTCTTCGGCATTATGCACGCGACCGAGTTTTTTCAGGTGGCGGTCGTTAAAACTTTGAACGCCGATGGAGAGCCGGTTGATGCCCAGTTCGCGAAAAGCCTTGAACTTGGCGCTTTCGAAGGTGCCGGGGTTGGCTTCCAGGGTGATTTCGCAATCCGGACTCAGCTCAACCCGCTGTTTTACCCCCGTCAGTAGCGAGTTTAAGGCCTCCGGCGAAAACAGGCTGGGCGTGCCGCCGCCCATGAATAGGCTGTTAATCGGCCGGGGCGCATCCAGCAAGTTCAAGTCGGCCTGTAAATCCGCCAACAAGGCAGCCACGTATTGCTGCTCTGGGATGCCGGATTTGACCGCGTGCGAGTTGAAGTCGCAATACGGACATTTTTGGATACACCAGGGGAAATGAATATAAAGGCTCAGCGGAGGCAGCGGCATGCCTTACCAAACCCCGGTATTGGCCATGCTGGCCCAGGGTTCTCGCGCCGGCAGGGCTTGACCCTTTTGCAACAATTCGATGGAAATCCGGTCCGGCGAGCGGATAAACGCCATCCAGCCGTCGCGCGGCGGCCGGTTAATCGTCACGCCCCGATCCATCAAGCTTTGGCAAACGGCGTAAATGTCGTCCACTTCGAAGGCCAGATGGCCGAAATTGCGGCCGCCGGTATAGTCCTCGGGATCCCAGTTATAGGTCAATTCCAATAGCGGCGCGTCGTGTTCCCGTGCCTGCCGGGTGTCGCCGGGCGCGGCCAGATACACCAGCGTAAAACGGCCGGCCTCGCTCTCCATGCGCTTTATTTCCGACAAACCCAGCTTGTTGCAATAAAAGTCCAGAGATTCCTCTAAATTGTGAACTCGAACCATGGTATGCAAATAACGCATCTTGGCCTCCAATCAGTAAAAAAAGCTATTATGGTTGATAATAACCGGCTTGGCTAACCCAAATAGGACATCAGAATGACCGAATACCCCGCAAAAACATGCCAGATAGACAGACTGCTTCGCCAGCCGAAACTGGTGGCCGCCGCGCTGAGCGGACAAAAAACCCAGCAGCGCCGCGACGGTTTATATGCCTACCCCGGCGAAACCTTCGAATTGGAAGGCGAGACTTTTGTGGTCACCGGCGTGGAGCGGCAGCGTATCGGCGACATGAGCGAAGCGGACGCACAAGCCGAAGGTTATCCGAGTCTGGCCATGTATAAGGACTTAATTTTAAAAATGCACGCCAATATGGAATGGAACGAAGACGGCCTGGTATGGGTGCATAGCTTTAAACGCCAACAGCCGGAATAAGCACGCCTTTCTCGGCCAGGTCCCGCAGAGTTTGCGAGCCGAATTGCAATACGGTCGGTTGATCGATTTGCGGCGCCAGCTCTGCGGCCAGCATCCGCAAAGCCTGCCGGCCGACCACGCTGCCTTGTTGTTCGATCAATTGCAGCAGGCGAAAGGTTGGCGGCGTGGTTTGCATGAAATGCACTTCATCATGCCGATCGCGGTACACGATTAAATAACTGGGTTGTTCCGGAGCGGTTTGCGGTAAGAAATCCGGACCGATGTTGTGCACCGGGTATCGATAGGCCAGCGGCCAGGCGACGGGAGACAGGCCTATGGCTTGTTCAAGCGCCTGTTCCGCAAACGCGGCATCGCCATATTCCGGCTCGGCCCTGGCTATGGACAGGGCCATCTCCACCCACTCGTAATGCGCCAGTTCCAGCAGGAACGGCAAATCGCCTTCCGCCCGGCGTTCGTTTTGCAGGTAATCTAAAAACTCCTCGGCAATTTCGGAGAAATGCGGAGTTCGGCACTGGTGGCGGGCGAAAAAATCCCGAGCCAATTCGTGCCATTGCGCTTCGCTGAGTATCCTGTGCAGCACCGGAAAGTTGCTGCTTAAAAAACCGTCGATGTTGTTGAAAAACAGCTCCCGGTACATGGCCATGCGTTGCGGGTCGACATCGGCCGGCGCGGGAACCTGTGCGGGATCGCGAATATAGGCGGCAAATTCGGCCTGTTTGGCTTTGAAATCGATACCCATCAGGCCACCCGCGGCGTTTGCCGTTGGCCGGCCTTGGCTTGGATGGCGCGGATGGTGTCGACTTCCTGTAACAATTCCGCCAGCGGCGGCAGGTTGAAATCGCGCTCCAGCAAGGTCGGAAACACCCCGAACTGTTGGTAGGCCTTGTCCAGCAATTGCCAGACCGGGTCGATAACCGGCGCGCCATGGGTATCGACCAAAAAATCCTCGGTCTCGACATAATGGCCGGCGATATGCGCGTAGGCGATGCGCTGGCCGGGCATGGCCCGCAAAAAAGCCTCGGCGTCGTAACCGTGATTGACGCTGTTGACGTAAATGTTGTTGATGTCGATCAGCACATTGCAATCGGCCTCTTCGACTACCGCATTGAAAAACTCGATTTCCGACATTTCCCGGCCGGGGGCGGCATAGTAGGAAACGTTTTCGATGGCGATTTTGTGTTCCAGAATGTCCTGCACGCGGCGAATGCGGGCGGCGACGTGTCGGACGGCATCGGCGGTAAACGGAATCGGCATCAGGTCGTAAAGATGGCCGTCGTGGCTGCAATAACTCAAATGCTCGCTGTAATAGCGGATGCCGTGATCGGCCATGAATTTTTTCAGGTCCCGCACGAATTTTTCGTCCAGCGGGTCGCTGCTGCCGATCGACAACGACAGACCGTGGCAGATAAACTGAAAACGCTCGGTCAGGGCCCGGAATTGTTTGCCCAGCTTGCCGCCCAAGGTCATCCAGTTTTCCGGCGCCACTTCGTAGAAGCCGACGTTGGCGGGCGGATTAGCGGCGATCTCGGACAGAAAAGATCGCCGCAATCCCAAACCCGCGGCGTTAATTAACGGACGTTGGTCCATGAGCTGCAAATAGCGGTACCGGCGCGCTTACTCGCCGGCGGCTTTATCGGCATCCATTTTGGAGCCGCAGCTGCCTTCGCCGCCCTTCATCATGTCGCCGCAGCTACCTTCCTTGGATTTTTCGGCGCCGGCGTCATCGCCATGTTTCATACCGCCCATACCACCCATGCCGCCTTTCATCATGTCGCCGCAGCTGCCTTCCTTGGATTTTTCGGCGCCGGCCTCGTCGCCATGTTTCATGCCGCCCATGCCGCCGCCCATCATGCCGCAAGAACCTTCCTTGCCTTTCATCATGTCGCCGCACATGCCTTCCATGCCTTTTTTCATTTTACCGCCTTGCATCATGCCGCCGCACATGCCTTCGCCGCAGGAGCCTTCGGCTTTTTTGGTTTTTGGTTTTGACGCGGCTTCGGATTTGTCGATTTTATTGCCGTTGGCATCGGCGACATTGCCGCCGCAGGCGCCGTGGCTGGTTTTGTTGGAGGCTTCGGCCACCATGTAGCCGCCGGATAATTCGCTGACGGCGAATGGGTTGGCTTCCGCTTGCGCATTGGCGGCGAAACCGGATATTACCGCGGTACCCATGGCCAGGGTTAATGGAGTCTTGGTGAATTTTTTCATGATATATCCTCTGTAAGATTTTATTATGGGCTTCAGCCGACGGGCCGAGCGATTGCGACCAAGGTTCAATCCTTAAGTTCAGTCTGCCGCATTGTAAACGCTCTACCGGGTTTTTTCCTTAAACTCGCATAAATCGGCGATGCAGCAGTCCGGGCAGCGGGGTTTACGCGCCGCGCAGACATAGCGGCCGTGTAAAATCAATAAATGGTGCGCATCTTTCTTATGCCGTGGCGGTACGGTTTTATCCAGTTTTTTTTCCACCTCCAGTACATTTTTGCCGGGCGCCAGACCGGTGCGGTTGGCGACCCGGAAAATATGCGTATCCACGGCGATGGTCGGCTGGCCGAAGGCGGTGTTCAAGATCACATTGGCGGTTTTACGGCCGACTCCGGCCAACGCCTCCAGCGCTTCGCGGCTTTGCGGCACTTCGCCTTGGTGATGGCTGATGAGCGCTTCGCACAGCTTGATGATATTGGCGGCCTTGCTGTTGAACAGGCCTATGGTTTTGATATATTCCTTCAAGCCATCCTCGCCCAGCGCCAGAATCGCCCGCGGGGTATTGGCGGCCGGGAATAATTTCTCGGTGGCTTTATTGACGCCTTTATCGGTGGCTTGGGCGGACAATACCACGGCAATCAATAATTCAAACGGACTGCCGTAATTGAGTTCGGTGGCCGGCTCGGGGATGGCGGCGGCGAGACGGTCGAAAATTGCCAGTCTGGTTTGCTTGTTCATGTCCTGGGGTCTTGAGGTTGTCGGCTTGGGGCATTATAAAGCCGCAATCGCAAATGCGGGATCGGCCGTTGCGTCGAACCAGGCTATTGGGTTTAGCCGGGCGCATTCGGCTGGCCGATTTTAAAGCCCGCGGCCATGAAACCGTTTTCGAGTTGCTCCGGCGCGACCGGTTTGCTGAACATATAGCCCTGCAGCGAGTCGCATTGTTGGGCTTTTAGAAAGGATAATTGCGCTTCGGTTTCCACGCCTTCGGCGACGACGAACAGTTTGAGTTCGTGGGCCAGCGCGATGATGGCACGTACCAGAGTCTTGCTGCCTTCGTCGTCCGGCAGATCGATCACAAAGGAACGGTCTATCTTGACGCTTTGTACCGGAAACCGGCGCAGGTAGGTCAGGCTGGAGTAGCCGGTACCGAAATCGTCGATGCTCAGCCGCACGCCCAGTTGCTGCAATTGATGCAATACCTGCAGGGTGATCTCCGGGTCTTGCATGACCGCCGATTCGGTGATTTCCAGTTCCAGCGCGCCGGGAGGCAGGCCGGTTTCGAGCAAGGTTTGCTTTATGGTGCGAAACAGGTTGCTTTCTATGAACTGCCGGGGCGACACGTTGACCGCCACGCAACTGAACGGGCGGTTTTGTTCCAGCCAAGCCTTGGCCTGCAGGCAGGCGGTACGCAGCACCCAGGCGCCGATAGGCACGATCAGCCCGGTTTCCTCCGCCACGTTAATGAAGCGGTCCGGATACACCAAGCCCCATTCCGGATGTTGCCAACGCACCAGGGCTTCGGCGCCGACCGCCGCGCCGCTGCCGGTATCGATTTGGGGTTGGTAGTGCAGCCTTAATTCATCATGGGCCAAGGCATGCCGCAAGCCGCGCTCTATGGTCATGCGTTCCAGCGAGCGTTCGGTCATTTCCAGGGTATAAAACTGGTAGTTGTTCTTGCCGCGTTCCTTGGCCAGATACATGGCGGTGTCGGCGTTCATCAACAAGGTATGGCTGTCCTTGCCGTCGTTCGGGTAAACGCTGATGCCGATACTCGCGGTTACGACGATGTCGTTGCCTTCCAGCGTGAACGGCTGCGTCAGCAGGTCGATGGTCTTTTCGGCGATTCTGGCCGCATCGTCGGCATGGTTGATGTCGTTCAGCAGCACGATGAATTCGTCGCCGCCCAGCCGCGCCAACAGATCGTGAACGCGGACCGAACTTCTCAGCCGGTCGCTGACGGCTTGCAGCAATAAATCGCCCAGCCGGTGCCCCAGCGTGTCGTTGATCAACTTAAAGCGGTCCAGATCCAGATACAGTAGGGCCAGCCGGGTGTCGTGGCGCTGCACCGAAGACAGGGCCTGGGTCAAGCGGTTATGAAACTGGTCGCGGTTGAGCAGGCCGGTCAAGGGATCGTGGTTGGCAAGATAGATTAACTGCTGCTCGGCGTATTTGCGGTTGGTTATGTTCTGGATTTGCACGATGAAATACTGCGGTTCGCCGTCCGGATCGCGCACCATGGACGCGCTCAACATCGTCCACACCCTTTTGCCGACAACTTTATGAAAGCATTCCACCTCGATTTGAAAGGTCGGCAGTTCGTCGGCCAGCAATTGCTTCATGTGCCGGTCGAGGTCGTGGCCTTGTTGATTGCCGTGGGTCAAGCCCTGCAGATTGGCTTTCAGTAATTCCTGCCGCGAATACCCGAATATGCCGCACAGCGCATGGTTGACTTGCAGGAAATTGCCGTCCAGGGCTACTAACGCCATGCCGATGGCGGCCAGCTCGAAGGCGCTGTGAAAACGTTCCTCGCTTTCCCGCAGCTGATGTTCCATTTGCCGGCGGGCGCTGATGTCGCGAAACACCAGCACCGCCCCCAGCAAGCTGCCGTCGTCGTCCAGGATAGGCGCCGCGCCGTCGTCGACCGGAAACTCCACCCCCGATTGGTTCACCAGCAAAGTGGCGCAATTCAAATGGGTGACTTCCCGATTCCTCAAGGTTTTAAGCACGGGGTTTTCAATGATGTCGCGGTTCGACTCGGCCAATAGGGTAATCAGGTCGCTGACAAGCGAGTTCTTGACCTGTTCCAGCCGCTGCTCGGTCGCGGTCTCGGCCGCCGGGTTCATGAAGCGGATTCGCCCTTCCGGGTCGGTGGCGATGACGGCGTCGCTGATACAGTGCAGGGTCTTGCCGAACCATTGTTCGCTTTCCTTCAGCTTGCGTTCCAGCTGATGTTTATACAGCGCGACTTCGATGGAGGCATGCAGTTCGTCGGGGCGGAACGGCTTGATCAAATAACCGTAGGCGCCGGTGGTTTTCGCCCGCCGCAAGGTGGCGGGGTCGCTATAAGCCGTCAAAAATATCACCGGGATATGCAGGGCGTCCTGTATGGCTTGGGCGGCGCTGATACCGTCCATGTCGCCTTTCAGCACGATATCCATCATGACCAGGTCCGGCCGGTGTTCGTGGGCCAGGGAAATGGCTTGGCCGCCGGAAAAGGCGGTTCCGACCACTTCGTAGCCGAAATCCGTCAATTGCCGGCGGATATCCATGGCGACGATGCCTTCATCCTCGACGATCATAATTTTGCTGGCTAACATGCGGGCTACTCCTGTTCAAGGGGTTTCGGCAAAGCGCAGGATAAAGGCGGCGCCGCCGGTTCTATCCAAGCTTATGTGCCCCATCAGTTGGTTGGTCAGGGTGTCGACCAATTGCAAGCCCAGCGAGCCGGTGTGTTTAAAGTCCAGGTCCGCCGGCAGGCCGATGCCGTTATCGCTTATGGTCAGTACCCATTCGCCTTGTTCCCGGACGAAGGTAATGCGGATTTCACCCGGCCTGTCGCCGGGAAATGCGTATTTCAGCGCGTTGGACAACAACTCGTTGATGATCAGGCCGCAAGGAATCGCGGTGTCCATATCCAAAAACACATTATCGATTTGCAGATCGATGCGAATTTTGCCGGCATGCGCGCCGTAGCCGTACAGCAAATGGTTAACCAGACTGCGGATATATTCGTTGAAATCTATCCTGGCCAAATCCTTGGACTGGTAAAGCTTTTCGTGCAACAGCGCCATGGCCTTGATGCGGTCGGCGCTTTGCTTCAGCAGGTCCGAGGTCGTCTCCTCCTTGACGCTGCCGGCCTGCAGGTTAATCAGGCTGGACACCACCTGCAAGTTGTTCTTGACCCGGTGGTAAACCTCCTTCAGCAGCATTTCCTTCTCGTTGAGGGCTTGTTTCAGGGTATCGCTGGCGTTTTTGCGCTCGGTAATGTCGACGATGGAACTGAGCACAATGCTGCCGTTCTCGTCGTCGATCAGGCCCAGGCCGATTTCCACCGGAAATTCGCTGCCGTCCTTGCGCAGCCCGTACAGGTCGCGGCCGGCGCCCATCGGCCGGGAAACCGGGTCGGCCAGATAAGCCCGGCGGAAACCGATATGCGCCTGCCGAAAGCGTTCGGGCACCAGCAGTTCCACTTCCCGGCCGACCAATTCGCTGCGGTCATAGCCGAACGATAGCTCGGTTTGCGCATTGACCATTAAAATCCTGCCGGACTCGTTGACCATGACGATGGCGTTCGGCGCGGATTCCACCGCCTGCCGGAACCGGTGTTCCAGCCGTTTGCGCGCGGTAATATCGACGATGGAACTGAGCACCAGGGTTTCCGCGTGGTTCTCGACCAGGCCCAGGCCGATTTCCACCGGAAATTCGCTGCCGTCCTTGCGCCGGCCGTACAGGTCCCGCCCCGCGCCCATCGGCCTGGACTCCGGTTTGGCCAGATAGGCCTGGCGGAAACCTACATGCGCGGCGCGAAAGCGTTCCGGTACCAACATCTCCACCGCCTGCCCCAGCATTTCGCCGCGGGCGTAGCCGAATGAATGTTCGGTTTGAGCGTTGACCATGACAATCGTTCCCGCTTCGTTGACCATCACGATGGCGTTCGGCGCCGATTCCACCGCCTGCCGGAATCTGTCCTCGAGCTGTTTATGCGCGGAAATATTTTCGTGTATGACGATGGCGCTGGCCAACTCCCGGTCCGGGAACGGCACCACTTTACCGGCAAACCACAGTTGCCCGGACGGCGTGGGGAAGGCATATTCCAGCGCGAAGCCGGCGCTGGCGCCGGACAGCACCGCGCGGATGCCCTCGGCAAAGGCCT
>NZ_JANIBK010000066.1 GCF_024505165.1 Methylomonas rivi
AGTCCCGCCGGTTATCCTGGGAGGTAAAGCATGCCCGCCTTTGAGTACCAAGCAATCGACAAGCAGGGACGCTCTCTCAAAGGCACCCTGGAAAGCGATACCGCCAAAACCGCCCGCCAGCAACTCAAGGCCCAGGGCTTGACCTTGCTGGAGGTCAAGGAAGTGCAAAAAAAAGAAGCCGGCGGCGGCTCGGTACTCTGGCAACAACGCATAGGCATGCGAGCCTTGGCGCATATCACCCGGCAGCTGGCGGCCTTGCTGAAATCCGGTCTGGCCATCGACGAAGCCCTGGCCATCGTGGCCCGGCAACTGGAGTCGGCCAAGGCGCGGCGGATTTTGCTGGCGGTCAGAAGCCGGGTATTGGAAGGCCAGAGTCTGGCCCAGGCCTGCCAGTGGTTTCCCAGCACCTTTCCGCCCTTGTACCGGGCCACCATCGAGGCCGGCGAATCCTCCGGCAAGCTGGATCAGGTACTGGAAAAACTGGCGGATTATTTAAGCGACAAGGGCCAGTTGCACCGTAAATTGCAAATGGCGATGATTTATCCGCTGCTGCTGACCGGGGTGTCGCTGCTGGTGGTGATCGGTTTGCTGACTTACGTGGTGCCGGAAATCACCGGGGTGTTCGACAAAATGGGCCAGGAACTGCCCGGCATTACCCAGGGTTTGATCGCCTGCAGCACGTTTTTCCAACGCTACGGCTTGCTGCTGGTGGTGCTGGCCGCGCTGGCCGGTTTGGCGGCCAAGCTGGTATTACGGCGGGATAAACCGCGCATGTTGTTTCACCGCTGGCTGCTGAGCATGCCGATGGTGTCCAGGTTTTCCCGCGGCATCAACAACGCCCGCTTCACCCGCACGCTGGCGATTTTGACCAACAGTGGCGTGGAATTACTGGTGGCGCTGAGAATTTCCAGCCAGGTATTGGCCAACGATGCCATGCGCAAAGCCGTGGAAACCGCCGCACTGCGAGTGCGTGAGGGGCAGAGCCTGAACAAGGCCCTGGAAACCAGCCGACTGTTTCCGCCGGTGACCATACATCTGGTCGCCAGCGGCGAGGCCAGCGGCCAGTTGCCGCGCATGCTGGAAAGCGCCGCCGACGACCAGGAACGCGACATGCAGGACCTGACCGAATTGACCATGGGCTTGTTCGAGCCGGCGCTGATTTTAACCATGGGCTTGCTGGTGCTGACCATCGTCTTGGCGATTTTGCTGCCGATTTTCGAGATGAACCAGTTGATCCGGTAACCCGGGTTAAGCCTTGGCCGGTCGACCTTTGCAAGCCGAGAAAGCATGGCGGCTTGTCATTAAAATTTCACATTCCGGCGCTATTTTAGAGCTTCATTATTTTGCTCTCAGGGGGGCCGTAAATGAAACACCAGCAACCGCATAAATTGACAGCCTTGGCCATGGCCGTCGGCGCACTCAGCTTTACCGTGTCGGTCGGCGCCTTGGCGGAAGACCACCATTACCATCAAGGCCATCGCCATTCCGGCCGCCACCAACCCGTGGTGGCGGCACAGGTGCCGACTTCCGGCGCGGAATGGTTCCAGGCCGGCGAAACCGCCGTATTGGTGAACAAAAAAGATGTAGATGCCTTGCGCAAAGCCAAAAATGTGATTCTGTTCGTCGGCGACGGCATGGGCGTATCCACCGTGACCGCGGCGCGGATTCTGGAAGGCCAAATGGACGGCCGCGACGGCGAGTTCAACCGTCTAAGTTTCGAAAAATTCAACAATCTGGCGCTTTCGGTTACCGCCAGCGCCAATCAGCAAACCTCGGATTCGGCGCCGACCGCCACCGCCATGGTGGCCGGGATCAAAACCAACGACGGCGCCATTTCGGTCGAGCAAAGCATCAACCGTACCGAGCCTAGCGCGGAAGTCACCGCCGCCAAAAGCGTCAAAACCATTCTGGAACGCGCCGAGGATCGCGGCATGTCCACCGGCGTCGTCACCACCGCCCGCTTTACCCACGCCACCCCGGCCGTGAACTACGCGCACATCTCCAATCGCGATTGGGAAGCCGACAGCAATCTGCCGGCCGGCGCTACCGTCAAGGACATCGCCCGCCAGTTGCTGGAATTTCCTTACGGCGACGGCCTGGAAGTCGCGTTGGGCGGCGGCCGTAGCTACTTCATGCCTAACGACATGAACGACCCGGAATATCCTACTCAAAAAGGCCGCCGCGCCGACGGCCGCGACCTGACCCTGGAATGGACCTCGCAATACAACAATTCCGAGTATGTCTGGAATCAGGCGGGCTTCGACGCCGTCGACCCGAAACACACCGACCATTTGCTGGGTTTGTTCGAGCGTTCGCACATGCGCTACGAAGCCGATCGTCCGGCGGATGCGGCCGGCGAGCCTTCCTTGGCCGAGATGACCGAAAAAGCCATCAAAATTCTGCAAAAGAACCGTAAAGGTTTTTACCTGATGGTGGAAGCCGGCCGTATCGACCACGCCCACCACGCCGGTAATGCCTACCGGGCCTTGACCGATACCGTTGCGATGTCCGACGCAGTGAAAGCAGCCAAGGCATTGACCAACGATAAAGACACTCTGATTCTGGTCACCGCCGATCATAGCCATGTGTTCACCATCGCCGGTTATCCGTCGCGCGGCAACCCGATTCTGGGTAAAACAGCCGTGGGCGGCGTCAACGCCAAGGATTCGCTGGGCCTGCCTTACACCACACTGTCCTATGCCAATGGTCCTGGCTGGACGGGTGGCATGCAGCGCAAGGAATTCAACCCAGCCGATGAAGGCACGGTTGCCGTTAATTATGACGGCGGCAAATTGCGCCCGGATTTGACCAATGTCGATACCGGTAACCCCAATTACATGCAGGAAGCCACCGTGCCCATGGGCTCCGAAACCCACGCCGGCGAAGATGTGGCTATCTATGCGGACGGCCCCGGCGCTTATCTGGTGCGCGGTACCCTGGAACAAAACGTGATCTATCACGTGATGGCCGACGCGCTGGGTATGCGCAAGTAAAGGTTTGCGGTTCCATGCCGGAACCGAAATAGAGCTGAACCGGGGACGCATGCGTCCCCGGTTTGTTGTCGTAGGCCGGAATAAGCGCAGCGTTTCCGGCAAAAACGCCTCAACCCGCCGGAAACGCTGCGCTTACTTGTGCCCATTGGGTATTCCGGCCTACTTCTGAATGTATGTTATCCATGCCCAATCGAATGAACCGCATCTTAATTACACTGGCTGCCCTGGCTGTGTGCATGACCTTAACCGCTTGCGGCACGCCCGCGCAACGCCGGGCCGATGTGAAAATCATCGATCCGGTCTCTGTCAGCTTGCCGGCCGTGGCGGCGGAATTCGTCACCAGTCGTGATGGCGACGAACATGAAACATCCACCGAGGAACATCATGCCGAAGCGGAAACGGTCGAATGGCGGCTGTGGCGCGGCAAACAGCAAATCGTCACGGAACGGCCGCAACTAGGAATAGGCGAATTGTGGCAATTGGATGGACAAGCCCTGATTCATCGCAAGCTTTATCATGCCGACCGGCGCGCCATCGAATTTCAGCAGGATGATTTGAAAATGCTGCAGGCAGAACCATCCTGGCAAAAATTGTCGCTGATGCTGGATCCCAAACTGCTGGAGCAACTGACTGCCGGCGGCATCGAATGGAGCGACGGCTACCCGCTACGGGAATATCAAGGCAACGTGGACGGCACTGAATGGCATATCGTGATGCGCATGGATCTGGCTTTGCCGAGTCTGATCGAGCGCCGGCATGGCGACTTTTCCGAACGCACCGAACTGGTAACAGCCTACCCCCTCGGTCAATCGCCCTGGCAGCCTACGTCGGCGGACAGTTACGAGATCATCGACTATGCCGACCTGGGCGACAAGGAAACCGATCCCTTTGTGATTAAAGTGCAGGCCCAAATGGGCCATCAGCATTCGCATTAAATAAGGTTCGAGCGGTTCACCCTGAATGGAATGCCGATGAGACGCGCTCACCCGTTGCGTGTCCCAAAACCGTAACCGATTCTTCATTCTCCTGTCATTTGCCGGCGGCACACTGAGGCTGTTTAGCCGGCCCACGCGGCCGTTTCTTTTAATCGACAGGACAGGAATATGAAAAAGAACGCTCTGGAAATCTTGGGAACCGTTGCTTTGTGCGGCGCCTTTTTTGCGCAGCCCGCTCCGGCCGATGACGGGCATCGTCACGCCAAGGGCTATGGCAAATTCGAATTCGCCTTGATCGGCGACGTGCCTTACAACGAAGCCGACTACTGGAAGCTCGATAACGTGATTGCCGAAATCAATGCCGACAAACAACTGAAATGGGTAATGCATGCCGGCGACATAAAAAACGGCTCGAGCTTATGTTCCGATGAACTGTTCCTGGACCGGTTGCAACGTTTTTCCGCCTTTAAAAAGCCATTTATTCTGACCCCCGGCGACAACGAATGGACCGATTGCCATCGCGCCAATAACGGCGCTTACCTGCCTTTGGAGCGTCTGGATAAGTTACGCGAACTGTTTTACCCGGTGCCCGGCCGAACCCTGGGCCAAAAAACCCTGCGAATCGAGACGCAGGCACATGATCCCGCGCATGCCGAGTTCGTCGAAAACACCCGCTGGATGGAACAGCATGTGATGTTCGCCGCAGTGCATATCGTCGGCAGCAACAACGGTCTGGCGCCTTTTGCCACCCGCACGGCGGATGACGATGCCGAGGTGGATCGCCGTATTGCCGCCGCCCAAGCCTGGATCGCGGAAACCTTCGCCAAAGCCAAGGCGGAAAACGCTCGCGGGGTATTGTTGATGTTCCAGGCCAACCTCGGTTTTGAATTGGCGAAAGGCAGTAGCGGCCGCAAGGGCTTCGAAGAAATTATCGCCGATCTGGAACGGGAAACCGTCGAATTCAAAAAGCCGGTGGCGCTGGTACATGGCGACTCCCATTACTACCGCGTCGATAAACCCATGTTGGGCACTATCAGCAAGCGCCGCATCGAAAACGCCACCCGGGTGGAAACCTTCGGCGCCGACGATGTGCATTGGCTGCGGGTAGCCGTCGACCCCAATTCCGATGAAGTATTCAGCGTGCATCAGGAAATCGTCGACGCCAACCTGGAACAGCATCCGCAGCCTTGATAGTCTGTTGTTAGACCTTACACTGGGAGATAAAGCAAGGTAAGGCTTCCGCTTTACCTTGTTTCCATCTGCCAACATTAACAAAGGCTGGAGCATAAACTGGTGCCACGGATTCATTTTATGAAATTATCATCAAAGACGTTTTGCTACATCGGGGTTTTTCTATTTTCAATACGGTATGCGTCGGCAACTACCATCGATTTCGAGGATTCGTCTGTCGGTAATATAACCGAGCGGTATTTGAATTTGGGCGTTAGCTTGCATTCGATCGCAAATTCCTATCCGTTGCTTGGGCCTTTTCCTGCCGGGAATACACTGCCCGAAATAATCGGCGATGTTATCAAAGCGGGTCTTGGAATAACGGAGCTCGGCACGGTTGCTGTCGCCGATCGGCAGATAATTACCTCTCCGCTCAGTGAAATAAAAGTGGGCGATAACGGCATCTTGATAAGCTTTAGCTTCGACGTTAGTAGCGTTGAGTTGCAAGGCGTGGACACCGGGCACAATCCGCCGCCGCTAAAATCAGAAGACGAATCCGTCACCTTGACCGCATACGACGTTGCCGGTAACAAATTAGGCTTCGTATACAGCGACCTAAACCTGCCGGGACCATACGATATAACGCCGGCCTCCATTGCTTTTCCTAATATTCGGCATGTGGCATTTAACTACACTGGCGACGGTTATGGATTTTATGCAATGGATAATCTGGTATTCACGGCCGCCGTGCCTTTGCCGAATGCGTTTTTTCTGATGTTGTCGGGCTTAGGCGTTTTGGGTGCAATACGGCGGAAAGCGCCAGACAAATAACCGATGGTTGAGTTGGTGGATTGCCATAAACGGTTTTTTCCAGAACAGGACGGTTTTTTGTAAACCCGTCCTCCCCGTTTTAATACTATAAAAACATCAAGTCTGAAAGGCCGGGTCGGGCGAAAACCCTAACCCGGCATCCAACTTACTTCTTACGGCGGGAAACGCCGAAAAATCCCAGCTGGCGTAGCCTGGATGAAATGCAATGGAATCCGGGTGGCTTTGACCTGCAATCCCCGGATTCCGCTTCGCTGCATCCAGGCTACGGCAAGGCCGTAAGGCGCAACCGTATTGTGCCTGTTGGCTTTTAATCATTCGGCACATTACGCTATCGCTAATACGCCCTACGCAGGCTGTATCTCCTGTTCGATAAATGAGCGCACCTAAGCCGGCGTCTGAACCAGCTCGCGCAATAAAGCGGTGGCATAACTGCCGGCGGGCAAGTTGAAATCCAGTAGCAAGCTGTCGTCCGTCCATTGCCAGCTCAGGTTTTCCGGGATTACGCGCAGGGCGCGGCGGTCCAGTTCTAGGCCGGCTTTCGATAAACCTTCCGCCAATGCCGGTTGGCCGGCAATGACGGTATTTTCCAATAAAGCCACTTCGCCGCCGGCGGGGTTAAGGCCTTTGCCCCACAGCGCGGCGGTTGCGGAAATATCGCCGCTAGCCATGCGCTGTTGCAGGGTCTGATCCGGCGTTTCCGCCACAAACTGGCTATTGCTGCCTTGTAATTTACACACATCGCCGGCTAACACGCGTAGCCAGATTTGCTGCTTGACCCGCTCCGCCAGCATCAGATTAAACAAATACGAACGCGCGGCGGACAGGTAAAGCGAGCGTTGCTCGGGTTTGACCCGGACGCCGGCGAACATCGCCAAGGCTTTGTCGATATTGCGGCCCTGGTGGCCGAAACGCTGCTCGCCGAAATAATTCGGAAAGCCCAGGGTTTGGATTTGCCGCAGTTGTTGCTCGGTTATGTCGCGGTCGCCTTGCCGGTTGCGGATGCGCAAACTGAAGCGGTTGCCGGACAGTACGCCGCGCTTGAGCTTGCGCGGATGGCGTATGCTTTGCAGAATTTTCAGATTGCCGGTTTCCAACGGCGACCAGTCGGGGTCGGCCTGGCCGGGCAGCCAGACGCTGAACCATTGCCGGGTGCGGCCGTGGCGGTCTTTCAGGCCGGCATAACCGATGTCGCGCTGCCGGACGCCGGCATGTCTCGCCAACAGTCGGGCCACGTATTCGGTGTTTTCGCCGATTTTTTCGATATACAGGAATACATGTTCACCGCTGCCTTCCGGTTCGAAAGACAGACTTTCCTCGACGACGAAATCTTCGGGTTCGGCTTTGATGTTGCCGGATCCGGATGGGCCGCCGTAGGCGTAAGGCCATTCCGGCAAAGTCGATTCCGGCACGCTTATTTCTCGATCAGCACCGCCGCCTGCACGGCTATGCCTTCCTTCCTGCCCTCGAAACCCAGCTTTTCGGTGGTGGTGGCTTTGACGTTGATGAAGTCGATATCGACTTGCAGGTCGGCGGCGATGTTGGCGCGCATGGCGTCGATGTACGGCAGCATTTTCGGCGCCTGGGCGATGATGGTGACGTCGGCGTTGACCAATTTGTAGCCTTTTTCCTGCACGATTTTATAGACATGGCGCAGCAATACCCGGCTGTCGGCGCCCTTGAAATTGGGGTCGGTATCCGGAAAATGTTTGCCGATGTCGCCCAGCGCCGCCGCGCCGAGGATGGCGTCGGCCAGGGCATGCAACACCACGTCGCCGTCGGAATGGGCTTCCAGGCCTTTTTCGTAGGGGATGGTGACGCCGCCCAAAATGATGCGGTCGCCGTCGTTGAAACGGTGTACGTCGTATCCTTGTCCTACGCGTATCATGCTTGTTGCTCCATATAAAATTGCGCCAGGGCCAGATCTTCCGGGCGGGTGATTTTGATGTTGTCCGGGCGGCCTTCGACGATTTTCGGCTGAAAGCCCAGCAATTCCAGCGCGCTGGCTTCGTCGGTGATGGCCGGGTTGCCTTCGGTTTGCTGCAGGGCGTCGCGCAGCATGCCGTATTTGAACATCTGCGGCGTCAGCGCTCGCCAGATGTGTTTGCGGTCGACGGTAGCGGTGATGCTGTTGCCGTCCACGTGTTTCAGGGTGTCATGCGAAGACAACGCCAGAATCCCGCCCACTGCGTCGTCTTTTAAAGTATCGATTTGCCGATGAATGTCTTCGGCTGTCAAACAGGGGCGGGCGGCATCGTGCACGAGTACCCAGTCGTTTTCATCGGCCTTGCCTTGCAGGGCTTTCAACGCGGACAGCACCGAGTCCGCGCGTTCCTTGCCGCCGGGGGCGGTAATCACGTTAGGATGTTTTGATATGTCCAGTTCCGGCCAGTAAGGGTCTTCAAGCGAAATCGCCACGGCCACGGCCTGAAAGGCGCCGGATTGCAATAAGCGGGTCAGGGTGTGTTCGATGACGGTTTTGCCGGCCAGCGGCAGATATTGTTTGGGGCGGTCGGCCTGCATGCGTGTGCCGACGCCGGCCGCGGGCACCACGGCCCAGCATTGAGTTGATTTTCTTCTTAACTCATTCATTAGAAGTACGAACTTTAGATTTTATTGTTATCTATGTTGCATGCACTTTTAGCATGCCATAAATCTCGATTCGGCAGAGATATTCGATATTGTCCCGTCAGCAGAAACATTTGCCAAAATATGAAGAGTTGTTGATACACAAATAGTTGCAGTAAGGCCTATCGAGCAATCAACTGATCCAGTTGTACGGTTTTCACAGTGGCCGTCTAGCTTTTCAACAAATGATCGAACGTTTTTAAAATCGGAACCAATTGGGAAATGGGTAGTTATTGCGGATAAGAGTATTTTGTCGCGTAGAGCGTCATCTTTTGTATCAAAAAGAATTGCTTCGGCTACGTTACTTTTGTGGTCGAAACTAATCATAAATATTCCAGCTACTGCAGCCAACATCAGACAGGCTGGGATCACCAATAATAACCTAAGCTTGTTAAATTTCTTCAAACGAAATATCTCAAATGGCTATTCAAGCACTTGAAAAAAGGTTTCGTTTTCCTTGATCATGCCCAGATCGTAACGGGCGCGTTCTTCTATGGTTTCCAAACCGCGGCGCAAATCCAGCACCTCGGCATACAGCGCATCGTTGCGGTCCTTTTTCTCCTGCGCTTCCTTGTTCAACTCATCCAGCTGCTGCCGGTAGGTGTTGATTTGCGAAACGCTGGCGTCGCCCAGCCACAACCGGTACTGGAAGTGGATAATCAGGGCGATGATGAGGATGATGATGTGTTTAATGACGGCTTCTCAAATGGGTAGGTTGGGTTAGTCCAGAGCGGTAGCGAAGGACGTAACCCAACATAGCAGTCGACGTGTTGGGTTACGGCTAGCGCCTTTTATGCCCTTAGGGTAAACCCAACCTACGCTTTTTATTTCAGCATTTTGAACGCGCTACGACCGGCGTATTTGGCTTTGTCGCCCAGCTCGTCTTCGATTTTCATCAGACGGTTGTATTTGGCGACGCGGTCGGAACGGCTCAAGGAACCGGTTTTGATTTGGCCGGTACCGGTAGCGACGACCAAATCGGCAATGGTGGTGTCTTCGGTTTCGCCGGAACGGTGTGAAACCACCGCGCTGTAACCCGCCGCGCCCGCCATATCGATAGCGGCCAAGGTTTCGGTCAGGGTGCCGATTTGGTTGACCTTGATCAGAATCGAGTTGGCGATGCCTTTATCGATGCCTTCTTTCAGGATGGCAGGGTTGGTCACGAACAAGTCGTCGCCGACCAATTGGATTTTGCCGCCCAGTTTTTCGGTTTGCAGTTTCCAGCCGTCCCAGTCGTTTTCGTCCAGGCCGTCTTCGATGGAGATGATCGGGTATTTATCCACCCAAGCCGCCAGGAAGTCGATCATTTCCGCGGAGTCGAAGCTGCGGCCTTCGGCGGCCAAGACGTATTTGCCGTCTTTGAAATACTCGGAAGCGGCCGCGTCCATGCCCAGGTAAATGTCTTCGCCCGCTTTATAGCCGGCTTTCTCGATGGCTTCCAGGATGACTTCGATGGCTTCCTCGTTGGAAGACAAGTTAGGCGCGAAACCACCTTCGTCGCCGACAGTCGTCGCCAGACCGCGGCTTTTCAATACTTTGGCCAGGTTATGGAACACTTCCGCGCCGTAGCGGATGGCTTCGCGGAAAGTCGGTGCGCCTACAGGCAGAATCATGAACTCTTGCAGGTCGACGCTATTGTCCGCGTGCGAACCGCCGTTGATGATGTTCATCATCGGCACCGGCATGATGAATTCGCCGGATTTGTTCAGGAATTTATACAGCGGTACGCCGGCTTCCTGCGCTGCGGCGCGGGCGGCGGCCATGGAAACGCCCAATATGGCGTTAGCGCCCAAACGGCTTTTGCTGGCGGTGCCGTCCAGGTCTATCATTTTTTGGTCTAGCGCGGCTTGGTTGTCGGCATCCATACCGATCACGGCATCGCGAATCTCGGTGTTGACGAAGTTAACCGCGTTCAACACGCCTTTACCCAAGTAGCGGGATTTGTCGCCGTCGCGCAATTCGATGGCTTCGCGTTCGCCGGTGGAGGCGCCGGATGGCACCATGGCGCTGCCGACGATGCCGGAGGACAAATACACTTCCGCTTCAACGGTAGGGTTGCCGCGCGAATCCAAAACTTCTCTTGCTTTTACATCTACTATTCTTGCCATTAGCTTGCCTTTGGTTTGATTTTCAAGTGTTTATAAAGTGGTTTCAATAAAGCTGCTGGATTTAACAGCCCGGTCTATGGTGACTAACATTTCCAGTAATTCTTTCATGCGGTGCAAGGGCCAGGAGTTGGGGCCGTCGCTGAGTGCTTCGTCCGGTTTCGGGTGCGATTCCATGAACAAGCCGGCAATGCCGACCGCTACGGCGGCACGGGCCAGTACCGGCACGTGTTCGCGCTGGCCGCCGGAACAATTGCCTTGTCCGCCCGGCAATTGCACGGAGTGGGTGGCATCGAATACTACGGGACAACCGGTATCGCGCATCACCGCCAAAGAACGCATGTCGGACACCAGATTATTATAGCCAAACGAGACGCCGCGCTCGCAAACCATGATCTGCTCATTGCCGGTGGCCTTGGCTTTGGCGACGACATTGCCCATATCCCAGGGCGCCATGAACTGACCCTTTTTGATATTGACCGGAATGCCATGGGACGCCACGCTTTGGATGAAATTGGTTTGCCGGCATAGAAAAGCCGGGGTCTGCATCACATCCACCACGCTGGCGACTTCCGCCAACGGCGTATCTTCGTGCACGTCGGTCAGTACCGGCACGCCGATTTGTTGTTTGACCTTTTCCAGAATCTTTAAACCGGTTTCCAGCCCCAGGCCGCGAAAGCTGCTCATCGACGAGCGGTTGGCTTTGTCGAACGAGGATTTGTAGATAAAGGGAATGTTCAGCTGGTCGGCGATTTCCTTTAAAGTGCCGGCGGTGTCCAGCGACATTTGTTCGCTTTCGATCACGCAAGTGCCGGCGATCAGGAAAAACGGCTGGTCCAGTCCTGCTTCAAAATGACATAGTTTCATGAATTACCTTGTTTTTTGTGTTTGGCGGCGGCTTCGACGAAACCGGAGAACAGCGCATGGCCGTTACGCGGCGTCGAGGTAAATTCCGGGTGGAATTGGCAAGCCAGAAACCAGGGGTGATCCGGCAGTTCCACGATTTCCACCAGGCGGCCGTCCAGCGATTTGCCGGAAAAGCGCATGCCGGCGGCTTCCAGTTGCTTTAGATATTGGTTGTTGAATTCGTAGCGGTGGCGATGGCGTTCGGTGATGACATCTTTTTGATACAGTTCGAAGGCCAGCGAATCGGATTTCAAGCGGCATTTTTGCGCGCCCAGGCGCATGGTGCCGCCCAAGTCGGAGTCTTCGTCGCGCGTCACCACTTCGCCGGCTTCGTCCATCCATTCGGTGATCAAGCCGATCACCGGATGCGGGCTTTTCGGTAAAAATTCGGTGCTGTGCGCGCCTTCCAGGCCGACGACGTTACGGGCGAACTCGATCACCGCCGACTGCATGCCTAAACAAATCCCCAGATAAGGAATTTTGTTTTCGCGGGCGAAGCGCACGGTGGAGATTTTACCTTCCACGCCACGCTCGCCGAAACCGCCCGGTACCAGAATTGCGTCGACATCCTTCAATTGCGACGTGCCTTCGGCTTCGATGGTTTCGGAATCGATGTAGGTGATCTGCACCTTATGCCGGGTGTGGATGCCGGCATGAATCAAGGCTTCGTTCAACGATTTGTAAGCATCGGTGTGGTCGACGTATTTGCCGACGATGGCGATATTGACTTCGTCGGTCGGATGGGTCAGGCCGTCCACCACTTTTTCCCAGGAAGTCAGGTCCGCCGGCGGCACGTCCAGGCGCAATTGCGCCACCACGATGTCGTCCAGCCCTTGTTCGCGCAGCAGCAGCGGAATCCGGTAAATCGTGTCGGCGTCGATGGCGGAAATGACGGCTTTTTCGTTGACGTTGGTGAACAGGGCAATCTTTTTGCGTTCGCTGGCCGGAATCGGCTGTTCGGAGCGGCAAATCAAAATGTCCGGCTGAATGCCGATGGTGCGCAATTCCTTGACCGAATGCTGGGTGGGCTTGGTTTTCAGTTCGCCGGCCGATTTGATGTAGGGCACCAGGGTCAAATGGATGAACAAGGCCCGGTCGTGGCCCAGCTCCACGCCCATCTGGCGGATGGATTCCAGGAAGGGCAGCGACTCGATGTCGCCGACGGTGCCGCCGACTTCGATCAGCGCCACGTCCTTGCCTTCGGCGCTGGCAAACACCCGGCGCTTGATTTCGTCGGTGATGTGCGGAATCACCTGCACGGTGGCGCCCAGATATTCGCCCTTGCGTTCGTTGCGCAACACCTGTTCGTAAACCTGGCCGGTGGTGAAGTTGTTTTTCTTGGCCATGGTGGTTTTTAAAAACCGTTCGTAATGGCCCAAGTCCAGGTCGGTTTCGGCGCCGTCTTCGGTGACGAACACTTCGCCGTGCTGAAACGGGCTCATGGTGCCGGGGTCGACGTTGATGTAAGGGTCCAGCTTGGTGATGGTGACTTTGAGGCCGCGGTCTTCGAGAATCGCCGCCAAGGAGGAAGCGGCGATGCCTTTTCCCAAGGATGACACCACGCCGCCGGTGATAAAGATGAATTTTGTCATGAATGTTATGCGCCCTGTTTAGCGAATAGCAAGGGGTCGGAAAAGTCGCCGATTTTAGCAGTTTTGCGATGGGAATGCCTTTTTAATTGCGGCTTGACGGGAGCGGGCCGGCCGCGAGCGCCCGGAAAACCCCGAGGAAGATTTTTAGTGCAATTCGGAAGCGAAGGCAAAACGGTTTTTGCCTTGTTGCTTGGCCAGATACATCGCCTCGTCGGCGGCTTTAATCAGCAATGCCGCTTCCGAACGATCGCTGGGGTAAAGGGCTATGCCGATACTGGTGCCGATGCCGGTTGTATGGGGATTCTCCAGCAAGGCCCGGCGGATGCAGTCGATGATGTTGTTAGCGGTTTGCCTGGCCGCCGCCCGGTCTTGCAAGCCGGTCAGGATGAACACAAACTCGTCGCCGCCATAACGGGCGACGGTGTCGATCTCGCGGCAACACTGCTGGAAAAGCCGGCCGACGTGTTGCAACAAGATGTCGCCGGCCGCGTGGCCGAGGTTATCGTTGACGGACTTGAAGCCGTCCAGGTCGGCGAACATCACTACCAGAAATTTGGACTCGCGCTTGCCGCGCAGCAGCTCCTGCTGCAAGCGCTCCATCAGCAAAATCCGGTTGGGCAGGCCGGTGAGCGCATCGTAAAAGGCCATTTGCCTCAGCTCATTTTCTTTTTGCTCCTGTTCGCTGACATCCGCGATGGTGCATAAAGCGATTTGCTGATTCATTTCGAACAGAGTTTGGGTATTGATTTTGGCGACGAAGCGGCTGTTGTCGCGTTTGATGCCCAAGGTCCGTCCCCGTTCGGGGACAATCAGCCGGTTTAACGGCATGCCGATTAACGTGGAGGTTTCGTAACCGAACAATTGCCCGGCCGTCTTGTTGGCCGAACGAATCACCCGGTTGCCGTCATACAGAAGCACGCCCGTTTCTATCGAATCGATGATGTTTCGCAGGGCTTGCAAATTATTCTGCGATTGCCCGATTTGTTTCAACAAGCGTTTGCAAACCAGGGCGAAGTTCAGCAACGCTAGTATCAACAGGCTGGCTTGCAAGGTTCTGAGGAAAAAAACCTCCCGGGTCGCATGTTGTTCCAGCGCGGTGGTGAGGTCGTTCATCAGGTCCATGAGTTTGAGGTTATGGGCCTGAACTGCCCGCAGGGCCGGTTTGAAGCTACCATCCTCGCCGCCGGAAACGAGGGCGGACGATAAGGCTTGCCGGACGGTGAGCCATAGTTGCGCGGCGGCGGCGATGATCGGGGCCGCGTTTGGGGCTTGGGCCGGCGGTAGAAGCAACGGTTTGCCGTCGCCGCCCAGGGTCATGCCGCCATGGATAAAGCCGGCGAGGGTTTGGTCGAACAACTCGACGGTGTGGAAAAACTCCGCGAATGCGGTTTTTTTGTCGCTAGCGTTTTCGGCCATTTGCAGCATCAGCAAGGATTTGGCCATGCGTTGCGTCAACATGCGCTGCCTTCCCGCGAGATTGATCGCTACCGCGCTTTTTTCCAGTTGGTCGGAAATCCAGAAATTAAGTGCCAGGGCGATGCTATCGAAGACGATAAAAAATATCACCGGAACGAGAATGGCCGGCAGTCCGATGACGCTTTTATCGCTCATAAATCCTGTTCGATGCCCGGTTTCAAATTGGGCCAACGGCTGAAGGCGAAAATCCAAATCATGATGATATTCACCACGGGAACCAGCAAAACCAGGGTCCAGCGGCCGTCGAAACCGGCTTTTTGCAAAATCCGGTAACCCAGCCACAGGCAAAACAGGATATAAGCCGGTAATAAAATAAAAAACAGGGCCATGGTTAATCCTCCCGCTTGTTGTTGGGCCAGCGCTGGAAACACAGCTGCATAAATACCGCCAGCAGGCCCGCAATAGGTACGAATACCAGTGCCGCCCATAGCGGATTAAGGCCGGCTTTTTTGTAGATCAGGATTGTCGGTATCACAATCATCATGCCGATGATTGCGGAATGAATTAATTCCATCGTTCGCCTCCCAATATTGCCTGATTGCAATCATCACACGCTTTGCGGCGGTTGCCAAGCGATCCGATAGCAGCCGGCGTCAATTTGCGTCCAGGCCCACTCGTCTACCCATAAACCCGCTACGCCGGCCAGTCTGCCATTCAGATAAATCAACGGCCGGCTGGATCTTTCCCAGGGCGGGATGCCGGCTTCCTGAAACAGTTTTTTTAAATCGTGGCGGCCTGCCCGGTTGGGCAGCTTGAGTTTTTCCCCGCCGCTACGGGGCTTTAATGTAATGCGGCTATTATGCCAAAGCGCTTGGCCGATACCCGAGCCGGCGGCCGTTAAGGACAAAACGCTACCGTCGGGCAGGCGGATGCTGTTGGTATTGGCGGGCCAGTTCAGCGGTTCCGGCAGCGGGTTAAAGGATTGCTCGGTCAGGCAATACAGCGTTTGCCGGTATTTCTTGAGGACGCGGCCTTGGATGGCCAAGCGAGGGCTGGCGTTGGCGCCGGTGTGCAGAAATTGTTGCCTGACGGTTTCCAGCAAAGCCTGGCTGGGCGGTTTTAAGCCCAGCGAGCCGAACCATTGCCGTAACAGCCCGTTGATTGCCGCGTCCTCCAGGGACTGCAGCCCGTCCAGGTTCAGGCCGTTGCCGGCGGGATTCAGCAGCCGGCCGAGGCGCGGTTCGCTCCAGGCGTTTAAAAGGGCCGCGGCTTCCCCGCAATGCCGGGCGCTGCGCGCTACGGTTTTGTCCAGTGACGGCCAGCGCCGCTTTAACAGCGGCACCACTTCATTGCGCAGAAAATTGCGGTCGAAATCGCTGTTTTGATTGCTGGGGTCTTCTATCCAATTCAACCCGTGGACGCGGGCGTATTCCCGGATGGCCGATTTGGCGGTGTGCAGCAGCGGTCTTGCCAGGGTGCCGTCCCCGAAGGGCGCTGCAAGCGGCATGGCGGCCAAACCCTGGATGCCGGCGCCGCGAAACAGTTGTAGCAGCACGGTTTCCATCTGGTCTTCCCTGTGCTGGGCAAATAGCAGCAAATCGTCCGGCTGGATTAATTCCATTAAGGCACTGTAGCGGGCCTGTCGGGCGGCGGCTTCCGGACTTTCGCCGTTGGCGGCTCGGGCGTCGACATGGATGCGCAAAAACCCGGTTCCCAAGATAGCGGCCTGCCGGCGGCAGTGTTCCGCCCAACTGTCCGCCTGCGCTTGCAAGCCATGATGGATGTGGACGGCGGTAAGGCGCGGTTGCAAATCGGCTTGGCCGGCGCACAGATGCAGCAGCACATGCGAATCGATGCCGCCGCTGTAGCCGATGTAAATCCGCCCGCCGGCGGCCGGGATCAAGGGAGCTATGGCTGAATAAGCGAGTGCGGACATATTGGGTAACTTAAAGGGTTGGGTTGGCAAATTATGCTGAAAGCGCGGGGATAGTCATGCGCTGTTCCCGGATCGCGAACGCCATGGCCGAACGCTTAAGCTTGAGCCTTGCCGTTTGCCGGGAAACGGCTTAACAACAATTCGAACTGGTCATGCGGCAAGGGTTTGCCGAACAGATAGCCCTGGTAGTTGGTGCAGCCTTTTCTTAGCAGGATTTGCCGCTGGTCTTCCGTTTCCACCCCTTCGGCGATAATGTTCAGCTCCAAGCTTTGCGCCATTGCAATAATGGTGCGTACGATGGCTCTGTCGTTGGCGTCGGCGGCAATGTCGCGCACAAACGAGCGGTCTATCTTCAACTGCGTCAGCGGCAAGCGCTTGAGGTATTGCAGGCAGGAATAGCCGGTGCCGAAGTCGTCCAGCGATATGCCGATACCGGCGTCTTTCAATGCATTCATGGTGGACACCGTGTGTTCGATACTTTCAAGCAGTATGCTTTCGGTCAGTTCCAGTTTCAGCAGGGCGGGGTCGACGGCATGGCGGCGTATGGCGGACTGGACCATGGAAACGAAAGCGGGCTGATGAAATTGCTTGGGGCTGACGTTGATGGAAATCGCCAGATTGCGGGTCAGCGTATTCGGTTGCCATGCCTTGAGTTGGGCGCATGCCGTTTCCAGCACCCACTGCCCAATCGGCAGGATCAGGCCGGTCTCTTCCGCCATTGGGATGAAATGGGCGGGCTCGATCAAGCCTTTTTCCGGGTGCCGCCAACGGATCAGAGCTTCCGCTCCCAAGGCATGGCCCAAATGATGGGTCTGGATTTGGTAATACAAATGGAATTGTTGTTGCTCTATCGCTTGCCGCAACGACTTTTCCAGCGCAACCCGCTGGTTCAGGCTGGTTTGCATGATGGGGTCGAAGAAACGCAAGGTATTACGGCCGGCTTTTTTGGCTTGATACAAGGCGATGTCGGCCTGTTTCAGAATCGCATCCGCGGTTTGCTGTTTATTCTGCCGGTCGAATAAGGTGATGCCTATGCTGGAGGTGTTGCGGTATTCATGTTTATCCAGCATGTAAACCCGGTTGAAGGCCGAGAGGATTTTGTTGGCCACCAGTTCGGTTTGCGCCACGGCTTCCAGACTCTGCTCGCTCAGGTCTTCCAGCATCACCACGAATTCGTCGCCGCCCAGGCGAGCCACGGTATCGCCTTCTCGCACGCAGGCCTTCAGGCGTTCCGCCACTTCCCGCAGCAGTAAGTCGCCTATGTCGTGCCCGAGCGTATCGTTGATCTGCTTGAAATTGTCCAGGTCGATAAATAAAAGCGCGCCTTCCCGCCCGCTGCGCGCGGAGGAAATTAAGGCTTGCTGCAGTCTGTCCAGTAACAGCCGGCGATTGGCTAGATGGGTTAAAGGGTCGTAGTATGCGAGTTGCTCGATCTTATCCGCGGCGGCCTTGGTCAGGGTAATGTCGGTCAGCGTGGCAACGTAATTGGTAATATTGCCGCCGGCATCCTTTACCGCGGTGATGGTCAGTTTTTCCGGGTAGACTTCGCCGTTTTTCCGCCGGTTCCAAATTTCGCCCGCCCACGAACCGGTGTCATGCAGATTTGCCCACATTGCTTGGTAGAAGTCGGCGTCATGTTTGCCCGAGTTTAGTAATCTCGGGTTTTTGCCGATTACTTCCGCGGCGGCAAAGCCGGTTATGCGGCTGAAGGCATGGTTTACCCTGAGAATGTCGCCGCCGGCATCGGTGACCAATATGCCTTCCTGGGACTCGAAGGCAATGGCGGCGATGCGCAGCTCCGCTTCGGCTTGTTTGCGTGCCGAAATATCGCGCGAAGAATTGAACAGCACTTGCCGGTCCTGCATCCGCAGCGGAAATCCGCTGACCTCGACATCGAAGATGCCGCCGTCCTTGCGCCGGTGGCGGGTTTCGAACTGGCTGCGCACCGGGGCCTCGAATTGGCGTCTGAAAACGCGCATTAGTTCCGCCGGATCGCTAAATCCGGCGTCCCATTCGGATACGTGCATACCCAAGACTTCATCGCGCCGGTAGCCTAGCATCGCGCAAAAGGAATCGCTGGCCTCGATGATATTGCCGTTTAAATCGAGGATATGGATGCCGTCGCTGGCATTATGCAACAAGGCCAGGTTTTTTTCGCTTTCGCGTTGCAGATGTTGGGTTTGCTCATGAACTTGGCGCTGCACGATAGACGTGCGCCCGGTTATCGTCAGCAACAAGGCCTGTAACAAACTGGCCATAACCAAGCCGCCGGCCAACACCATCCAGGCCAGTAACGAACGGTTGGCAACCAAATAGTCCGGCGTGGGATAAACGGATAGATGCCAAAGCCGGCCGTTAAACGGAATGTCGTCTTCCCAGGAAAAAAAACTTAAATCGGCTTGAACGGGATTGCCTGAGCGGTATAAAAGCCCCTTCTCATCGCCGGCTTCCCGGTCTTGCAGCATAAAAGCAAGTGCCTTGGATAATCCGGCTTTGAACTGGTACGCCAGCATTTCCTCCACGCGGAATACCCCGACGGCAAATCCATGGGGCTTTTCCAGGCCGGAAGCGGCGTGGCCGCCGGCTTGCTTGA
>NZ_JANIBK010000067.1 GCF_024505165.1 Methylomonas rivi
GGCCGGGGCTGAAACTTAAAACAGCCGCCTGCCGTTCGGCAGGCGGTTTTTTATGCTGTCCGCAAAACAGAACACCTGTTTCCTTACCTTTTCCATACAGCGCTGCATCGGCTGGCCGGCCAAGCCCTTCCACCACGCGCTTGTCCATTGCCGCCCACGCCTCATTAATTCGACCGCAAGTTTGCTGACATTCGCTTTGATTCGGCCGACGGCGACGTTCAAAGTGCTTTGCAGGCTGGCCATTTCTATTGCAGGCAACCACATCTGGTACAGGCTCAATAGAATCTGAAAATTCAGCGACACGCCCATCAGGCCGCCGCTCAACACCAGCAAATAAGCAAATTCCGGGGTTTCCCGAGTCAGATACCAGGCAAAAATATCGGTCAGCATACTCATAAACGGGATGCCGATGGTCAAGCGCTTTAACCATACCGGAATTTCGCAAAGTACGAATAATTTACCGACGAAAAACAGAATAAAGGCAATGCCGAACAAATGAATGTGCGACACCCGCACCAGCGAGGGAATAGACGCGCCTTTGTCTACCTCCGTGAGCTTGGCCACTTGTTCATAACCGGTCAGCGGCGGTAGGTTCATGCCGCTGGCCGGCGAATGACAACCCAGGCAATCACGTTGCAGGATAGGCGCCACCCGCGCATCGTAGACAGCCTGTCCGGCGCCGGAGTCTATCCAGTCCAATATGATTTCCTTGTCAGTCAGGGATTTCAGATTGCCGGCCATGGGGCCGTTAATGGCGGCCGCCAAACGGGTTTGGTCCCTGCTGCCATGGTAGGCAATCGCAATGTCGGCGATGGATAATCCCGGTTGTCCGTCCCGGCCCTGGTGCACGAAAAACACTTGCCCTAACGAAAACAAGTAGCCCATCGCGATACTCAATAAAAACAAGCTATTCAGTATTCTTTCCGATACGGAAATATCGCTGAATCGTTGACAGTCTGCCATGGCGAACCTCAGTCAAGCTAGAACACAAACTCATTCCAGCAAGATGCATGCCCATTAAAATCGTTATAAATCAATATGTTGAATGCATTTATGCGCCTTCAGGCAGCCCTGACTGGTGCAATACGCACCGCTGTTGTGCATCTTCAACAACAGTTGCTGTATTACAACTTCCGTATGAAGGGCAATATCACGCCAAACAGCACTATTAGCGACGAACCCAGCAAGGCATTTTGCCCGGGTAATTGGGCGAAAAAGGCGATACCCCACGCCAGACTCAATACCGGCGCCAAGTACCCGACCGCGCTGACCAAGGCGGCCGGCGCGGCTTGATAGGCTCGTGTCATGCAAAATTGGGCGCCGCTGCCCAGGATGCCGGTCAACAATAACAAGCTCCAGGTTTCCGGTTCGCGCGGAAATCGAAAGCCGAAATTGGCGAAATACACAAAATGTAACAACATCGCCACCAGGCAGAAGTAAAAAATTACGGATTGCGGCGAATTGCTGCGGCCGGCCCGAGCCACCATCAGATAAGCCAAGGCCGACAAAAAGCCAGATAGCAACGCCATTGTGCGGCCCAATATATCGCTGCCGTGTCCATCCGGTTTGAACAATAGGGCCACGCCGGCCAATGATCCTAAAATCGCCAACCAGGCCAGCCAGGAGTTTTTCTGCCCCAACACCCGAGGACTCAGCAATGCCACAAATACGCCGCTACTGGCGGTTAAAAAGGCGCTTTCACCCGGGCCGATACGGCTTATCGCGGTAAAAGACAGCATGAGCGCCGTCGAGCCGAATAACCCGCGCAACCAAAGCGACGGCCGCCCATCTCCGCCTAAAGCCTTTAGTTTGTTATGCAAAATCGCCGGCACCATCAATATCAATAAGTTGCTTAAAACCCTGACAAAACTCACCATGGCTGCCGGCATATCGGCATCGAAAAGCTTGACGGCATAGACGCAAGCGTTCATCAATGAAAATAACAAACAGGCCAATACCATTTCCAATAGGCCCTTATGCCCGGCCGATAGGGATCGATAATGCCTTAATCTGCGAAATGCTTGGGGGGTTTTCAATGCGGCTTGGCTTGGTCGGTAAACGCTACGTTGCCTGGATAGTTTAACCGTTTAGCTGTGACAATAGGTTTTATCGGCGCTACACTGCGCGTAATACCCAAACCAAACTTTTCATGCTGCCGCAAGATATTTTGTTTCACGCCTTCAAGGCGATCAAAACACAGCCTGTCAGGGCCGCATTGATAGTGCTGGCCATGAGTATCGGCGTGGCCTCCGTGAACGTTTTAATTGCTCTGGGAGATAGCGCCCGCAACTATGTGGTTAACGAATTCGAAGCCTTGGGCACCCATTTGATCATCGTGCTACCCGGCCGCACCGAAACGACAGGCGGACATCCGCCCATTTTTGGAGAAACTCCGCGCGACCTCACGCTGGATGACGCGAATGCCTTATTCAAAAGCCGCAATATCGCCGCCATCGCCCCAGTCAGCATCGGTTCCGCGCCTATTTCCGCCGGCGGCCTTGAACGCGAAACCAATATCATGGGCTCCACCTTTGCGTTGCTGAAAGTCAGGCATTTGAGTATGGCATACGGTCAATTCCTACCCAATGCGGCTGCCGATAAGGAAATACCGGTGTGCGTGATCGGTCAAACCATAGCGGAACAGTTATTCCCGCGCCGACAAGCGGTGGGGCAATGGTTGCGCATCAATGATCGCCGTTTTCGCGTCATTGGCGTGCTGGCAAGGGAAGGGCAATCCATAGGTGTCGGTTTTGACGAACTCGTGATTGTTCCCGTCGCCTCGGCCATGGCGCTATTCGATAGCCATTCGCTGTTCCGCATATTGATTGAAACCCACTCCCAGGATGCCATGTATAAAGCCATGGATGAAGTTAAGCGCATTATCAAGCTGCGGCACGAGGGAGAGGACGATGTCACGCTGATCACGCAGGACAGTGTCGTTAATACCTTTGACAAAATATTATCCGCCTTGACCCTTGCCGTTGCCGGTATAGCCGCTGTCAGTCTTGCTGTTGCCGGCGTTCTTGTCATGAACGTCATGCTGGTCAGCGTCAGTCAACGCACGGGCGAAATCGGCCTGCTGAAAGCGCTTGGCGCTACACAAAGTCAGTTACTGAATTTATTTTTATCGGAAGCAGCGCTTCTTACATTCGCGGGCGCTATCGCCGGCAGCCTGCTCGGCAAAGCCGGTATTATTATTTTACAATGGCTTTATCCCAATTTTCCGCTTAGCCTACCCTTGTGGTCGTGGCTATCTTCTATCGCGGTTGCGCTCGGCACCGGCTTGATCTTCGGGGTTCTACCGGCCCGCAAAGCGGCCCGCTTAGACCCCGTATCCTCTCTGGCAAGGCGATAACCCATGCTTTGGCCGGACTTGTTATCGCTAGCGTTACGCAGCATTTCCAGTCATAAGCAGCGTTCATTATTAACCGCTCTGGGACTGATTATCGGCATTGCGGCAGTTGTGATACTCACCTCAATCGGCCGGGGCATCCACCATTTTGTTCTGTCTGAATTCACGCAGTTCGGCACCCATTTAATCGCTGTTTACCCCGGCAAAACCACCACCTTCGGTTTATCCGGCGCCACCATCAGCACGGTTCGCCCGTTGTCTATTTCCGACACGACCAGTTTGCAAAACCTTGATCAGGTTATTGCGGCCATGCCGGTCATTCAAGGCAATGCGCGCATCGAAGCCGATAATAAGCAACGCCGAGCTACTGTATTCGGTGTCAGCGCGGCACTAACTTTGGTATGGCAATTCAATGTTCAAAGAGGACGTTTTTTACCCGACGACAGCCTGGAAAACCCGCGCTCATTCGCGGTTTTGGGCAGCAAAATACAAGCAGAACTTTTTGGGGCATCTTCGTCGTTAGGCCGGAGAATTCGGATTGGCGATGACCGGTTCCGCGTAATAGGTGTCATGGAAGCCAAGGGCCAGATGTTGGGTTTCGATCTGGACGACTGCGTTTATATACCCAGCGGCAAAGCCATGGAGATGTTTGACCGGCAAAGTGTGATGGAAATTGACGTCCTATATAACAGCCAAGCGTCCAGCGAAATTATCGAACAACGAATTCAACAACGTCTCATCATACGCCATGGCTCCGAAGATTTTACTATCGTTACGCAAAATCAAATGCTGGAAAAAATGGATTCCGTACTGAGTGTTTTAACCATGGCTGTTGCGGCCTTAGGTAGTATTTCTTTATTGGTAGGTTCGGTTGGTATATTTACTATCATGACTATTGCCGTTTCTGAAAGGGTGACCGAAATAGGTCTATTAAGGGCGATAGGCGCTGAACGGTTTGTAATTTTCAGATTATTTTTGAGCGAGGCTTTGCTGTTGAGCTTGATTGGCGGGACAGGGGGCATCTTGTTGGGCGTTTTTCTGACACAGTTAGCCTCGGTTTTAGTTCCCGGGTTGCCTGTCCAGTTGGCGTGGAATTATATTTCTTCAGCCTTTTTAATTTCGTTCGCTATCGGCATTGCTTCCGGAGTGATTCCAGCCATTAATGCGTCGCGATTGAGTCCGTTAGATGCATTGCGAACTGAGTAAACTTTACCCTACAAGCCAAAATCTATCTCTGTTATGCTTTATCGGCTATTCTTAAAAAGTTACTAATGCTCCAGCCTAATTGAGGATTCCATGTTTGATATTTGCAATTATTACGAACAACTGGTGACAGATCAGTTGTGGCAATTGAAAGAACAAAGCGAAGAGACATTATCTCCATCTTTCCTTATGGATGTAGCCTGCATTGCACTTAATTCTTTACCTAATTGCTATGTGCGCAACCTTGTCGATAAAGGAGCCGGTATGACGGAAATAGAGCATCAGGATATGCGCGAAGCTGCCATGAAAGCCATTGAGCAAGCAATTTTAGTGGTGAACCGCCACCCGCACGACACAAGGGAGGAATGAGCTATTTTGTTACTGGTTAGGAATTTGAACAGGATTGATATTCAAACTCCTAACTCAAACGATTTTTAGCGGCTTGATATCGGCTGTACGTCGCGTTGTGGAACGCCTCTATACAATTGTCGTGGCCGGCCGATTTTCAGCTCCGGATCCGAGATCATTTCATCCCATTGAGCGATCCAACCTACCGACCTGGCCAATGCAAAAATTGCCGTGAACATCTCGGTTGGTATTCCCAGCGCTCTCAATACAATACCGGAATAAAAATCCACATTCGGATAAAGCTTTCTTTCTACAAAATAGGGGTCTTCCAAGGCAATCCGCTCTAATTCCATTGCTAATTTGAACGTCCTGTCATTATGGAGATTTAGTTCGTCAAGGACTTCGTGACAGGTTTGCCTCATCAGCTTCGCGCGTGGATCGTAATTTTTGTATACCCGATGTCCAAACCCCATCAACCGGAATGGGTCGTTTTTGTCTTTCGCTTTTGCGACATACTCGGGGATATTCGATGCATCCCCTATCTCTTCCAGCATATTTAACACTGCTTCGTTCGCACCGCCGTGCGCGGCCCCCCATAAACAGGCGATGCCGGCGGCGACGCATGCATAGGGGTTTGCTCCACTAGAGCCCGCCAACCTCACTGTTGATGTTGATGCATTTTGCTCATGATCCGCATGTAATATTAGGATTCTGTCGATCGCTCTTATCAATATCGGATTTGGAATATATTCGTCACACGGATCGCCCATCATCATCCGCATAAAATTTTCAGCGTATCCCAATTTTCTTTTTGGATATATAAACGGCATGCCGGTGCTGTACTTGTGGCACATGGCTACTATATTCGGCATTTTGGCAATTAGCCTGATTGCTGCCGTGTATCGATCTTCACGGCAGGTCACGTCCGTACCGTCGTGATAAAACGCGGATAACGCACCCACGACACCAACCAGTACCGCCATCGGATGCGCGTCGCGCCGAAACCCGCTATAAAATCTGGTTAATTGTTCATGCACCATGACGTGCTTGCTGATAGTGGTGACAAACTCCTTCATTTCGGCACCATTTGGCAACTCACCATTCAGCAGCAAATAGCAAACTTCCAGGAAATCGCATTTCTCGGCTAATTGTTCAATGGGGTAGCCTCGGTATAATAAAACTCCGTTATCGCCATCGATAAAGGTAATTTTCGATGAGCAACTTGCTGTTGAAGTAAACCCCGGATCGTACGTGAAGTATCCGGTTTGAGCATACAGGCTGCGGATATCAACTACCGAAGGCCCCAAAGTACCGTCCATAACGGGTAGTTTGGATACTTTGTGTTGCTCATCCTCAGTTAAGGACACATGTTTTTCAGCCATTGAAGCACTCCTACAGTGGATTATTCTGCATCATTGCAGTCACTTGTATTCTATTCGATGTGCATACAGGCAACTAGCCAACATTGTTAACTCTTAGTGACTTAATTATTTCTCAAGCTACTAAAACAACCCTATTTTTTTGTGCCTGCATCTTCCGTTTTATTTTTAATGGCTTCTTCGGTCCCAGTTACCAATCCCGACATACATTCCACCACACTTTCCGCATAATTTGCATGCGCCTCCGCTAGTGCTTTCGGCGAACCGAAATCATTTCTCAGTTCTTCCAACATTTTTTTAGGATCTTCCGCCTCATTCAGCCGTAACATCTTTGTATAGTTTATATAAGCCTGTTTCCGCTGCGGGTCTATCGGAACCATGCCAGGCATATCTTTCGACGATGTCACTACAACGCATTCGACCATTTTTTCCGGCTCAATATTATAATCTTTTATATCTTTTTCTTTCTGCATCTGCTGAAGCACCGCCTGCTCATACTCTGCCTTTTCCGAGCATCCAGCTAGAATCGCAATTGGCATGATTGCCAAAATCAATCTTACTTTTTTCATTTTATACTGCGCTTTTAGTTAACAATTATTATTTTATATCTAAATTCAGCTTACCAGCGATCGCTACGAAATCTGCGTTTTCTTTTTCGTCATCCAAGAAAACCGATTTAGCTGGCCCCCCGATGGTTATCAGCTTTCCTGCATTTGCGTTTTCCGATATACAAATCCTAAAAAAAAACCTCCGTCACCCTAGGGTAACGGAGGTTTCCTCTTAATCAATCTAAGACGAATCTTAGATTTCTTTCATTAGATGAAAGATGGGATTAATGGAGCGTCAACTGTTACCATTTGACGTGTGCCACTTTCGTCCCAGAAGAACAACAAACCAGCGAAACGGCTGTCTGGATCGTAGATCAAGTCAGCTAAGCGGTATACTTCCCATGCTGCGTCAGAAGCTGTAACTTCAACAGTACGGGTCTCACCTGGAGCCAGTGGGCTATTGTCGCTAACAGTTAAACCTTCTTCTGCCAACAAGTCATCTGGGTAGCTGGTTTCATCTTCATGAACAGCTGGATCCAGGAAGCGTACACCAGCAGTGTTGAATTCGCCCAAACGAACAGGAGAATCGCCATTGTTGGTGATAGTCAGTGTCATTTGCATAGCACGACCTGGTACACGGTATGTAGCGTCATCAACTTTTACTGAAACAGTAGATTCAGGCATTTGATAAGTTTTCATACCACGCAACAAACCAGCTTGCAATGGAGTTGTTACAGGGTATTTTTCGTTAGTTGCGCCCATAGAAGCAGCAACGATAACCATGGTACCTACAGCGAACAACATACCAACTTTTTTATCGCCGGCAGAGATCAGGGTGTCGGCTTTACCAGTGCTTACAGCGATGTGGCGTGGAACAAACAATGGACGTTTGATCCAGAACAACAACCAAGCAAAGGCAATTGCAAACCATACTGCGTGCCAGAAATAAACGTTATCCAGAGCATAGGTTTCCAGGTTGATTGTTTGACCAGTCAAAGTAGTAACTGGGTTAACAAACTCGCTCATAGAACCAGTAATGGTTACCCATTTGCCTGGACCGATGATTGGACCACCGCCTTGAACGTTCATCATTGAATGAACGTGCCAGTCGCCTGGACGACGTGCTTTCAACAGTACTTTGAACTCATAAACTTCGCCCAGTTCCAAAGAAACTGACCGAGGAACCAACTGACCACCGATCCAAGAACCAGCACGGATAAATACTGGACCAGGGATACCAACGTTCAGGAACGATACTTCTGGCTTATCAACAGTTTCAGGCCATCCTGCGAATACCAGGAATTTACCGGAAATGGTCATAGTGTCGTTAACAGGCACTTCTTCTTTTGACCAGTTCAAGTCAAACCAGTGAATAGTACGCATACGCATGAACGCAGCTTGTGACTTTTCACCATGAGCAGATGCTGTTGGAGCGTAGAACATCGCTGCTGTCATTGTGATCAGCAGTGCGACAAAGGACAGTTTTGCAACTTTGTCTTTAATTATTTTCATATTTCCTCCTCTATTACTAGAGAATCTTGTAATTAAGATCTACTGACAAACTTGTTAATTCAAATTCGTCAGATGTCATTTTCAATCAAAACTTCAGATTAGGATGCGTCGTCAGCGATGAAGTCGGTTTTAGCGAACCATCTGCCGAAGAAGTGCCACAAGAAGTAAATGATGATAGAAACGAATCCAGAGAAGAACGCTGATACTGGAGCAACGTCTTTACCGAAAGTTCTTAATGTACCTTTCTCTACCATACGGATGTATTCAGGTGTACCAGTTCTAACGTAGTGGTAACCTTGCAAGTCGGCCAGAGTCATCATCATGCCGTTGTATTCTACAGGCACGTGCAATGGAGCGATTACAGGCCAGTTACCTGGGTAGAACAACAAGCCATAAGCCAAACCACCAACAACAGCGGTCAGGGTCATGCTGTTACCCAACATCAGGATAACGTCCAGAACGATAGCGCCTGGCAGCAGGTTAGATGGGAAGCAGATATTTACTGGGAAGTAAGTCCAACCCCAGAAGTTCATATATCTGTTGATCCACTCACCTATCATCAGAGCAACTACGGAAATAGTAGCGCCGATTGGCAAACGGTATCTCCACCACAAGCAAGCTTGAACAGCCGCAGGGAATGTAATAGAAACGATAGGTGCTACGGTTACCCATAGACGTCTATCTTTCCAGTCGGTCCAGAAGTCCCAGTCACCACCAGTCAACATATAGTGAATGTGATAACCGCCCAGAACCGCTGTGAACAGTGTAAAAAGAATCATCCAGTCAAACGTACGGGAAACTTGTACCGCTTCCGCACGAGAACGTACAGCTGATTGAGATGCGCTCATTAGCTTACCTCCTAAAGAATTAAAATTATATTTTTTTTACTTTCCCTTATCCTGCCCCACCTAAGCGGGGCAAGAAAGGAGATAGTATTTACTTTTACAGACTTGGATTAAGCCAGGTCTTTTTTCAGCAATTTGGTAATTGCCATTACTTCGGTATTCACAACACCCATGATAGCCAGAGCAGCCCAACCAAAGAATACGAAACCGTAGTGCAGTGGAGCAACGAACAACTCTTCCATAAACCAGAATGTGTGACCCCATTCGTTCAAACCAACGTTTGGCAGAATCATGAATGGACCGATTACCGCAATCAGATACATCAGGTGCAGACCTTCATGGTATGTAGGCAGTCTTGTTTTTGCATACATAAATGCTGCTGTACCAGTGATGATATAGATTGGGTAAGACAGGTAGAATTCGATGATGTGACTTGGAGTAAAGTCAGTATCACGAACGATGGTTTGGTGCCATGTGCCGTCTTGCTCTGTGAAGTAAGAAGCACCCCAGTAGATTGCCCAACCGTAGCAAACCAACCAGATCCAGTGTGTGAAATGACGACGCAGTTCTTCACGTGGAGTGATTGACATTACTTTACGATCACGAGTTTTCCAAAGGTAACCATTGATACCTGAGAACAGTATAACTTCGCATACGATCTCGATGTACAACATGTTCATCCAGTATGTTTCAAACTCTGGAGCAAATGAATCAAGACCAGCGGACCAGCCATAGACACCTTCGTACCAACGAATGAAAGAATAGAAAACCAAATAGAGCAACATGCCCAATGTCAGGTTTCTTTTGTTTAAAAGCGGTGCTTCCGCAGCATCAGCCTTAACTGATTCAGTTGTAGCAGCCATTTCTACCTCCTAAAAGATTATCTAAATCCCCAGCGATTTGCCGGGAGTTCTTTGTTTTTCCCTTTATTAAAAATTCATCCGGTATCGAATGAACCACTCACCTCCCTCAGAGTGCCTTGCAGTCTACCATCTCGGTATTCCTTGTCAATACCATATTCCGGTTTTTTATCCTTTTTCACGCGCGCTCTTGCCCGATGCCAATCGCTTAACGCTATCCATTGTTTTTTGCTAGAATCCTCGCGGAGATTGCTCTCCCCAATTACAACACCACCACACACCAAATTGCCATGAACAAAAAAAAAATTATCCTTTTTGTTGCCTGCTTAGCAGTCCTGCTTGCGCTGCAGATTAAGTTTCTTCTGCCGTGGATGTACGACATAGCCGCTTCCGATTTATTTCTGGTCGACAGCAAGGACAACGCGGATCCCATGCCCATTTCGAACGACATGACAGCCCTTGCCTTTACTCATTGCAATAGCCATATAAACAGTCAATTCGACTCGACGGAAACTACCGCGGCGTTCGCCAGCCAGCCGACCAATGCCTGGAGTATCGGGAATTATGAATACATCATTAACGCAACAGTTGAAATAGCCACGAAAGATACGCCGAGCACAGCCTATCAGTACGTCTGCCGCATTCAATACGAAAATGGCGACGACTTATCCGGCGCCAGCAACATTGAAAATTGGTCGGTTGAAGGCTTAACAGGACTGCCCGACCTCTAATCCTGTGTTTTTCCCAATCTTTGCACTGCTTTTGATTGCCCGTTTCAAAAGCAGTAGCCCCATGCCATTGCGACCTCACGAGCCGCACGCATGCCGCCAAAACGACAATCAAAATATCCTGACCGCTATTCTTGCTCCCACACTCTCCGCTTTACGCCGAAACCGCTATATGCACGACACGGCATCGGCTTTAACAATTCTCATGCCTTAAAAGGGTGCGTTCAATCAACCCAATATGCCCCATAAAATTAATAATGTCGGGGACAGAGCCCGCCGAAAACTTCCGCGCAATACCCTCTCGGTTATTTAAAACCCAAAGCCATTGATGTCTTGCAACGCACAAAGTCATTCCGGCTGCAATTTCATTCGGTGCAATTTGCAAATCAATAGAACTCAATCCGGGCAGGTGGGCCCCAAATGCCATTGGCGGCCAAAGCGGCAGTACAAAAATAAAACGGCGCGCAATACCGCCCTTAGCATGCATCGATAATGCCTTAGACCTGCAAATCGTCATTTCTTTGCGGCTTGAATTTATACCAATACAGTAAAAAACCCATACCCAACATGACAGCCAGAGCTATCGTAATGCCGAGGATCAAGACCAAGGTATTGTCGTTCGGATCAACCCCTACCTCCAAAGGCACCCGGAATTTATCATCCTCTTCAATCGCATCGCCGATCAAAAAATACAACAGGTAATCGCCGTTTTTATCCACATCGGCTTGCGCTTCCACCGCGCCACGCGGATATAGTTTGGCCGGTATTTCCGTAATCGTGCGGATTTCACGAATATCATCCGGGACTTTTTGACCGGTTTTTTCCACTTCCACCAACTTAATGCCTATTGGAGTGGCCCGTATATCGCGGTCGATCAAGTCAGCGGTAAAAAACATTTTGCCCGCCCGCGGAATCTTTTGGCAGAAAGGCACAAAGGCGGCTTTATTGTCGGGGGTTAACGCTTCCTTGTTTGGCTGCAGATAAGCGCTGAAATGCACCGCATAAAAATCGTTGGCGATAATGCAATCCAAATCGGGCCTGTTACCTAGCGCATTGGATTGTTTAGCACCGAAACCGAGCTGTTCGCAACCAGTCAGCAACAACACACCCGCCATCAAAACGGGTACCCATAAAATAAATAAACGTTGAATATTCATGCATTAAGAGCCTGGGCTGCATTAAGGTTTTACGGTAAATTGAAATTTGCCGGTGACGATATGCGTATCTTGGGAGACCACGCGATAGCGGATGGTATACGTACCGGGCGGCAGAGCTTCAACAGTGGCGTGGATATGGGAGCCGTCCAACAAATCTTGTTCGACATCCCGGTTATCCACCCGCTTGCCTTCGCTATCGATCACCGCCAATGCTTTGTATTCGCTTCTGACCGGGTCGTTGAACCACAAGTCGACCTGTTTCGGCGCCTCGACGACCTCCTCGTCCTTAGCCGGCTGCGACTTAACCAAAATCGCATGCGCCGAGGCCGCGACCGGGCTCAACAGCGCAACAAATAAGAGTAAGGGTTTAAGTAGTGTGGTTAATTTACGCATGACAATCTCTTAATGATTAAAATTATTTTAGTAACGCAGCTACCCACTGCTTGGCCGCGCCCGGCTTTTGCTCAATCCACATGGCCAACACGCCGGATGGCGTCGCCACAACCCGCGGAAACACCGCCGAATTGCCCGGCGCGGAAATCTGTCTGGCAACCGTCCAATGCCCGCCATGATCGAAGGATTCGCCGAGCATGACGGACGAACCGTCCGCCCCCATGGCATCCCAAACGGCCAGCAAACGTTCATTGCCCATATCCGCAATATCGCTATGAAAAGCCAAGCTTTCTCCACCCATGGCTTGCGGCTTCGACCAACTGTTCCCGTTATCAGTAGACCGCACATAATACAGGCCGGCTTTATTTTCGGCACCCGTCCAAACCAAACCATGCCAAGTTTGCGCGCCGCCCCAAGCTAAGGCGCCGCCGTTGTGCGGACAACCGTCGAATACCCAGTTGAATGCGCCGACCGTGCTAACGCGTCGCCAGTTTTGTCCGGCATCAAAAGACTGCGCCAACGCCATATCGCGCGGCTCCATATCCCGGTACAACGCGTTCAGTTGTCCATCCAAACCAAGCGCTAGGCGATTCCAGCAGCAGGAACACGTGGATTCGTCTATGGTTTGCGCCATCTCCCAATGCCGGCCAAGATCGGAACTGCGGGCATACCTCAAGCCCTGGTGGCCGTTTTCATCGCGGTCATCCAGCCACACTAAATGGAATCGGCCCGCATGGTCCGCCACCAGATCAGCGTGGGATTGATCGGCTTCGCTACCGGTAGGATTCGCCCCAGGCAACCAGGATTGCCCTCCATCCCGCGAATAAACCGCTTGCAACGGCCCCATCCCCGGAATTTCTCCGGTCACTTGCCAAATGGCCATCAAAGATTTGCCGTAAGCGGCAATCTGCACATCATTACCGGCTCCTGACTCCACGGTTGCCGTTGCATATTGACCAATTTCAACCGGTTTCGACCAGCTCGATCCGCCGTCCTCCGAACGTAAATATCCGATATACGGTTGTTTCGGCTTAGCCGTTTCCACGGCAACCAAGGCATGCAAAATACCCTCTTCGGCGTAGACATCGAAGCTGAGCACATTCCGCCCGGCAAACTGCCTATTCAAAGGGTTTACAAAAACCACAGTCCCGGCATTCTGCCTGTCGCCCAACTGGCCGCAGCCCGGCAAACTTAAAACCAGCACAATCAAAATAAACTTACGCAATTTCCGCATCATTAAATCCGATGTATAAGAACCACTCAAAAAACGGCCGCTGATTACATCATAATCGACCTAAAAGCTGAACCTTAATTGGGTTTACCCGGACCTTTCGGCAAATCGAACCGTAGCGAGACTTTTAAACCTCCCAATTGCGCTTTTGAAAAAACGATGTCCGCGTCATGCAGACGGATGATGCGCTTGACAATCGACAACCCCAGCCCGCTGCCCTCGGCGGCTTGAGCGGTTTCCACGCAACGGTAAAATCGCTGGGTAATCCGCTCGTAATCTTCATCCGCCACCCCCGGCCCACTGTCTTCGATAATGACCGCTATCTGGCTTACCTCGCGCGCTATAGCCACATTCACTATGCCGCCGACCGGGGTATATTTAATAGCGTTATCGATTAAGTTCCGGAACAAGATATTCAATAATTCCGAATTAGCCTCTATGGCAACGCCATCATCACCTTTCAATTCGATTTCGATGTTTTTTTCGTGCGCGGAAAATTCGATTTCGGCAATGACGGCAATCATGGCCTGCTTGAGATTTACCCACTGTTTGCCGAGTTGCACATTCTGATGCTGGACTCTGGACAGGGTCAACAGTTGCTGCACCATATGCGTCATGCGCAACACGGCCTGCTGACATTTTTGCAGCGCCTGGCCGCGCATGGCGGCATCCTTGGTCTTTTGCGCCACCTGAAGCTGCGTCATCAATCCCGCCAAAGGCGTTTTAAGCTCATGCGAAGCGTCCGAGGTAAAATTGCGCTCGTTGGCGAAGGCCTGTTCCAGCAACACAAACAAGGTATTGATCTGCTCCACCATGGGCACCACTTCCTCGGGCAACTGATCAAGCGACAAAGGCTGCAAGTACCCCGCTTCCCGTGAAGCCAATTGTTCCTTGAGTTGATTAACAGGACGTAAAGTGCGGCTGACGATCAGCCAAATCACCAGCCCCAAAACCGGAAAGGCCAGCAGCATGGCCAAAAGCTCTTGATTGGCCAAAGAGGCCACCAGCTCGCGGCGAATGTCGTCGCGCTGGCCGACATGAATCACATAATCGCCGTTCTCGGTGCCGATACTAAATACATGCCAGACTTGGCTGTTAATCAAAGTATCGCTGAACCCGTTTCGGGTCAGGGACAAAGCAAATTCCGGCGCACTTTCCGAGCGCAACACCACGCCATCCTTGACCGAACGCAACTGGAAGGCGATTTTGCGCTCGTATTTATGCCCTAAAATCGGCATATAAAACAGGTCGGGCGATTTATCCTGATCCCATAACTTGGTCAGCCGGCGCTGCTGCAACAGGTTTTCGACAAACGAGTGCACTACCCGCGCCGATTGCGCCAGCTCGGCATTGAACAGCTTGGTGATTTCGTCGCGGGTTTGCTGATAGCTGACGTAGACGGTCGCCCCCCAAACCAACAACAGGGAAGACAGCAAAAAAAACAGCAGCTGTTTTTTCAGCGAGCGGGGACGAAACTTGAGTCGCATACTCCTAGTGTTCGTCGATGATATAACCCACGCCGCGAATGGTACGGATTAGATTGGTATCCAGTTTTTTACGCAAATGATGGATATGCACCTCGACAGCATTGCTTTCCACTTCCGAGCCCCAGGCATACAAAGCTTCTTCCAGCCTGGCCCGGGAGGTAACATGGCCGATATGACCCATCAGGTAATTCAAAATATCATATTCCTTTTGCGACAATTCCACCGCCGCGCCGTGATAAAACACCTGATGCGCGGCCGGGTCTATGGACACGCCTTTATGCTCCAACACCGGCAAGCCATGCCCTTCGTTACGGCGGGCAAGTGCGCGCAAGCGCGCGCAAACCTCGGTCAAATCGAACGGCTTGCAAACGAAATCGTCGGCCCCGTTATCCAATCCGGCCACCCGCTCCGACACGCCGTCGCGGGCGGTCAACACCAGTACCGGCGTACTGTCCTTGCGTTTGCGCAAACTTTTTAACACGCTCATGCCGTCCATGCGCGGCAGATTCAAATCCAACACGACCAAGTCGTAGTGATTCAATTTTAATGCCTCGTCGGCTTGCGCCCCGTCGGTCAGCCAGTCCACAGCATAACCTTCCAGGGTTAAGCCCGCTTTTAGGCCGTCGCCGAGAATGGCGTCGTCTTCAACCAATAACAATCGCATAATGTTTGATGCTTTTCAGCCGCATGATTTATATGCGGGACATTGTAACAAGGAATTTGGCGGAATCAGCTGTCCAATGGCCGCGGTACGAGTAGCTTCGAACCGTATGGCACATTCGAAGAGTTGCTGGCTCGGGACTTTCGCTTTCATTCCCTTGGGCCGCCCTCATCCATGGCGGCCGGAGTCACTTGGAAACCTCCACCTCAAACACCGCCCCCTTCACAGCCACCACCTTAACCTTGCTGCCAACCGGACAATCCTCGCCCCTCACCAACCACAGGCTGTCGCCCACTTTGATTTTTCCCTGGCCGTTTTCGATGGCCGTTACCACATTGAAAATCCGGCCTATGTATTGGGCGCCGCGTTGATTCAACAGCGGCTGGTCGCTTTCTTGAGCCTTGGCACTGACGTAGCGCCGCCAAACTAAAATAGAGGTGACGGCCAACAGCGAGAACAACAATAATTGCACCTCGAACGAGGCGGCCGGAATCATCAACAATACTGAACCGACCACGAACGCCGACACCGCCAGCCATAAAAAAAAGAAGCCGGGTGCCAGCAGTTCCACGGCTAAAAATCCAACCGCCAGCACCCACCAATACCAAAATACGATCTCCAACTCGCCCATGATCAGGCCTTTTTATTTAGCGCTTCTTTGGCCAATTCGCCTATGCCGCCCAAGGCGCCGATCACGCTGGAGGCTTCCAGCGGCATGAAGATCAATTTGCTGTTGTTGGCCGTGGCCACGTCCTTCAAGGATTCTATGTATTTTTGCGCCACGAAGTAATTGATGGCCTGCACATCGCCCTTGGAAATAGCTTCCGAAACCATCATGGTGGCGCGGGCTTCGGCTTCCGCCAAACGCTCGCGGGCTTCGGCGTCGCGAAACGCGGCTTCCTTGCGGCCTTCCGCATCCAGGATGGCGCCTTGTTTCAGGCCTTCGGCTTTCAAGATTTCCGCCTGCCGCATGCCTTCCGCTTCCAAAATTTGCGCGCGTTTTTCCCGTTCGGCTTTCATTTGCCGAGCCATGGAATCGACTAGGTCCTTGGGCGGCGAAATATCCTTGATTTCGATACGGGTGACTTTAATCCCCCAGGGAGAAGTAGCCTCATCGACCACGCTCAACAGCCGGGCATTGATCTCGTCGCGGCGCGACAGCAATTCGTCCAGATCCATCGAGCCCATCACGGTACGGATATTGGTCATCACCAGATTGATGGTGGCCAAGTCCAGATAAGTAATTTCATAAGCCGCCTTGGCGGCATCCATTACCTGGTAAAACACCACGCCGTCGACCCGCACCATGGCGTTGTCCTTGGTGATGACTTCCTGCGACGGCACATCCAGTACCTGTTCCATCATGTTCAGTTTCCGGCCTATGCGGTCGATGATGGGCATGATGATATTCAAGCCCGGGGTCAGGGTATTGGTGTATTTCCCGAAGCGTTCAACGGTATACTCCATGCCTTGCGGCACGGACTTGACACTCATGAACACCAATAACACCGCAAACACAAACAGCATGGTTACAAACAAGCCAAAGCCGCCCATAGCGCCTCCTAAATTTTTAGATTGAAACTATTGTTTATTGCAAACTGTCACCCGACTAATAATAATGCATCCCTCTCAAACTTGCTGGTTATAGGACCCGATTCATGAATACCTTGATTTATTATGCTTTCAACGTCTTTATTCTTTCCTTGATAGTGCTGGGTGTCGGCATGTTTAAACCCAAGTGGATCTTGTTGTGGATGGACAAACCCGGCCGGCTGCCCGTCATCATGATTTCGGCCATTCTGTTCATGGCTGCCGCCGTACTGTTCGGCGAAGGCAATAAACAATTGCAGCAGGAAAAGGCCCAAGTCGGCAAGCAACAGGCCGCGCCCGGCTCGGAAGTCCCCGACCTGCATTAATCTTGTTTGACTTTCTTGACGCTAAACGTGTCGACAAGCCCTTTTAACTTTTGCAAATCGCCGTCGGCGGCATCGGCCTGATAACGCAGTCGAATAAACAAGGCGGTAATTTGTTGAATCCGGGCCGCCAATTCGGGGCGCTGTTTTTGGGCGCGATCGGCAAAATCTTTCGGCCCTTCGCCTTGCCCGATGGCAACGCCCGCTTTTGCCAGCTTGTCGCAAAAACGTCGATAGAGCGACAGCGTTTTGTCGGCCGGCTTTCGGTTTTTTTTCAGCAGCCACCAAACCAGGGGCAGGGTGACCACCAGCAGGCTGCCTACCAGCCACTTGGCCAGCGCGGCGATACCGTCTATCCCCAACGCTTGTAAAAACCGCATTTGATTGGCACCGTTATAATTGATAACCCAGCGCTGCCAGTTGTAATCGATGCTCTGCCACAATTGCCGGCTGCGTTTGAGCCAGCTTAATGCCGCGGAATCGGCGATTACCGGCCCGAAATTCACCGCTCCGCTGGCGATTTGCAAATCGACATTCACCCCGCGCTCCACCCGCTCCGGCGCAATGGCCGCCGTGGGATCGAACCGGACCCAGCCTTTATTCTCCAGCCACGCCTCGGCCCAGGCATGCGCATCGGCTTGCCTGACTTCCAAAAAACCGCCCACCTTATTGAATTCGCCGCCTTGATAGCCGCCGACAACCCGCGCCGGAATTTTGGCTATCCGCAACAAATACACGAAGGCGGTAGCGTAATGGCTGCAAAATCCGCTGCGGGTTTCGAACAAAAATGTGTCGATGGGATTGTCCGGCATCAGCGGCGGGGTCAGGGTGTAATAAAACCGTTCCCTGCTAAAGTGGTTCAATAAATTCTGAATGAATCGCTCGGGCGGGCCATCGAAGCCCTGTAAGGTTTTAATCAATGCCAATTGTTTTGCCGATGCCGCCGCGGGCAATTGCAGATTATCCCGGTAGTCGGCCGGGTTGATGGGGCCGGTGTCATAGCCAGGCCGGGAAACGATTTTGTATTCGGCCCGGTCGGACGGCCTTTTGTCGCTCAGCAATTGAAAGGCCCGATTTAGGCGCAGACTGGCGTCGAAGCTTTCCGGCATGTCCAAACCGAACACCCAATTCTGTTTCTGCGGCTCCATCAGCAAGGTGTACCGATATGCTTCGCCGCTAAAATCAACCGCCGGGGTCGGCTGATTGTGGTTTGCGGCCATGGTCCAGCGCACGCCGTCCGTGCGCGAATAGACCGGGCCGCGCCAATAGCGCCGGG
>NZ_JANIBK010000068.1 GCF_024505165.1 Methylomonas rivi
CGGTTGAAGCAGGCCGATGCCCGCTTCAACCGCCGTATCCGGGATTATTTATTCTTTTCGCGTTCTTTCACTTCTTTGATCACCTCTTCCGCGACATTGCGTGGGCACGCGGTGTAGTGTGAAAATTCCATGGAGAACTGGCCGCGACCGGACGTCATGGTGCGCAAATCGCCAATATAACCGAACATATCGCTCAGCGGTACGTCGGCTTTGATACGCACGCCGGTAACGCCCGCATCTTGGGATTTGATCATGCCGCGGCGGCGGTTCAAGTCGCCGATCACGTCGCCGACGTGCGCATCCGGGGTGAACACGTCGACTTTCATGATCGGCTCCAGCAATTGCGGATTGCCTTTTGGAATCGATTGACGATACGCGGCGCGGGCGGCGATTTCGAAAGCGATGGACGAGGAGTCGACCGCGTGGAATGCACCGTCGGTCAGGATGACTTTGAAGTCCAGGCACGGGAAGCCCGCCAGAACGCCTTTATCGATACTGGCTTTAAAGCCTTTTTCCACGGCCGGCCAGTATTCGCGAGGTACGTTACCGCCGGTCACTTGCGATTCGAATAGGAAACCGCTGCCTGGCTCGCCCGGCTCGATGATGTAATCGATTTTCGCGTATTGGCCTGAACCGCCCGATTGCTTTTTGTGCGTGTAGCTGTCTTCGATGCGTTGGGTGATGGTTTCGCGGTAGGCCACTTGCGGTTTACCGACGTTGACGTCTACACCGTGGGTACGGCGTAAAATGTCGACCTTGATATCCAGATGCAGCTCGCCCATGCCTTTAATGATGACTTCGCCGCTTTCCTGGTCGGTTTCGACGCGGAATGAGGGGTCTTCTTGTACCATCTTGCCGATCGCGATGCCCATTTTCTCGTTGCTGCCTTTGTCTTTCGGCGAAATGGCAATCGAGATAACAGGATCCGGGAATACCATAGGCTCCAGGGTCGCCGGTTGGTCCGGGTCGCACAAGGTATGGCCGGTTTGTACGTTTTTCAAACCGATCAAGGCCACGATGTCGCCGGCTTGCGCGGTTTCGATTTCGCTGCGGTCGTCGGCGTGCATTTCCACCATCCGGCCGATACGCTCGGTTTTACCGGTAAAGGTGTTCAATAGCGTGTCGCCTTTTTTGATGCGGCCGGAGTAGATGCGGACAAAGTTCAAGGCGCCGAAACGGTCGTCCATGATTTTGAACACCAGTGCGCGCAACGGGCGGTCGGCATCGACAATCGCGTATTCGCCGGTCGGAACGCCTTCGATGTCGGTCTCGGGTTGCGGATTGACTTCGGTAGGATTCGGCAAATACTCGACTACGCCGTCCAGCACCAATTGCACGCCTTTGTTTTTAAACGAAGAGCCGCAGTAAGTCGGGAAGAAATCCATCGCGATGGTGCCCTTGCGGATGCAACGTTTGATTTCTTCGATGGTGGGCTCTTCGCCTTCCAGGTACTTCTCCATGATGTCGTCATCTTGGTCGGCGACTTGGTCGATCAGTTTCGCGCGCCATTCTTCGACTTGTTCCGCCATGTCCGCCGGAACGTCTTGGAGCTCGTATTTCAATGGGTCGCCGGAGTTATCCCAGACCCAGGCTTTGCGGGTCAGCAGGTCGACCACGCCGACGAAGTTTTCTTCGGTGCCGATAGGCAGGGTCATTACAACCGGTTTCGCGCCCAATACCTCTTCGACCTGTTTTACGACGCGGTAGAAGTCGGCGCCCAGTCTGTCCAGTTTGTTGACGTAAATGACGCGGGAGACTTTGGAGTCGTTGGCATAACGCCAGTTGGTTTCGGATTGCGGTTCGACGCCGCCGGAGCCGCAGAATACGCCAATACCGCCGTCCAATACTTTCAGCGAACGATACACTTCGATCGTAAAGTCGACGTGGCCCGGGGTGTCGATGATATTGAAACGGTGCGGTGGAAATTGGTTGGTGCTGCCCGGCCACATGCAGGTGGTCGCCGCCGATTGGATGGTGATGCCGCGCTCTTGTTCTTGCACCATGAAGTCTGTGGTCGCCGCACCATCGTGTACTTCGCCGATTTTGTGGATTTTGCCGGTCAGCTTCAAAATCCGTTCGGTGGTGGTGGTTTTACCGGCATCGACGTGAGCGAAGATACCGATGTTTCTATAAAGCGATAGATCAGTCATGGTTGTACTCTATTAAGGAGATGAAAACGTTTTTACCCTTGGCACCATTGCCGCGGTTTCTTCAAGAACAGGGTCAATGAAAAATCCGCCTATTCTAACCGAAAAATCAAAAAAAACAGAATGTCAATTATGTTTCAGGATTTTTATGGGCATTGACTCCGGATTTGCAGCTCTCTTAACTTCATCAACGCATAGAGGGTTTCCAGGGTCGGGCAGGCAATACCCTGGCGCCGGGCGGCACGAACGGCGTTACCTAAAATGGCTTCGGTTTCCATGGCATGCCCGCGCTCGAAGTCCAGCAACATGCTGGTTTTATAAGGCGGCATCGCATAGGTGTTTTGGATGTTGGTTTCGATAACGTCATCGTTAAGCGGATGTCCGCAAGCGGCGGCGATGTCGCGCACTTCCCGCATGATGCGGCGAACCAAGGCTTCCTGTTGCCGCAGGATGGCCAGGGTCGGTAAACCGCCCGACAGCACCGACAGCGGATTGAACGGCGCATTCCAGACGCATTTTTGCCAGCGGCCGGCAACGATGTCTTCGCTGGCAACGCACTCGATGCCGGCTTGGGTAAACAACTGCTGCAAATGCCGGGTCTTGGCCGATATACCGGCGGGCAGGTTGCCCAGCATCAGTCTGCCGTATGCCAGATGGCGGATCTCGCCGGCCTGCAAACGGTTGCAGCAGACAAAGGCCAAGCCGCTGACCAGTTGGTTATCCGGAAAGGCCTGCTGCAATTCCGCTTCGATTTCCACTCCGTTTTGGATGAAAACGATCGCGGTATCGGGGCGGACGGCGTCGCGAATCAGGCCGACGCGATCCATATCCGCGGTGACTTTCGTACACAGAATCAGATAATCGGCATCTTTCCGATAATCGCCGGCATGCTGCAAAACCTGTTCAGGCATAAAACGCCATTTCCCCAAATCGCAGCTGTCGATTCGGTAGCCTTGCTGCTTGACGATGTCGTAATCCGACCGGCATACCACCGAGACTTCGGCGCCGGCCTTGGCCAGCAGGCCGCCATAAAAACCGCCGATGGCACCGGCCCCTACAATCAGAATTTTGTCGCTCATGGCTGCTCCGCCAAAATCTGTTTTAAGAACGGAATGGTCAGTTTGCGTTGCGCCGCCAACGTGGCCCTATCGATTTTTTCCAATAACAGCCATAAAGCCGGTAAATCGTGCACGTAGTGGTTCAACAGAAAGCGGCCGACCTTGGGCGGAATATCGAAACCCAAAAAATGCGCCTTGAACGTCAGCGCATCGATGATTTGGTCGTCGCGCAAGGGCTGGATTTTTAGCGTCAGACCCCAGCTCATGCGGGTTTTCAAGTCGGGTAATTCGAAAGGCAAATATTTGGGGGGGCAATCGGCGGCCAGCAGCAGCTTATGGTTATTTTGGCGATGGCTGTTGTAGAAGCCGAACAGGGCGGTTTCCCAGTCGGCGTGGCCGGCTATGTGCTGTATATCGTCGAAACAGACCAGATCCATGTCCTCCAGGCCTTCCAACAGCTTGGGCGAGGGCAGTTGCGCGGGGCTGCATTTCAAAAAAAACGGGTCCTTGCCCCCGGCCTTGGCTTGCTGGCAGCAGGCCTGCAATAAATGGCTTTTGCCGGTTCCGCTTTCGCCCCAGATGTACAGCTGCTGCTCCGCGCCGTCGCCCGCCATGGCCCGCAGGCTGGTGACGATTTCGGCATTCTGGCCGGCAAAGAAACTGGCAAAGCTCAGATTGCTCTGAAATTCGAACTGTAACGGAACCTGCATGGCCGAATCGGTTAGGCTTTTTCGGCCTTGTACACATAAAATCCGGCCCCGAAGCACAGCAACAGGCTGAACAGGACTTCCAGCAATGCATAGGGCCGTTCGCTTTGGTCTACATAGGCTTCAATCACGCCGTGTACGAAATAAGGCAGGCTCAGGTAACTCATCCAGGTACAGCTTTTCAGGTTGCGGTTCAAAAAACCTTTAAAAGGCAATAATAACGGACCGACGCCTATAATCAACAACAAGGCTGTCGGCAACTGAGTCGAGGGCGATAAGACGGTATGCCAGGCCATCAGCAACAGAAACAGACCGAAAAATCCGGTTAAGCCGGCGTAGTAAAAATGAATTCGTTGCATGCAAGGTGTCGGAAAGGGCGGTGGATGAGCTAAAGAAGCCGCTATTATCCCAAAGTCCGCTAAAGAATGTTGCGCCGCATGGTTTTATCCGCCGATAAGCCGGCGCAACCTCGCCAACGCTAAGGCTTTATATGCCGGCCTTGAGTGCTAAACAGCATGATCCGCATGTCGGGGCTTATTTCCAGCATCCGGTCGGCAACGGCAAGAAACCCTTGCAAGCCGTCCGCGGCAGTCACGATAAACATCAATCATTTCCCGGAAAATCGCTCATAGACTTGGCTACCAAGCCACTTCGAGATTAGGTCTTGCAACTCGGGCTTGCCCATATAGTCGGTAAACAATTCCTCATTTAGCTCCATGCGTTCGATAAACAAGGATTCAAGCACCTGGCTAAAAACCAATTGAAACTTATCCTGAGAATTCACCTCGGCAGCTTTTCTTAAAGACTCATTTTGCAGGGCAGCTTCGGCGATTTGCTCGAAAAACAACTGGTCCGCTTCGTTCAATTCGCCGCCAAAACGCTCGTTGATAATATCGATTAAGCGTGAAAGCGCGACCTGTTCTTCCCTGACCATACCCGACCCGACTTCCGTAGGGCCATCCAAGGGCTTGGCATAGCCCTCGTTAAGGCTGATAGAACCCTCGCTGATCTTTTGCAGCCGGTAATATTCCAGATCGACTTCTTCATCGAATTGGTAACCGGGGCCGGTTTTCCGCTTGGGTAATTTCAAGGCCAAATGCCGCAAGTAGGTAAACAGTTTTTCCAGATCGCTGTCCTGATAAGGAATGACCTGACTCAAAAAACCGTACAAGTTTCGAAATGCCTGAAGCTTGCCGCGCCATAGCTCGGCCGCTTCCTCTGCCGATTTTTGTAAATCCGCAAACCGCGCTACCGCCTGATCCAGAATGGCATTCATGGTTTTATGATCGGACGGACTTTGCCGGCGCTTGGGTGCAAAAAACACCTGGGCAAAAGCATCGACCTCGTCCTGTAGGTAAATCGCGGAAGCATCCAGCTCGGTTTTGATTTCGTAAAGCCTATCCGGATCGACTTCCTCGCCCATCACGGAACCGTCGTAATACTGGCGAAATGCTTCCTGAATCTCGGCCGGGTCGTTAACGAAATCCAGCACAAAGGTATCGTTTTTCAACGGGTGGGTTCGATTTAAGCGTGACAATGTTTGCACGGCTTGAATACCGGCCAAGCGTTTGTCCACATACATGGTGTGCAACAAGGGTTGATCGAAACCGGTCTGATATTTTTCCGCCACCAATAACACGCGAAAATCCGGCTTGGCGAAGGTCTCGGGCAATTCCTTTTCCTTCAAGCCATCGTTCATCGCCGTTTCGGTATAGGTTTTCTCCGGGATTTTGTCGTCTTCAACCGTACCGGAAAATGCCACCAAGCTTTTGATGGCATAACCTTTTTCCTTGATGTAGCGGTCGAATTCCTGTTTATAACGCACCGCTTCCAATCGGGAGCCGGTCACCACCATGGCTTTGGCATGGCCGCCGATTTTGTGCTGGGTAAACTGTTGAAAGTGCTCGATGATGACTTCGGTTTTTTGGCCGATGTTATGCGGATGCAGGCGCATGAAACGCGCCAAGGCTTGCGCCGCCTTTTTGCGCTCGACGTTGGGGTCGTCTTCGGCTTTTTTGATCAGTTTGTAATAGGTTTTATAGGTCACGTAATTGCGCAAGACGTCTTCGATAAAACCTTCCTCAATCGCCTGCCGCATCGTATAGCGATGAAACGGTTCGCCGTTGCGGCCGAAGATTTTTAGCGTTTTGTGCTTGGGCGTTGCGGTAAAGGCGAAGAAGCTGATGTTGGCTTGTCGGCCGCGCTTGAGCATGGACCGATACAGGCGTTCGAAATGGATTTCGCCTTCTTCCTTGGCCATGTCCATGGCTTTTTGCCGCAGGTCCGCGCCGCCTAGAACGCCCTTTAATTCGGTGGCGGTTTCGCCGGATTGAGAACTGTGCGCCTCGTCGATAATCACCGCGTAATGTCGCGTCGGTAAATGGCTCAAGCCTGCTTCGCCGCGCTCTTCGTTCAACTTGGCCAATTGGCCGGCGACGAAGGGAAATTTCTGCAAGGTGGTAATGATGATAGGCACTGCCGATTCCAGCGCTTCGGCCAGTTGCCGGGAGTCTTCATCAATCTTCTGCACCACGCCTTGGCGGTGATCGAACTGGTAAATCGTGTCCTGCAATTGCCGATCCAGCACCACTCGGTCGGTAATCACAATCACGCTGTCGAAAATCCGTTGGTCGGCGCTGTTATGCAAACTCGATAAACGGTGGGCCAGCCAAGCCAAGGTATTGCTCTTGCCGCTACCCGCCGAATGTTCGATCAGGTAGTTGTGGCCCACGCCCTCGCTTGCCGCCTTATCGACCATTTGCCGAACCGCTTGCAATTGATGATAGCGCGGGAAAATCATGCTTTCCTTGCGAACTTTTTTGCCTTCGTCGGTTACTTTTTGTTCGACGTCCAGATGTAAAAACCGCGCCAGTAAATCCAGCAAACTATCGCGCGTTAACACCTCTTCCCACAAATACGCCGTTTTGTAATTGCGTCCAAACTTATCCGGCGCATTGCCCGCACCGCCGTTGTTGCCTTGGTTAAACGGCAGAAAATGGGTATTGGCACCGACCAGCCGGGTAGTCATGTGGGCTGCTTCGGTATCGACGGCGAAATGCACCAACGTCCGCTTGGTGAATTGAAACATCGGTTCGCGCGGGTCGCGGTCGTGGCGGTATTGATGAATCGCATCCGCCGCCGTTTGGCCGGACAGCGGGTTTTTCAATTCCATGGTGACCAATGGAATGCCGTTGACCGACAACACCACATCCAGCGACTTTTCGTTATTCGGACTGAAATGCAATTGCCGGGTCAATCCCAAGCGATTCGACCGGTAACGTTCATCTAATTCGGCGTTTAGACCATGGGCTGGCCGGAAATAGGCAATGCGCAAGGTTTTGCCGAAACATTTGAAACCGTGCCGTAAGGTAGCCAATGCACCGTGCGTATCCAGCCATTTACAGAGCGTCTGCAAAACCCGTTCGCCGGTTTCCGCCCCATGCAAGGCTTCCAGCTTTTCCCAGGTTTTGGTTTGAGTTTGACGGATGAAGCTTAAGGCAACATCGGGAAATATCGCCCGTTCGCGGTCGAAGTCGCCGGAGAAAAGTTTTTCGTAACCGTCGGCCAGCAGCACGGCTTCGATTGCGGTTTCAAAGGCAGCTTCACTGGTCCGCTTCATCCTGTCTTCCTTGTCCTGTAATCGGTTTAGTTAGTGCGCGGCGCGTCTTCGCCGGTCATGACCGGCTTGCCGTTCTTCCAGATCACTGCGTATTGACCCAGACGCCGTTTTTTCTCCAGCGTTTTATCGACGGCTTGCTGGAGTGTTTCCAGTATGCGTTTCCCATCGGCGGATGGGTTCGTTTTCTTTGGCTATTCATCGTTTGGACTGCTCCAAAAGTAGTCGATAAAAGTCAGCATGCAAAATGTTCGCGGTTGGGCTCATGGGCGCATCGCCTCAATGGGGATTTGGCCGGTGACGGCGGCGGTGATTAGGGCGGCGCGGCGTTCTTTGAGTAAATTGATGCTGGTGCGAACTTCAGTAATCGCTTTGTTTACCACACTGTTTCCAGCGCTTATTTCCTCCAATATATTATTTTGTTCATCAATTGGCGGCACAGGAATGATGACGGAATTTAGTGATTCTGAATAAATAACTTCAATGGTTGTCGCGTTGCTCAATATTCTGAGCTGAAGTAATACGATATGACCATCTTGAATTAATAAAGCCAAGTATTCTGGTAAAACAATTCCCGAATTGACCTGAATTCGCATCAAACATGGGTGCAATATTCCTACTTCTGCATCATTAGGCACGATAGCGCATCTGCCGATTGTGCCCCGAGTCGTAATCAAAATGTCGCCAGGAAAAACTGAAAAAGCCTTTAGCTCTTCGAACTTGTGGTTCGTAATGTAGTTATCTCCAGAGTAGAGATCTTTTTGAATAACATTTTTCTGGTTGTAAACCTTTATTGTCCCTTGATCCATTTCTGATGCGACAAGCTGACTGCCAAACGGTCCCGTTTTGACTGCATCCTTTTTTGGAACGACACAGAATTTTATAGGTCGAGTTTCCCAATGCGCAGGAATATCGCCTAACCAATCGAGGCCGGAGGGTTTCAGCGGCGCATCGGGATTCAAGCCGCGAGTGACGGCGCGGCTAATCAGCGCGGCGCGCTTTTCTTCCAGCAAGGCCAGCATTTTTTCCTTTTCCGCGACCAGTGTGTCGATGTGCGCGGTTTCGCGGTCGAGATAGTCGGCGATCAGGCGCTGGGTTTCGAGGCTGGGGAGACTGATTCGAATATCGGCCAAATCAGAAGCATTGATGGCCGGATAACTGACACCGGATGATCGGCTTTCGACTTCCCAAAGAAAGTGTTTTTCGCGCACTGCATATTTACAGAAATGGGCATCGAATAGATTCCTGTTTGGACGCACAACAGCAAAACCGGTTGATACAATCAGGTTTTCTGGTGGGTTTTCAATCGGCGCGATAGCCTGCAAATAGGTTCTGACCGTTGAAATAATGACATCGCCGTGTCGCGCAACTCTTCTGGCTCGGCTGGGAGCATCCTCAAACTTATAGGCAACGACGTTGTGCACAGCGCCATACGAATCGACATTGCCAATATCGATGTATTGCAATTCATAGTCGGATTCGGTCGCGTCGGAAATTGACTCATCGTTAATCGTTGCAACGTACTTCAACCGCGTAGGTCGGGTTAGCGCAGCGTAACCCGACATTGCCCCCGACACCACCGAATCGGCCTCTTGTCGGGTTACGCTATCGCTAACCCGACCTACATTTACATCATTGACATCTATTTTGGGGTTGCTGGGTTTATTCATGGCCTATGCCTTCGAATTCAATAACATTCTCGCCCCAATTCAACGGATAAATACCGGCTTTAACATAACGGTGAAAACTGCTGTGTGGCCAATCTTTCGGCGCGGCTACATAACCGTGTTTAACCGGGTTGTAATGAATGTATTCGATGTGTCGCATGAAATCGGCTTCGTCACGCAAGGTATGCTCCCAATATCGATGCTGCCAAATGGCCTGCTCGTGTTTATTTTTTCGTGCTTGGTTCGGCACCTGTTTTAAATTGGCGTTGCAATGTTTGGTAAACCAAGTTTTGATCAATCGCCAACGGGTCGGATAATCTCGATCTTCGGTCGGCAAGGTCCAAATGCAATGAATATGGTCGGGCATGACGACGATGCCGTCGATGTCGAAAGATCTGCTCTGTTTAACTTGGCGAAAGGCTTGTCGCAAGGTATCGATATTTTCCGCCTCGGCGAAAATGGGACTTCGCCGTTCCGTCACCAGCGTGAAAAAGAACGAGCCGCTGGGAACAAATGCGCGTCGATATTGCATGTCGATTATCCGTGTCGGGTTATACCCTTAGGGCACAAGCGACTATCGCTAACCCGACCTACATGGTTATTCATCCCGCTCATCCTCTATATTTTCTCCCCATTCCGCCAATTTCCGCCGCAGCAATTCCTTGTCCGGCAAATAAAGCGAATATTCCCGCGCATGGATATTGGCGTCTTTGGGCAAGGTGATTTCCACCAAGGCATCGTGTTTCTTTTTACACAACACAATGCCGATGGTCGGCTGTTCATCCGCAAGCTTAACGTAGCGGTCGAAATAGTTGACGTACATTTGCATTTGCCCCAAATCGCCGTGGCTGAGTTTGCCGATTTTCAGGTCGATCAGCACATAGCAGCGCAGCAAGCGGTTGTAAAACACCAGATCGACGAAAAAATGTTCCTCATCAAAGGTGAAGCGCTTTTGCCGAGCCTCAAATAAAAAGCCTTTGCCCAATTCGAGTAGAAAATGTTCAAGCTTATCAATGATGGCGCTTTCCAAGTCAGACTCGGAATAGTTGGTTTTTTCGTCGAGGCCGAGGAATTCTAGGACATAAGGCTCTTTTAACAAATCTTCCGGGCGCGCTATGATTTGCCCCCCCTGCTGCCAAACGGCGAATGCCTGCTTGATCGCGGCTGAGTGCCAGCCGTTCGTAGAGGCCCGAATTAAACTGGCGTTTGAGTTCCCGCAAGGATCAACCTTGGTCGGTCGCTTCGATTTCATAGAATCGCCGCTCACTGGGGTCTTTGATACCAACGAGAAACACATAATGAGACCAGCTTAGACTAAACCCACTAGATATTGGGAGTGTTTTTCCCTCATCTATGGCTTGCCGAAATGCTATTGGGGATTTTTGTAAAAAGTCTGACGCTGTCTGGCTTTTCTCAAACCAAGGTAATAAGTCAAACTCTGTCTGACTTATTGCCGTCTGGTAGGTCAAATAAAATTTACGCATGATTTTCAGGTTCGTGAGCGAGAACCCCTTACCAAACTCAGTAGTCAGTGCTTGCGCAAGCAGCTTTAGCGTCGATTCGCCATACTCGGCCCGGTGTTTGCCCATCTGTTCGTGCTCAACAATGCGGCGGCCGATTTCGAAGTTGGTCAATACCTGAATTAAATCGACAGAGCGGACGACCGCCTTGCGCGCGGCGAGTATAAGGTCGCGAATGTCGATTAATAGCTCGTTCACTCCGTGACCTCCCGCAACAACCCCATAATCCGTTTCTCCACGGCCTCCAATTCCGTGTCAATCTCAGGCAGCGGCCTGGGCGGTTGATATTGAAAAAATTCTCGGTTGAAGTTGATTTCATAGCCGACTTTACCTATACCGCCGTCCTGTTCGTCCAAGGCTTCTCTATCGATCCAGGCATCGCTAACGTAGGGCAAGACTTCGCGCTTGACGTAGCTGAGAACGTCTTCTTTCAAAGGGATGTTTTCAAAATCTTTCAGGACCGGATCGGCTTCGTACTCGTAAAATTTGCCTTTGCCGGCTTCATACCGGCCCAGCAAGGCGCGCAACTCGCTGGGTTGAAGTGCCGGTAAGGTTTGGCCCGGAAACAAGGCCGCCGTATCCAACGCTTCGGCTTTGTGCAGTTTGGCAATCACCGGCTTGGCGTCGGGATCGACGGTCGTAAAAGCATCGCGGAACAGTTTTTTCTGTGCCGTGCCTTTAGCACCTTTGGCCCAGCCTTCCATGTCATTCGGCAAGGCTTTGACTATGTCCTGCACCTGCTCCCAAACGCTGTTCCAATCGTCGTAAGCGTCTTGGCCGAGTTTATCTTCCACGACGGACAATGCATCGTAAAGTTCCGGGCAGGCATTGAGATAGCGTTCCTTGGCATCCTGGGTGATTTGAAAACGCAAACGCAATGGGCGTTGGATGGTGATACGGCGGTAACCGAAATCGCTATTATCGAATTGTTTGTTGGTGACGCGCTCAACCCATTTTTGCCCTTCCGGGGCCGCGTCATCAGGTGGATTGGTTCGCCATTCGACCGGCTTGCCGTCTTTATCCAGTCTTACCCAAGCTTTGCCGGTCGACGCCGAGGAGCCGTGCTCTTTGGTGACTTCGTCTAGTGCATTTTGATCCAGATAACGGCGTTTATCGCCCAGGCTGCGTTTCATCGGCAGCCAACGTTCGCGGGCATCAATCAGTTGAATCTTGCCTTGGCGGTGTTCGGCTTTACGATTACTGACCACCCAAATAAAGGTGCCGATGCCGGTGTTGTAAAACATTTGCTCGGGCAAGGCGACGATGGCTTCCAGCCAGTCGTTTTCGATAATCCAGCGGCGAATCTCGCTTTCGCCGCTACCGGCGCCGCCGGTGAACAGCGGCGAACCGTTGAATACGATGGCAACACGCGAGCCGGGCTTATCGCGATTGCCCGCTTGATAGGGCTGAAATTTGCTGATCATGTACAGCAAGAACAACAGTGCACCGTCATTGATGCGCGGCAGTTTGCCGTTGTAGCCGCGAAAATTCGGCCAGCGGTCGATCTGCTTTTTCTCGGCCTTCCAATCCACGCCGAACGGCGGATTGGCCAACAAATAATCGAAGCGTTGCGTTGGAAACGGGTCTTCGGTGAGGGTATTGCCGAGCGCTACCCAGCTGTCTTTATGGCCTTTAATCAGTAAATCCGAGGCAGCCACGGCAAAAGAGCGCGGGTTGTAATCCTGGCCGTAAACTTTTACGGTTGCCTGATCGTTATGGGCGCGTATCCAATTTTGCGCTTCGGCCAACATGCCGCCGGTGCCGCAAGCCGGATCGCAGATGGTGGCGATGATGCCTTGCTGGGTCAAAACATGGGTATCGGGCTCCAGCAACAGATTGACCATTAAGCGAATGACTTCGCGCGGAGTAAAGTGGTCGCCGGCGGTTTCGTTGGCGGATTCGTTAAAACGGCGGATCAGGTCTTCAAACACCAAACCCATGGTGATGTTATCGACTCGGCTGGGATGCAAGTCGATCTCGGCGAATTGGGCGACCACTTGATAGAGTCGGTTGGCTTCTTCGAGTTTTTCGATTTCTTGGTCAAAATTAAATCGTTCAAAGATTCTTTGGATGTTTTCGGAAAAACCTTTGATATAGGTGATCAGATGTTGACCGATGTTATCCGGGTCGGCTTTGAGTTTATAAAAATCCAGTTTGCTGTGGTTATGAAAACCTAACGGCGTGCCGTTTTCGTCCTTGGCTACCTCGTTAAGCAGCCGGTCGATCAATTGCGGTCTTTGCCTTTCAGGGTTGCAAAGCGCGCCAGCACTTGCTCTTTAGTGGGCGCGAGCACGGCATCGAAGCGGCGCAGAACGGTCAACGGCAACATGACCCGTTCGTATTGCGGCGGTCGGTAAGGGCCGCGCAGCAGGTCGGCGACCGACCAGATGAAATTAGCCAGTTGCTGGAAATTAGTTGAACTCATTATCTATTCCGGAAGGCATATGGTTCTGCTTGAACTATCCATGTCTAAAAAAGCATGCTTAGGGCGTAAACCCGAAAGTATCTAAAGCCGCGATTTACGCGGCCTTGAAAGGGTAGGCGGGACTGCCCGGAACAGCCCGAAACATCATTCAATGTTCTGAATTTGCTCCCGCATTTGCTCGATCAATACTTTCAGGTCGATGGAAATTTGCGTCATTTCCCTATCGGCGGATTTGGAGCCCAAGGTATTGGCTTCGCGGTTCATTTCCTGCATCAGAAAATCCAGCCGGCGGCCGATGGGCTCCTTTTGCTTGAGCGCCCGCAATACTTCCGCCACGTGGGTGCGCAGGCGGTCCAGTTCTTCCGCCACATCCAGCTTTTGCGCCAGCAGCACCAGCTCCTGCTCCAGCCTGTCGTAGTTCGGTTCGGACACCAACTCGGTGACGCGGGCGACCAGTTTGGCGCGCAGGTTGTTCAAGACTTCCGGCATGCGCTGATGAGCCGCTTCCACCAACTGGCCGATTTTTTCGCAACGGTCAGTCAGCAGGATCGCCAATTGGGCGCCTTCGCGGGCGCGCGTCTCCAGCAATTTGTCCAGCGTGGCGTTTAACAAGCAAATGATTTTTTCCTGCAATGCTTCCTTATCGGTTTCGGCTTCTTGCTGCACGCCGGGAAACAACAGCACGTCCAATGCGGAAAAAGCTTGCGGGTTGGCCATCTGGGTCTCTATTTCCGCGGTTGCCGCTAGCAGTTTTTGCAGGGTTTCCGTGTGGATATTGAAACTTTGGCTGCCCGGCTGTTTTTTGTAGCTCAAGGTGCATTCGATCTTGCCGCGCTTGAGTTTGTCCGCCACCAACCGGCGCACGTCCGCTTCCGCAAAGCGCAGCCGTTCGGGCAGTTTGACGCCGACATCGCTATACCGATGATTCACCGACCGTAGTTCGCACAGAATGGTTAGGTTGTCGACGCCAATCTCGCCGTCTGCAAACGCAGTCATGCTTCTTATCATTTTTCACCTATAATCGCCGCGATACCTCGCGAAATGCATAAACAATGGCCGAATATTACGATCCGGAAACGTATCCACAGCAGTGGAATTATCTGCAGTCGGGCACCATTATAGATCAGTACATGATCGAACGTGAGCTTGCGCACGGCGGTTTTAGTTCCGTCTACCTGGCCAGACAACTGGAAGATCAGGTGCAAGTGGCGATTAAGGAGTACCTGCCGCGCAAGCTGGCTCACCGCACCTGGAACAACATCGTGGTGCCGAATAACGAAGAAACCCGCCCCATGTTCATGCGCGGGCGGGCGCTGTTTTTTGAGGAAGCCAAGGTGCTGGCTTCCTTAAAGCACCACAATATCGTCGAAGTGATCAATTTCTTTCAGGCCAACGAAACCGTCTATATGGTAATGACTTACGACTACGGCCTCTGCCTGGACAAAATTCTGCATAAGAAAATTCTGCCCGCCACCGAATCCTTTTTATCGACGGTATTTAGCCTGTTATTGAAAGGCATCGAAGTAATTCACGCCCACCAGCTGGTGCATCTGGACATAAAACCCGCCAACATCCTGATCCGCGCCGATAACGATCCGCTGTTGTTGGATTTTGGGGCGATCCGCCGATTTCCCAGCCACCCGTCCAATCACCGCGCCAAAGTGTTGACTAACGGCTTCTCGCCCATCGAGCAGTATGACAACCACGGCAAACTGGGGCCGTGGACCGATATTTACGCCGTGGGCGCCAGCATGCGCGCCTGCCTGGACTTAAAAATACCGCCGGCCTCCACCGAGCGGGTCAAACAAGACACGCTGCCTCTGGCCGTCAAAGCCTATAAACGCAAATATCCGGAATACCTGTTGCATGCCATCGACTGGGCCATGGCCATCTACCCGGAGCAACGCCCGCAAAACGTGACCGAATTGGCCCAGGCCCTCAACCCGTAAGCGCGCCGCTAGCGGCCATCCTACCGGCCGGCCCGATAGTTCAAAAGTCGTAGGGCAAAGCCAGTATAATAAGCCGATTTTTACCCTGCGAGACCACCATGAGACCAAGCGGACGCAACCCGGACCAACTGCGCGACATACGTTTTACCTGCCATTACACCAAACACGCGGAAGGATCGGTTTTAGTCGAATTCGGCGACACCCGGGTGCTGTGCACCGCCAGCGTCGACAACAATGTCCCGCGCTTTTTAAAAGGCAAGGGCGAAGGCTGGGTAACCGCGGAATACGGCATGCTGCCGCGCTCGACCCACAGCCGCATGGACAGGGAGGCCGGCCGCGGCAAACAGGGCGGGCGGACGCTGGAAATTCAGCGCTTGATCGGCCGTTCGCTGCGGGCCGCCCTGGACATGAAAGCGCTGGGCGAACATACCATCACCATCGATTGCGACGTCATTCAAGCCGACGGCGGCACCCGTACCGCGTCGATTACCGGCGGCTTTGTGGCTTTGTCGATCGCGATCGAACATCTGTTAAAAACCAACCGCATCAAAAAAAATCCGTTGCACGGCCAAGTGGCGTCCGTCTCGGTCGGTATTTTCGGCGGCGTGCCGGTATTGGATCTGGATTACGCCGAAGACAGCCAAGCCGAAACCGACATGAACGTGGTCATGAACGAGGCCGGGAATTTTATCGAAGTGCAAGGCACGGCGGAAGGCCACGCCTTTAGAAAAGACGAACTCAACGCCATGCTGGAACTGGCCGAACACGGCATCAACCAGTTGCTTGCCAAACAGCAAGAGGCGTTGGAAATCGCCAAACTGCCGCGCTAATTGCGGATATCTTCAGCGTATGAGCGCTATTGTGTTAGCCAGCGGCAATCCCGGCAAGATTCGCGAGATTCAAGCCATATTGCAAAACGACAACATATTGCCGCAATCGCAATTCAATGTCGCGGAAGCGGCCGAAACCGGCTCCACGTTTGTCGAAAACGCCATTATCAAGGCCCGCAATGCCGCCCTGCATTGCCAATTGCCGGCGATTGCTGACGATTCCGGGTTGGTGGTGGACGCCTTGCAAGGCGCGCCGGGGGTCATTTCGGCCCGCTATGCGGGAGCCGAGGCGTCCGACCAAGCCAATCTGGAAAAACTGCTGCTGGAAATGCGCCATATCCCGGCCGGACAACGCGCGGCGCGTTTTATTTGCGTGATGGTTTACCTTCGGCATGCCGGCGACCCCACGCCCATTATCGCCCAGGGCGTTTGGGAAGGCCGCATTTTGGAAGCGGCCGTGGGCGGCAACGGTTTCGGTTACGACCCGGTATTTTGGGTCGAAACCTATCAATGTTCCTCCGCGCAGCTATCCCCAGAGGTAAAAAATGGCCTGAGCCATCGCGGCCAGGCGCTACGCACACTCGCCCTGCAACTGAGCAAGCAGTGAATGAAACGCTGTTGAAGGCGGCCGGACAATTTACCCCGGCCCAATCGATTCAAGCCGTCACACCGCTTGGGAACGGCTTGATCAACGATACTTTTTTGGTAAAAACGGCTACGGCCGGCTTTGTCTTGCAACGCATTAATGCCGGCGTATTTCCGGAGCCGCGGCTGGTCATCCACAATCTGGCCGAATTGAGCCGGCACATCCGGCAAAAACCCCGGGATTCGGTCAAATTAAGCATCCCGGCGTTACTGCCGACTCACACGGGCGGCGCGTTTTATCGGGACGACGAGCAACAGGTATGGCGGGGCTTGCAATTGATCCGGCCAGCCGAGAGCCGCGAACAGATCCATACCGATGCGGAAGCGGCGCAAGTCGGATTCGCGTTGGCGCATTTCCATCGCCTGTGTAGCGACTTACCGGCCGAATCGCTGTACGACACCTTGCCGGGCTTTCACGTTACCCCGGCTTATTTTCAACGTTACCGGCAACTGCTTGCTGAGCCGTTGACCGTGGAACAGGACCTCGATTTTGCCCGCTGCAGGGCATTTATCCAGGCCCGCCAGGATCGAATCGCTGTACTGGAGCTAGCCAAACAACGCGGGGATCTGCGCGGCCGGGTCATTCACGGCGACCCCAAGCTCAACAATTTTTTGTTCCAACCCGGACGCGACCGCATTATCAGCCTGATCGATTTGGACACCGTTAAACCGGGGCTGCTGCATTACGATATAGGCGATTGCATACGCTCCTGCTGCCGAAACAGGCCGGATAACAGCTTTAACCTGACCCGCTGCCGCATCATCCTACAAAATTATCTGCGGGAAGCCGGCGACTTTTTCACCGCCAACGATTACGACTATCTCTACGCCGCTATCTGGTTGATTCCATTCGAGCTCGGTCTGCGTTTTTTTAGCGACTATCTGTCCGGCAACCCCTATTTCAAAGTCCGCGAGCCCAGACAAAACCTGACACGGGCATTAGCGCAATTCGCTTTCTGCGACAGCATCGAAAACCGGCAAGACGACCTGCGCGATTGCCTGCAAGATCTTAAAACAGCCCATCTTTAAAGCCGGACAGCACCCGGCCGCCGCCAAAAACCTACTAAAAAACTAAGTTTTTTTGACAAAGCGTGTTTAACTGGAAGACTATTGGCAACGATACGGCTCAGTCCTCCGTTGGCTTTAGCGAATTCGCTTCCCGACAAAAATAATATTGCAGGAGACAGCATCATGATGGCAACACATTCAGCTACCCAGCCCCCTTTTTCCATACCCGACATAGACTTGTCATTGCTCGATCGAATCGTCGACAAATGTTTTGAAAAGATGCGGGACGACTACCGGGTCAACCGCTTTTTTAACGGCAATCCGCCCACCGAACAAACCAAACCGCTCAAGGCGCTGGTCAGGAAAGTGCTGAGCGGAGCAAAAGTGAGCGAACATCTGGATGTACTGGACGATTTTTTCACCGCCGCCTTTGCCCGCAGCAACGCCAAACCCAGCTTGGTAACCGGAAACGACTTTGCCTTTTTATTGGACGTCATCGGCGGCCAGGATATTCAAGTCATCACCCCGTTATGTATGTGCCACAGCTTTCTGCTGAAGCTGGGGCCGGACGACGATCACTACGATATTTTGTTGGAGCACTTAAGCGCGGCCATGGATGAGTTAAAGATCGGCAAGGCAATGTCCGAGCAACTGCTGGATATTGCCGCTAGCGGCCGCGAAGGCGCGCTGGGAAGACTTCCGCCCAGTAGCTGAATCTTCTTTACCGTTATGCCGGCCTGATCCCAAAAATACTCGGGTTTAAGCTAAATTAGAAATATATTGGTTTTTTATCGGCCGGCAAGCTTAAATCATGCTTAATTTATTACGAAATTATTAATTTTGACCTTAAACCGCTTTTTCTAAATGGAATTAGCGGTTGCGAGCTATATTCTGGCCGTTCGAAACTTAAGCGGAAATAGCAAATACACGCGTTCACCGGTCTTTTTTTACAAAATAAACCCTATTTTAATAATGGTTTGCATGCCCTAAAACCATTCCCTAAAATACGCTTTTTTATCGAAAAAATTACATAAGCTTTTGATAAAAAACAGATAATAAAATATA
>NZ_JANIBK010000069.1 GCF_024505165.1 Methylomonas rivi
CCGCGCGCTTGGCGGCGCGCTCCGGCGCGGCCACGGTGATCGTGTCGGGCAAGATAGAAGACGTGGTCGGGCGCGTGTTTCAAGGCGAGCCGTTGGGCACTTACCTGATTCCCAATCTGGCGCCGCTGGTGGCCAGAAAGCAGTGGCTGGCCGGGCAATTGCAAATCAAGGGCAGCGTCACGCTGGATGACGGCGCGGTCAAAATTTTGCAAACAGCCGGCAAAAGCCTGCTGGCCGTGGGCGTAAAGGCCGTGCAGGGCAGGTTCAAGCGCGGGGATTTGGTTTCGTGCCGTGACATGCGGGGTGTGGAAATTGCCCGTGGTCTGGCTAATTACGGCGCTGAAGATGCCGCAAAAATCGCCGGCAAACCCAGTAGCGAATTCGAAGCGTTGTTGGGCTACGCCGACGACGATGAACTTATCCACCGGGATAATTTAGTGTTGGTCTGATCGAACTAACGCTGCAAGGCTGTCATAATGCTTTTTTTGAAACATGTGTTCACGCCGGTGCTTCAATGAAAAAAAACAGTCGAACAATTTCCGCTGGAACGGTTGAACCGACGATGCTGCAAAAAGCCCAGGCGCATTTTGCCGCCGGGCGTTATAAGGAAGCGACCGATTCATTCAAGGATGTGTTGAAAAAATCGAATGACGGCGAACATAGGCGGTGCCTGGCGGAATGCTATTTGCGGAGAGCTCGGGCCATGGCCGGCAAGGGCTTGTTCAAGGAAGCCTGTATATTATGGGAAAATTATGCCGATTACGCCGAAGCGCCGTTGCATGCCCGGGATATGTATGTGTTGTGGCAGCTGGCCGGTAAAAACGACCGCAAAGCCTATGCGGCTCTGGAACGCTTCGACGGCCGGCAGTTGGATGAAGACTATCCCGAACTGACGGCTTGCCTGGGGAGTTTATTGGTGGCCGGTTTGACGGAATTGTTGCCGCATCTGCCGCAAGATTCCGCATTTCTTCGGCATTGGGCGCTGGTTGAGGATGCGGTCGCCGCCTATCGGAACGGCGACGCGGAGCAATGCGGCCAAACCTTGAAAAAATTGCCGTTCCGCTCCGCTTTCCGCGATTTGAGCATTTTGCTGAAAGTGCAACTGCTCGATACCGTTTCCAGCGAACAGGCTGGGGCCTTGTTGTCCAAAATCTCGGAAACCTCGCCTTATCGGCCGGCGGCAAATGCCTGTCTGGCTTATCTTCAGTCCGGCGCGGGCTTCGTGGACACCTTGTCGGGGCTTGAATACAGTCAACGCCGTGCCGTCGCGCACGCCAGGGGAATATCCGGCAAAGATGCGGATTTTCTGGAAACCTTGATCAAACAAAAAGTCCCGCTTGGCGACAAGGTTCGCTTCAACCTGGCGCTGCAATATCGGGATTTGTTCGGAAGCCAAGCCGCGCAAGCCTATTGCCTGGGCGCGCTGGAGCAGTATCCGGACGGCTATAAGGATTATCTTAAACACTTCCCGGTAAAAGACGGATTCGAAGAGCACCGCTTGCAGGCTTTGTTGTGTGAACAAGGTAATAACGGCTACGATGCCCGGTATTTCTGGGATCGTTGCATCGATATCCTGAAAAAAGACCGGCCCGCAAACGATAGAAAAATCGCCTTGATATTAAGGCATATAGCCGATCACGCCTCGCGCGCCGAAGCCGTGAAGCTGCTGGCCGAAAGCCTGGAATTCGATCCTGGCGACAGGCCCAGCTATCTCGGCATCTTGAACGTTTACGAGCAAGACCAACCCAATCCGGCTAAATACGAGCAGTGGCTGAAGCGATGTCTGCAGCGTTTTCCGGCCGATACCGAATTGCTGGTGCGTGCAGCCAAGTCCTCGGCCAATAGAAAAGCCTTCAAAAAAGCAGCCGCTTATGCAAAAGCCTTATTAAAAATCGATCCGGTCAACACCTTGGCCAAGCAGCTGTTGTTTGCCAATCACATGGCCCATGCCCGCCGCTTGCTTAAAACCGAAAAATTTCATTTGGTGGACAAGGAAATCCAGGCCGCGGAACAGTTGACCGTCGATAAGCGCCTGCGCTGCCAAGCCGAACTGCTGCGCGGATTTTATCTATGGCGGACGGACGACAAAAAACAGGGCTTGCAACAGATTGTCGATGTGCTGGGGAAACTCAATAACGATCCCGTCACTATGCAATTTCAGGCGCAGATGGAAGCCGGTTTGTTGGAAATGGCTACCGCGACACTGACCAAGGCATTGCCGGCATTCAAGGATTATCTGTTGTCCGCTCCGGAGTTGGAGAAATTGATCGCTTCGCTCGAATATTATGACGAGCAATCGGATGATGGGGTGTTGTTATTCAATGCCCTGGATAAAATCAAGGTGCAGGTGAAAAAATCGCTGCAATGGTTGCTGGACCATGAAGTCTTGCTGCTGTCCTGGTGCCGGGTTTTGGAACGCATAGGGCATTTCGAACTGTTGAAGCATTGCGCCAAGATGGGATACGCCAAATGGCGAAAACCGGTTTGGCTATATTATTCGACGGTTGGCGAGTGCCAGGGCGATTCCAGTCGGCTGGATTTTTTGAGTGCGATCAGATTGCAAGACGCCTTGGAACAGGCGAACGTGGAGGGCGATCTTAAGACTGCCATGTTGATCGGGCGCTTGATAGAGCAGAATAGGGACTATATGGCGAGTCCCTTCGAATTCGGCGATGACAACGATGAATTCGATGAGGGGGCGTTCGAGGACGATCCGCTAGAGGACTTGTTCGGCCATATGCCGGAATCCGTCATGAACAGGATTGCCAAAAAAGCCCAGGGCATCATGAAAAAAACCGATCCCGGCCGGTTAGCGGACAAATATATGCGCCGTTATGCCGATAGTGTCGATTCGCAAACACTGGCTATCCTGTTCATGATCCCCGACTTCTATTCTTCGGTGACGCTGCTGGAGGCCGCGGAGGAACTGAAGATCGATATCGGCATTGGTTTCGAAGACATCGTTGCGCGTTTTCGAAACGAGTCTCCCCAATTTTCGCTGCCATTTTTTTAATCGGACCCGATGAACTCACCGTATCAAATTCTGGGCGTAACCGAGCGGGCCTCGGATACCGAAATCAAACAAGCCTATCTGCAACTGGTCAAGGACAATCCGCCCGATCGAGATCAGCAACGCTTTCGGCAAATCCAGCAGGCCTACGAAACGATCAAGGACGACGATAGCCGTCTGCGGTATGCGTTGTTTCATTGGCCGGGCATCGAATTTGACGAATTGCTGGGGCATGCTTTCAAGCAGGAAGGCGTGACCAAGCCCATGCCGGCGGACGATTTTCTGAAGTTGCTGTCCACTATTTCGATCGATAAAACCTTAGCGAAAAATTTCATCAAACCATCATGACTGCCGAAACCCAGCAAGACCCCTTGCTTTCCGCGCTGCAGCAATATTTGCGGGAAACCGATTTTGCCCATTTGACCGATGCCGATCAGCCGGATTTGACTGCGTTATTTAGCGATCTGGCCGGACTGAAAACGGAGGTAAAGACCGAGTCGCGGCAGTTCAAGGCCGCTCTCGACGCCTTGAGCTTGGCCGTGGAAACGCTCAAAACCGACAATCAAGCCTTGGCGGGCGAACTGGCCGCGGCGGCGGAACGTTTGCAACGGCAACGCCGCGAAGTCGAGCGCGCCATGCTATTGGAACTGGTCGATATTTACGACCGCCTGAGTGAAGGCTATAAGGCCTTGCAAAACTACCGGCCGCTCGATTCGCTGTTCAACCACTCCAAAAAACAGGATGTGCGCTTCATCGGAAGTGTCGCCCAAGGCCAGGAAATCACCCTGAAACGCCTGGAGCAACAACTGCAACGCCGGCGAGTCTATGCGGTAGACTGCATCGGCAAGCCGTTCGATGCGCACACCATGACTACCATTGCGGTCGGCAACGATCCTCGGCTGGATAACGGTATCGTGCTCGAGGAACTGCGCAAGGGGTTTCTATTCGGCGACCAATTGCTGCGTCTGGCCGAAGTCAAAGTCAATAAACTCTAAACCTACGCGGAAACTTATGAACGACATCATCATCGGAATCGACCTGGGTACCACTAACTCCGAAGTGGCGATTGTGGAAAGCGGCAAAGTCACCGTGATTGCGGACGCCGGCAAAAAGATATTGCCGTCTTTTGTAGGTATCGACGATAACGGCGAAATACTGGTTGGCGAAACCGCGTGCAACCAATATCTGATCTATCCGGAGCGTACCGTCAAATCGATCAAACGTTTGATGGGCCAGGACGCGCAAGTAGCGATGGCCGGTCAGGCTTATACGCCGCAGGAGATTTCGGCCGTCATCCTGAAGCGGTTGAAGGCGATTGCCGAAAATTACGCCGGCCGAACTATCGGTAAGGCGGTGATTACCGTGCCGGCTTATTTTTCCGATGCCCAACGCCAGGCAACTCACGAAGCCGGCCAAATCGCCGGACTCGAAGTCGTGCGCATGATTAACGAGCCGACGGCGGCCGCATTGGTATACGGCACCGGCCCGGACGAAGCCAAGCGCATGCTGGTCTACGATTTGGGCGGCGGTACCTTCGACGTTTCGGTGGTCGGCGTACAAGCCGGCGTTGTCGAAGTGTTATCCAGCCATGGGGATAACCATCTGGGCGGCGACGATTTCGACCAGCAGATCGTCGACTATATTCTGGAGCATCTCAAGCAACAGGGGATAGACATTACTGGCCATAGTAAAGCGATGGCGCGCGTTACCCGCGCGGCGGAAAAGGCGAAATTGGTTTTGTCGGACGAACCCTTTGCGCAGATCGAGGAAGAATATTTGCTCGAACACCAGGGAACGCCGATTCATTTGACGCTGGAGTTGGCGCGCTCGGCTTATGAAGACATGATAGCCGACTACATCAATGCCACCCTGGACGCGGCGCATATCGCGCTAAAGGGCGCCAAACTCACCGCATCCGACATCGACGAAATCATTTTGGTCGGCGGCTCGACCCGCACGCCGTGCATACGCGAACGCTTGTTCGACGAATTCGGTTTCGAACCGCACGGGGAAGTCGATCCCGACCTCTGCGTCGCAATGGGCGCCGCGATGCAAGCGGCGATGATCAACGGCCAGGACATCGGCACGGTATTGGTCGATGTTACCCCATACACTTACGGTACCAGCGCGTTGGGCTATCTGGACGGCATGCCCTATCCCTATCAATTCATCCCCATCATCCATAAAAATAGCGTATTGCCGGTGCATAAGTCGGAAGCCTTCATGACCCATCAGGACGGGCAACGCCAGGTGGATGTGCGGATTTACCAGGGGGAGGATCCCGATGCGCTGAATAATATCGAAATCGGCGAATTCATGATCGAGGGGCTTTTGGATGTACCGGCCGGTAACATTATTACTTTGGCGCTGGATTTGGATTTGAACGGCATATTGCATGTATCCGCGCGGGAAAAAGCCTCCGGCAAGGAAAAAACCATTACCATCAACAATGCGATTTCCCGTTTTGCAGCCGAGGAATTGGCGGACGCCAAACAGCGTATCGACGGATTATTCGGCGAAAACGCCGACGGCGAGGAAGGCTTCGCGTCGGAGAGCGCGGCTGCCGCCGAAGCCAGGCAATTGATCAAAAAAGCCGAATCGCTGTTCGAAACGGTATCCTCCGAAGATAAAGAGGACATGGTCGGCTTGATCGAAACCATCGTCGCCGCCCTCGAGGTCGGCGACGATACCGGGCTGCGGGAGCCGGTAGAGCGTCTAAACGACATCATCTATTATCTCGAATCCTGATGCAGCGTTGCCCGCTTTGTAGTGCGCGGCTAAGCGAAGCGCCGGTGTGTCCCCGTTGCGGTACCGAGTTGCACCGGGTATTGCGTAGCGGGCGGCTGGCCAAAGCCTGGTTGAGCGTATCGCTGCAAACCTTGCATGCCGGCCGGGCGGATGTGGCCGTTTTGGCGATCCGGCGTTCGTTGAGTTTCAAGCAGACGCCGGAGGCTAAACTGCTTAAAGGTTTTTTGATCCGGCGCCAGTACCGGGCGCTTTATCAAAGCCTGGGGCAACAAAATTGGCGGGAGGCCAGGGGTATCCTGGATGGCTTGCGCACCTTGCAGGGCGACAACGAAACGTTGCTGCGGTTTGCCGAGCTGGTCGGCTATTTGTCGTTCCAGTCCAATGAAAATCGCACGATTGGAGAGTAGCCGCAACACGCTGCGCTAATCGTAGATTGCGGCTCCCCTTGTTCCAGGTCAAAAACAGGGGATTTCGCGTAATCATGCGTGAAAAAGCTTAGTTTTCAGCTGGTTTGGGTTTATGTTCGCCGCGGATGCCGGTAAGAATAAGACCAAAAATAAACTCTATTCGTTAGGTGCTCCCGTCTCGGTTATCGGTTCTGCGCGCAAGTTGAAATGCGAGCCGATTAAAAATCAATAAAAATCATAAAGTTGTCGTTCATTTTTTGATGGGCCGCAGCGTCTCGTTTTTTCTTTTGTCCGCGGATCGAGCCGAGGCGGGTTAGTCCGGGTTGGTTTGATTGTCTAAAATATAGGTTGGCACAAACAATGCTTATTATGAAGATATGGCAAGGGAACGAGGTTTTGCAACAAGCCTTGCGACTCCCGGTTAAATGCATTCAAGCGCCGCTGGCTTGGGCGCTATTGAGTTGCAAACCCAGCTCGGACTTTAATCGGTCGTTCTGGGGGTAATAGTGTAGCGTTGCCGAAATCATCGCTTGCTTCGGTTCGGGATGAGCCGGGGTTGGGATATGCTCGTCAAGGATTGACGGGGATTAAATGGCGGGCGTTCTCAAAGCCACCTCTTTTTGAATGTCCGCCTCGGCCGATACCGCCATGGACGAATAGCGGTATCGGCTTTCCACGATGCGGCGGGAATTCGCTTTATCTCAATCCCGAGCTGTTTAAGTGTTTTGAATCACGATGTTCGGGAATTTGTTGCTGTAGTCCCGGGCGCGCATGGCCAGTTTGGCGGCCATTTTACGGGCGATGGCTTTATACATTTCGGCCGCGCGGCTGTCCGGTTCGGCGGCCACGGTCGGTCTGCCGCTGTCGGCTTGTTGTCTTATGTTAATGTCCAGCGGTAATGATCCCAGCAACTCGATGTTGTTTTTCTCCGCCATGGCCAGGCCGCCGCCTTTGCCGAAAATCGCCTCCTCGTGGCCGCAATTGCCGCAGATATGAATGCTCATATTTTCCACCAAGCCCAAAATCGGGACGTTGACTTTCTCGAACATGCCGATGCCGCGCTGAGCGTCGATCAAGGCGATGTCTTGCGGGGTGGTGACGATGACGGCGCCGCTGACGGGGATTTGTTGGGCCAGTGTCAGTTGAATGTCGCCGGTACCGGGCGGCAGGTCGATAATTAAATAATCCAGGTCTGACCATTGGGTTTGCGTCAATAATTGCTGCAAGGCGCCGGTTACCATGGGGCCGCGCCAGATCATGGGCTGATCCGGGTCGACCAGATAACCGATCGAGATGGTTTGCACGCCGAAGGAAATCTTCGGCAGCAGCAATTTGCCGTCCAGGGTTTCGGGCTGTCCGGAAAGGCCGAGCATGGTGGGGATGCTGGGGCCGTATATGTCCGCGTCCAGAATACCTACCTTCGCGCCCTCGGCGACCAAGGCCAGCGCCAGGTTGACCGAGGTGGTCGATTTGCCGACTCCGCCCTTGCCGGAGGCGACGGCAATGATGTTTTTGACGTTGGGTAGCGGCTTTAGGGCTTTTTGTACCGAGTGGGCGGCGATATTGATGCTTATATCCAGCTGAATATTTCCAATTCCGGCCAAGGTGGTCAGCTTTTGCCGCAATTGTTCGGCCAGCGCCGGAATATAGCTTTTTGCCGGGTAACCCAATTCGATTTTGACATTGACGTTACTGCCGTCAATGGCGATGTTTTTGACCGATTTGGCCGATACCAAGTCGGTGGCTACGTTGGGGTCGATAAAGGTTTTAAGCAAGTTTTCGACAGCAGCCTTATCAATGCCGGTCATGTTTGGACTCCGTTGGGTAGTAGGGTTATTTCTTGAGTAAAATGCTGGGAATAGCGTACCACTTAAAGATAGTCCAATGAAGCGTAAGCGGTGTCAGGCAAGCAGGAATAAGGCAGGGAGGGCGGGCGAATTTCAAAAGTCCCGCCGCGGTTAACATGAGAGTTTCGTTAAAATATCCCAAAGACCATGAAAAACGGCTATTTTAAAGGCTGTTGTATTATTTTTATGAACTGAGTCATGGTTTTATCCGTTAAATCTAAACTTTTTCTCGATGTCGGGCTGTTGGCGAGCCGTCTAATATGTTTTGCGCTGTTTGCTTCATTGTTAAGTGGCTGTCAAAGTTTCTCGTTTGTTAAGGATTCGGAACTGTTGGTGACAACAGGCAGGGCTGACATTGTCGAGAGTCATGCCTTTTCAATTGCCGGGCAGGAGCAAATCGTCGGGGCTTTGGCAGTCGTGGATAGCCAGCGGGATGATACGCTGTCCGATTTGGCGCGCCACTTCGGACTGGGGTTTACGGATATTACCATTGCCAATCCGGGGTTGGAGCCTTGGGCTTTGCCGGAGGATCAGCGGGTATTGCTGCCTTTGCAATTTATTTTGCCGGAGGCGTCCCGCAATGGGGTGGTGTTGAATTTGGCTAATATGCGCATGTTTTACTATCCCAAGGACCGGCAGAAAGTATTGACTTTCCCGGTGGGGATTGGGCGCGACGGCTGGAATACGCCGCTGGGGATGACCAAAATTGTGGCTAAGAAGGCTAATCCGTCCTGGACGGTGCCCGAGTCGATTCATCGCGAGCATCAATTGTTGGGCGATCCGTTACCCAAGGTTATACCCTCGGGCCCGGATAACCCATTGGGTTATTACGCCATGCCGCTGGGTTTTACCGGTTATCTGATTCACGGCACAAATAAGCCCTATGGTATCGGCATGCAGGTCAGTCACGGTTGCGTGCAATTGTATCCGGAAGATGTGGAAATGCTGTTTGAGCAGGTTAGCGTGGGTACGCCCGTGAGGATTGTACATCAGCCTTATCTAGCTGCGTGGGGGCAGGATACGTTGTATCTGGAAGCGCATCGCCCTTTGGAAAAATGGGGCAAGCAGGATAAAAAATTGCAAAAGGCTGTGCGGGCCAAGTTGAGCGAACTGGCGGCGGAGAAAAATGCCGTTGTGGATTGGTTGCGTGTCGATGAGGTTTTAAATCGCGCGGACGGTATCCCGACCCCGGTGTTGCAAGACGGCGAGGATTTAGCGGCTATAACCGCACAAGCCCTACAAGTTCAACATCCCGGGCGGCTTTACGGTCAACCGGCAGTCAATGAGCTGACTGACAGCGATTGGTCCGTGGTAACGGAGAGTTTTACGAATGAAGCGGATGCGCAAAAATTAGCGGCCATGTTGAATCACCTGGGGCCGCAAATTCCCGCCCGCAAGGTTGAAAAAGACGGCGTGTTTCAGGTGGTTGCCGGCCCGTTCAAAAGCAAGAAGGAAACCAAAATCATGGCTAAACGCATTCAAAGTAGTTTCGATTTGGAAGTGACGCCCGTTAAGCCATTGGCGAATCGTTAACGATAGGCAATAAAAAAGGCCGATGCCCTTGTGGCGTCGGCCTTTTTAGTAATGGCTAACCGGCTTTGATTAAGCCATGTTACGCAATCTGTTATTCAGTCTGCTTTTGCTGCGAGCAGCTTTGTTTTTGTGAATAATGCCTTTGTTGACAGCAGAATCAATAATAGGCACGGCGGATTTGAACGCGGCTTGCGCCTGTTCTTTGTTGCCAGCCCTTACGGCGGCAATAACTTTTTTAATAAAAGTGCGCAGGTTGCTGCGCTGTCCGGCATTGCGAATACGGCTGTTCTCTGCCTGACGCGCTCTTTTTTTAGCTTGGGGTGAATTAGCCATAAAGTATCAGTTCATTCGAGTTAATTAGAAACGGTACATTATCTTTTTGGATGCTATGATTGTCAACCCTTTAATGTTTTAAATCCAGTTTTGTCAGGGAAGAGTCCGGCATTGACTAAGCAGCTATATAAATCCACCGCCATCGTCGGCGCTATGACCTTGGTTTCGCGCGCGATGGGGTTTCTTCGCGATATGTTGATTGCCAATATATTCGGCGTCAGCCCCGCGACCGATGCCTTTTTCGTGGCGTTTAAAATCCCCAATTTTTTACGGCGGTTATTTGCGGAAGGGGCTTTCGCTCATGCCTTTGTACCGGTACTGTCGGATTATAAACAACACGCGGAGCCAAGGGCACTGAAATTGTTTATCGACAGGACGGCCGGTACATTAACAGTCTTGCTGGTTTTGCTGACGTTGGTTGGGGTGGCGGCATCGCCTTTGCTGATCGTATTTTTTGCGCCCGGTTTTCTTTGGCAGGGCAACCAATATGATTTGGCCGTTAATCTGTTGCGGATTACCTTTCCTTATTTGCTGTTTATTTCTCTGACCGCTTTTGCCGGGTCGATATTGAACGCGCACGGCCGCTTTGCGGTGCCGGCCATTACCCCGGTATTTTTGAATATTTGCATGATCATGGCTGCTTTATGGATGGCCCCATTATTTGCCGAACCGATTTTGGCCCTGGCTTGGGCCGTGTTCGCGGCGGGCGCGGTGCAGTTGTTGTTTCAAATTCCGGTTTTATGGCGGCTGGGCTTAATCCCTCGCTTGCGCTGGGGGTGGCGGGATGCCGGGGTCAGGCGGGTGCTGAAGTTGATGTTGCCGGCCATTTTCGGAGTATCGGTGGTACAGGTTAATTTGTTATTCGATACCTTGGTGGCGTCATTTCTGGCCTCCGGCAGCGTTTCTTGGCTTTATTATTCCGACCGCTTGGTGGAGTTCCCCTTGGGGATTTTAGGGGTGGCGGTGTCGAGCGTGATTTTGCCCGGCTTGTCTAAAAATCACGCCGAGCGGGATAATGACGCGTTCTCCAGATCGCTGGATTGGGGCTTGCGGCTGGTATGGCTGGTCGGTCTGCCGGCGACACTGGGTTTGATATTGCTCGCCCAACCCCTACTGAGCACATTGTTTCAATACAACCAGTTCGGGGTCGACGATGTGGCGATGGCCAGCAAAAGTTTGATGGCATTTGCGTTGGGGCTGTTGCCGTTTATCTTAATTAAGGTTTTGGTGCCCGGTTTTACTTCGCGGCATGATGCAAAAACACCGGTGCGATTCGGCATGTATTCCATCGTTAGTAATGTTGTGTTGAATCTGGTTTTGGTTTGGCCATTGGCGCATGCCGGGGTGGCGCTGGCAACCGCGCTTTCCGCCTATCTGAATGCGGGTTTGTTGTTGATCGCCTTGTTAAGGCAAAAGGTTTATAGGCCCGGCCGGGGATGGGGCATGTTTACGGCGCGGGTGATATTCGGTTGCCTGCTGATGGCGGGATTTTTACAGTATGTTGCCGATGGGCAAGCCTGGTTCGACTGGGGCGTTTCGCAGCGCAGCGGTCATTTGGCGCTCGAAGTGGCGGCGGCAATGTCGGTTTATGCGTTCGGTGTAGGGTTGGCGGGGATGCGGTTGCGTCATTTACACGGACATTAAGCCGGAACTTGAGATTTGTTAAAGTGGCTCCATACTCATGTAGAATGCGTGCCATTCACTTTTCTATCTTTTGGATACACAATCAACAGTACGTTATGAAAACAAGAACAATCGGTTTTATCGGTGGCGGGAATATGGCCACCAGCTTGATGAGCGGTTTAATCGCCAGCGGCCATTCGCCGCAACAGATTTGGGTGTCGGATACCGCCGCCGCTACCTTGCAATCGCACCGTGACCGTCTCAATGTCAACGTAACCACCGATAATTTAAAAATCGTGCAGGAAGCCGAGGTGGTGGTGCTGGCGGTCAAGCCGCAAATTTTGCGGGAAGTGGCCTTGCAAATAGCCCCGGCAGTCAAGCAAAAAGACGTTCTGGTGGTGTCCATAGCCGCCGGTATTTCTCAAACCAGTTTGGCATTGTGGCTGGGTAGCGATACCGCCATCGTGCGTTGCATGCCCAACACCCCTGCCTTGGTGTTAACCGGCGCGACAGCGCTGCATGCCAACGCCAATGTCAACGAGGAGCAAAAAGATCTGGCCGAAAATATTTTACGCGCCGTCGGCATCTCGCTGTGGGTGGAGCGGGAAGATGAACTGGATGCGGTGACGGCGGTGTCCGGCAGCGGCCCGGCCTATTTTTTCCTGATGATGGAAGCCATGGAAAAAACGGCGGTCGACATGGGGTTGAATGAACGCACGGCCCGCTTATTGGTCCAACAGACCGCCTTGGGGGCAGCCAAAATTGCGCTGGAATCGGCGGAATCGCCCGCTCAATTGCGGGAAAGAGTGACGTCGCCCGGCGGCACCACTCAAAAAGCCATCGAAACCTTTCAGCAAAACGGCTTTACCGAGTTAGTGTCGAAAGCCTTGTCGGCGGCGAGAGATCGCTCCATCGAAATGTCCAAACAACTGGGAGCCGATTAATGGGTTCTAATTATATGACCGACCCTGTGGTGTTTTTGATAGACACCTTGTTTTCACTCTATATTTTGGCGGTGATGCTGCGGTTTTTATTGCAGTGGACCCAGGCGGATTTCTATAATCCGGTCTCGCAGTTTCTGGTCAAAATCACCCACCCCGCCTTAAAGCTGATGCGGCGCTTCATACCTTCCGTGGGTAGAATCGATACCTCGTCGCTGGTGTTGGCGTTGGTGTTGCAAATTACGGCCAACTTCGCCATTTTGGCGATAAAAGGGGTAACGATCAGTATTGTGGCGTTAACCGTGCTGTCGTTTACCGATTTACTGAAAATGTTGCTGGATATCTTCGTCTATGCCATTTTTGCCGGCGCCATTCTCAGCTGGTTTGCGCCCGGCAGTTACAGCGGGGCGTCGTCATTGCTCTATAGTCTGACGGACCCGTTGCTCAATGTTTGCCGTCGGTTGATTCCGGATTTAGGCAGCATCGATTTGTCCCCGCTGGTTGCCTTGGTGTTATTGCAATTGGCAAAAATGATGATTTTGCCGCCGCTACAGGAATTGGCGGCTTTATTAAGTTAATCTTCAGTGTCTATGCGCTTTAAGTCCCGTTCTCTAGCATTAATCGTCATCGTGCCTATGCTGCTAAGCGGCGCGCGCGATGTATCGGCAAAAAAAATGTACCGCTGGGTGGATGAGAACGGCCGGGTGTTTTTTTCCGATCTGGTGCCGCCGGATCAGGTGCAGCATAAACGCGAGACCATGAATGAAGAAGCCCGGGTATTGGATGTGGTGGAAAAAGCCAAGACGCCGGAAGAGCTGGCCCAACAAAAGCGGCTGGATGCCCTGCGCAAGGAACAGGACAAGATCATCGCCAAGCAAGCCGCCGACGATAAGGTATTGCTGTCGACTTATCGCAGCATTGAAGATATGAACAAGGCGTTGGAAAACAAAATGGCGCTGATGGACGGCGAAAAAAGAATGATCGAAGGCAACCGGCAACGCATGGAACAGCAACTTGTGCAGCAACAGCAGCAAGCCGCCAATCTGGAGCGCAACGCGCAAAAAGTGCCGGAAAAACTGTTGAAGGAAATCGCTTCCACCCGGCAGCAAATCGAACAAAACATGCAGGAAATGGCGCGGCATGAATCGAACCGCCAAAGCGCGGAAAAAGAATTTAGAGCCGCTATCGCCCGCTTCGAGTTTTTGACTCAGCCTTACAATGCAAACCAGAAAAATCAAACCCAGTTGGCTACGGAAAATCCGGTTAACGAGTTGGGATTGTTTACTTGTCAAGATGCTGGACAGTGCGATAAAGCCTGGAAAATTGCCGGCGAGTTTGTTTATAAATTCGCCACGACCGGCCGCGATGTGGAAAACGAAAAACTCGTCATGACGGCGGCGCCTTTTAACGATGACGACTTGAGTTTGTCGGTATCCCGGCTGGAAAAAGACGGGATACAGCAAATCTTTTTAGATATGCGCTGCAAGGATTCGAACATGGGCAAGGAATTGTGCGGCAGCGAAAAAGCCCAGGCCATCCGCCGGGGCTTTACGGCCTATATCCAGCTACAGCTAACGACGCAGCAGTAAAGTACCGATACCCTGGTCGGTAAACAGCTCCAGCAGCACCGAGTGTTCGATACGGCCGTCTATGATATGCACGCTATTGACGCCGCCCTTCAAGGCGTCGGTGGCGCAGCGGGTTTTAGGAATCATACCGCCCGAGATGGTGCCGTCGGCGATCAACTCGTCTATGCGCGTCAAGGTCAAACCGGTCAGCAGTTTGCCTTCCTTATCCATGATGCCTGGGATGTTGGTCAATAGCATCAGCTTTTCGGCTTTTAATACCTCCGCGACTTTCCCCGCCACCAAATCTGCATTGATGTTGTAGGAGTGTCCGTCCTTGCCGACCCCGATCGGCGCTATCACCGGGATGAAGTCGCTGTTGCCCAGCATTTCCACCACCGCCGGGTCTATGCTGCCGACTTCGCCAACATGGCCCAGATCGATGATCTCCGGGGCGTCGTCTAGATTGGCCCCGGCCTTGGTCATGTTGATCTTGCGGGCATGGATGAAGTTGCCGTCCTTACCGGTCAAGCCCACCGCCTTGCCGCCCTGCATGTTGATCATATTGACGATTTCCTTGTTGACCAAGCCGCCCAGCACCATTTCCACCACGTCCATGGTTTCGCTGTCGGTGACCCGCATGCCGTCGATAAATTCCGAGGTCTTGCCCAACCGCTTCAATAAATCGCCGATTTGCGGGCCGCCGCCGTGCACGACGATAGGATTGATGCCCACCAGTTTCATCATGACGATGTCGCGGGCGAAGCTGTGTTTGAGCGTTTCGTCTATCATGGCATTGCCGCCGTATTTGATGACGACCGTTTTGCCTTTAAATTTTTGAATATAAGGCAGCGCCTCGATCAGGACGTGAGCAATCTGGTGTGCGGTTTTTTCTTTCATGATGGTAAGGGGTTAAAAGGGAAGAGAAATAGCGGGATTAATTTGCAGCAGCAGCAGTTTAAACTGCTCCTGGATGCGGCTCAGGGCCTCGCGGCTGTCGGCCTCGAAGCGCAATACCAGATCGGCCGAGGAGGCGGAGGCTCTGACCAGTCCCCAACCGTCCGGGAACTCGACGCGCATGCCGTCCACATTGACGATGTCGCCATCGGCAAATTGGGCCAGGCTAAATACCTGTTCCATGAAACGGCGGTTTTCCCCTTCCGCAAGCACGATGCGCAGTTCCGGAGTGTTGATACTGTCGGGCAGGTCGTCGAACAAGGCGCTGCTGGACCGCATGTCGGCGGACAGGATTTCGATGATGCGTACAGCCGCGTAAAGCGCGTCGTTAAAGCCGAACCAGCGGTCGTTGAGCAGGAAATGGCCGCCCAGATCGCCGGCCAAGGCCGCGCCGGTTTCCCGCAAACGGGTTTGCAGCGCCGCCGTGCCGCTTTGGCATAGAACCGGAAATCCGCCGCGCTTTTTGATCTGCTCGGGTAAATGGCTGGAGCAGGCGGCATCGTAAATAATTTCCGCGCCGGGTTTGACGGCCAGCACGTCGCGGGCAAACAACATCATCAGCCGGTCCGGCCGAATAATCCGCCCGCCGGAATCGACCAGCCCCATCCGCTCGCCATCGCCGTCAAAGGCGATGCCGACATCGGCATTATTCAGTTTTACCGCTTTGATCAAGGCGTCCAGATTGGCCGGGTTGCAAGGGTCGGGCTGATGGTTGGGAAATTTGCCGTCGATGTCGCAATAAAGCTCGACCACATCGCAGCCTATGGTTTTCAGCAGCAGGGTGCCCAGTTCGCCGGCGGCGCCATTGCCGCTATCGACGACGACCGTCATGGGGCGCACGATGTGGATGTCTTCGGAAATAATGCCGATGTACTCGTTGCTGAATAAGGTATTGCGGTCTATGGTGCCCGTAGGGTCTTGAACGAAATCCTGTTGGGCGATGCGGGACTTGAGGGCCTGCATTTGCTTGACGGACAGCGGTTCGCCATTCAATACCATTTTCAGGCCGTTTTGATCGGCGGGGTAACGGCCGCCCGTCACCATGGCACCGGTGCGGCCCTCGCTATGGTGGCTGACAAAATACAATACCGGCGTCGGTACCAAGCCGATATCGAGCACATCGCAACCGGCCGAGACAATGCCTTTGATTAAGGCTTCGCTGAAAGCCGGGCTGGAACTACGTCCGTCCCTGGCGACCACAATCGTATGAATGTTGAGCTGTCTGGCCTCGCTGGCAAAGGCGCGGCCGATGTTCGCCATCGTGTCTTCATTCAGGTTTTGGCCGGCGACGCCGCGGATTTCATAGGGGAGGAAAATCGATGCGGCTGTCGATTGCGGCTTGTCGGCAAACTCGGCCGGCCGGCCGGCCATTGCTTGAACCGATGCGGAAGACGAGGGCATGTCCCAGCTTTCCACGGCGGACGTTGTGTCGAAACCGGAATCGTCCAAGGTGCTATCCAACAAGGATGCATCGCTATCAGGTTGGTATCGGGACACCTTTTCGAAATCCGGCATCACCACGGGTATCGCCGATGTGCTGACAGGCACGGTCTGGGTGAAGGCGGAGTTAACCGGCGCGGCCTCTTCCAGAAAGTCGATATCGAATGACTCGTCGAAAAAGTCGTAGGCCTTGTTTTCATCGCCGCCCAGTAGTGGAGAATCGTTTTGATCCATGACGCGCTTAAATTGCACCATCGCGGCAATGATGGGTTGCATTTCCTCAAGCTGCATCGGATAGCTGCCCATGGCTTTGCCCTGCAGCATATCCTTGGCGGCATTCAAAATGCCGCTTTGGTCCTGGCGGAAGAATTCGCTGAATTTGCGGTAGCCGATAAAAAACGCCAAGCAGGCCAGCAGGGCGGGTATGCCGATCAGGCCGGACAGGATGCCTATATCGGCCAAACTGGTTTCGAAATTCGCCCAGGTATTGAGTTTCCAGCGGCTGTTGCCGACGGGGATGGAGATAGGGTCGTCATCCCGAGCGGCGTTTTGGCCGATCGTCGCCAATACCAGTTGGTCTTGTTTCAGCTCGATCAGGCCGTTGTCGAACGGTATTTTGGTCACGAGTTGTTGCAATAAATCGGGCTTGAGGCTGGCCAAAATCACGCCGACGACTTGCTGGCCGTTTTTGACGGTGCCGGTAACGGCCAGATGGCGATGTTCGGCGTCGCCCTGTATGACCGGTTGCGGCTTACCGGTTAGGGCGGCTTGCACCATTTCCAGGTCGCCGAACCCCATATGCGGGGTTTGCGATTGGTCAAGGTCGCTAACGGTGGGCGGCAGCAAACGTAGGCGCAGGCTGTGGGGAATAACGGTTTGCAGTTTTGCCGCCGTTGCCTGGATAACATCCGGATTGCCCGAGCTTAAAGCGGCTATTACATCCGGATTTTGGGCCAAGCCGTCCACGCTTGCCTGCAGGGTGTTCAGCTGCATGCCCAGGCTGGCGGCCAGATTGTTCGCTACCAGCGCGGCGGCGGCCGTTTTGGCGGTTTTGGCGTCGGCGGCTGAAAACCAATACGTGCCGACTCCGGCAATTATCACCATGAATGCCGAAATCGCGGCGATGATGCCGAAAATACGTCCCATGCCAGTTCTCCGTTAAAGCCTAATGGCGGCCGCTGTGGCCGAAGCCGCCGCTGCCGCGCGGAGATTGGTCGAATTCGGCCACGCATTCGAATTCGGCTTGCACCACCGGCACAAACACCATTTGCGCGATACGTTCGCCGATCTCGATGGTAAAGACGCTGTTGCCCCGGTTCCAGCAAGACACGAAGAGCTGGCCTTGATAGTCCGAATCGATCAGTCCCACCAGGTTACCCAGCACGATCCCGTGTTTGTGTCCCAGCCCCGAGCGCGGCAGTATGACGGCGGCCAGATGCGGATCCTGGATGTGTATGGCCATGCCGGTCGGAATCAGTAGCGATTCGCCGGGTTGCAGGTTGGCCGCCTGTTTCAGGCAGGCCCGCAAATCCAGTCCCGCCGAACCGTGTGTGGCATAGCTGGGTAAGGCGATTTCATTACCGAGGCGCGGATCAAGAATTTTGAGCTGGATTTTTTTCATTAAATTTCTCGGTGATAAGTTTGAGTAACTGGTGCGCCAGATAGGTTTTATCCGTCATGGCAAAGTGTTGGCTGCCGCCTGGCCAAAACACCTGCAAGGCGTTACGGTCGCTATCGAAGCCGCCTTCGCTTTGCCCAACCCAGTTGGCGGCAATCATATCCAGATTTTTGCTGTGCAGCTTTTGGCTGGCGTAGTTTGCCAAGTCGTCGGTTTCGGCGGCAAAGCCCACCACAAAAGGCTTGTTGGGTAAACCGGCCACGCTGGCGATGATGTCCGGGTTTTGGGTGAGCTCGATGACATTATCCGCCTGCCGTTTTTTGATTTTGCTGTCTTCTACCCGGGCCGGGCGATAGTCGGCCACCGCCGCCGCGCCGATGTAAATATCGCATCGGCCTGCCCGGTTCAGCACGGCGTCGAACATCTGCCGCGCGGTTTCCACCCCGATCAAATCGATATTGTCGGGCGCCGGAATATTCACCGGCCCGCTGACC
>NZ_JANIBK010000070.1 GCF_024505165.1 Methylomonas rivi
GCCGGGGCCGCCGCCCACGCCGCCGGTTTCGCAAAGGGTTTGCAATTGGGGGCCGAAGTTGTCGGGTAATCCCAGGGTGCGCGGGTCGTTGCCGACCAAAGCCGCACAAAACTCGAAATCGGCGCCTTGCGCCAGCAGCGTGTTGATTTGTTCGTCCAGGCTCTGGGCCTTGGCGGCCGCCGTGGGAAGCAACGTTAGGCAACACACGGCGATGAACCGGCTTTCGAGGCAGCGGGTCTGGCTGCGGCCGTTCGATCCGGCGGTATCGTGCTTATTTTTCATAGTCTGTTCGGTAAAAAATTAATCATGCCGGTTCGCGGTACGTTATCGGCTTACTGGCAAAAACGGTCGAAAGTAATATTGATTTCGGCGTCGTTGTAGTCCAAGTCGCTATTTTGGAAAGGTAGATCCTCCCAAAACTGGCTGCCTCCCTGCGATACATCAAATGGCGTTTTACTGACTCTGTCGCTCACCACGTGCACCGCGCCGTCGGCATTTTTGCTTTGTTCGCTAAAGTAAGCGAAGTTGCCTTCGCCGTTCAAGCAGACGCCGGCGTCTTTTACGCAAAAGATATTCGAGCCTGTCTGAATGGGTTCAACGATTAAATCGGCTCCAGTATAGGGATCAAGGTTACTGGTTTGATCGCCGGGACGCTGGTTCAGATTGGCGCCGTTAGGGATGAAGAAATAGCCGATGTTTTGCCGGTCTTCCAGATAAAGCGTTTTCAGCAGATTGAATGTCGCGGTCTGCATTCCGCCCGGGGTCTGGATGTTGAACAGGATTCGCCCCTTACCGGTTAGCGTGTTATAGACCCCGAACAGGCTTTTGAAATCGGATTCGCCGCGGACCAAATTGATGTGGGCTTTTTGGCTGACGGCCCTGAAAAGATCCAGCGACGGTTTTCCTTCGACATTTCTGTTGGCGCTGCTGCATCGGCTCAATTGGTTGACGACACTCTGCGCGGACGCGGTTAAGCCCAATTCGCCCCAAAGCACCGCGGCGGCGGCGGCGACATGCGGGGCGGCGAAAGAAGTGCCGGTTTGTCTGGCATAGCCGTTGGCGCTGGCAGTTGCGGTATAAATACAGGTGCCCGGTGCATAAATATCGACTGCCGGCCCGAAGTTGCTGGGGTTCCGGGTGTCGCAGCCGTTGCTGGGGTCGCTGGCCGTGCTCGGCCAAGCGGGATTGCTGGCCGTGGCCGTATGCAGAATATCGGTGGTGGTGCTTTGGGGGGCGGTAGTACTCACAGCCGTTGGGTCGCTTACCGTGCTGTTACCGACGCATAATACCAAGTCCGACCAGGAGCAAGGATAGCGGTGGGCGCCGTTTTCCGAATGGTCGACGATGTTCACGGGTGTATAAGAATGAGTCGCCGGATCATAGCCGTTGCCGGCGGCGGCCACAATCAGTTTGTCGTGGCCGGTGGCTGTCGCACCCAGTGAGTCGCAATTCAAGTCACTCGTAGTGATGGGTGTGTTGGAGGAGAAAGCGGCATATCTTAAGGCGCACTTTAGTTCGTTTTGTTCGCTGGTGACTTGCTCCCAACTCAAGTTAATGACTTTTACGTTAGCTTGGTTGGCGGCGGCAATCACGCCGGCAACGCGTGGTCCCAGGTTATAGTTACTGCCGTATGAGTAAATTTTGGCGCCGTACGCGATGCCGGAAATGCCGCCGTTGCCGTGCTTGGCGGCTATGATGGCAGCGATAGCGGTAGCATGCTCGCTAGTGCTGCTGCCGCTGTCAGAGACAACTTGCCCTACCAGGTCGTTGTGCGAGGCATCAACGCCGCTATCGACAACCGCAACGCCTACGGCGGTACCCAGGCTGTCTGTACCCGGCTGCGCACCGGCAAGTGTGTCCCATGCCTCAAGCGTGTGTATACGCGGCAGGCCCCATTGTTTTATACCGCCATCGTCGGCTTGGCCAGCTGGAAAGCCGGCGATGTTGGGTCCGGCGTTGCGCACTTCATCGTAGCTTTTGAATAGGCCGATTGCCGAGGTTATCGACTCGATGCGTTGGCGGTCGGACAGGCCGGTATTGACGGCCAGCTCAACCTGAAATAGTCCTATTTCCGGAATTTGGCCGCTTATTCGGCCGGGATGGCCGTTAACCGCGCGGGTGGTTTCCGCCACGATTTCTTCGATGCGGTCTGGAGACGTGCCGGCCAAAAAGCTGACCAGCACATTTTCCGCGACCCAAAATTCGCCGTTTGCCGGGTTTTCCAGAATATCAGCAACCGCTGTGTCGGGGCCGTTAGGAAAGCGCGACACCTGGAGAATAGTCGTGCCAGATAGGCTGGGGGTAAGGCTAAGGCCGCTCTGTCCGGTTGCTCGGTACAGCAATTGCCCTTCGCTGGATGCGCTCACCGGAATTTCCGCCGTATAGATTCCGTTGCCGCCGTTAAATAGTTGACCCACGGTCTCCCAGCCGGAATCCGCCAGGGTATTTGTGCAGGCGGAACCCGCGGGAGTGCATTTCTGCAACACTAGGGTGTCCGGGAACACCGTTACGCCGCTGGCGGCGGCCTGGAAAGATACTGTCGCCGGCGAATTGACCGGAATGGCTCCGGGCACAATATTGGGCCTGGCTATCGTCAGTACGTCCTGGGCGGGAGACACTTCCACGGCTACATCCGTGCTGACTGTTTCGCCGCTGCCGGCCAGCGTCAGCCGCGAAGTAACTGTGTAGCGGCCAGGTGTTACGCCGGTAAAGTCGATGGGGACTTCCTGGATGCGGGGTTTGGTTTCGTTTCCCGGCAACGGCGCGCTAAACGTGACGGTCTGAACCGCATCGGGCGTCAAGCTAACGCCGCCGTTATCGGGTGAGGTAACCTGGACGAAGTTGGCTTGGTAGGCCTGGTTGTCGGCTTTGAATAAATCGGCGAAGAACGGAAATCTGACCGTTTCGCCGGCTTTGACAAAAAGGTACGAACTGCCCTTGCGGAGGCCGATGTTGGGCGCAGTAACGACTTCAAGGCTAATGACGTCGCTGAGCGCGGGCTTGACCGTTGGCGTCGAGGCGGTCAGTTGTCCGCTCCCAGCCACTGTAAACGCTGTAAAGGTTGCCGAGGCTACCCCCGCCGCGTCCGTGGATACGGTCGCTGTGGATACATCGCCGAGTCCTGAGATGGTAAATGCTATGGGAACATCAACTATGGGCAAGCCGAGACCGCTTAAAGTTGCTTGCGCGGTTAATGCCGCTCCGACAGCCTGGGTATCTAGTACCGGTTGCAGTTCGAGGGTGTCGGCGCAGGTATCGATGCGGGCCGATAAACGTTGCCCGGGCCGGGCCTTGACAGCGGTCAATTCGAGCCGGTTGCCGCCTGCGTTCAAGCGGACGGGGATTTCGGTAACGTTGATACTTTTATTGACGATACCGATCCGTTGAGAGTTGACGGCGACCTTGGCGCTTGAGAGCCGATCGCCGACAGGCGCGCCGACCCGGGCGCCGTTCACCAAGCGCAATACGGCCTTACCGCCGCGCGGGACATCGAATTCGAACAGCCGGGATTGCGGCTTGCCGCTCTCGGCCTCGAATATTTTAATCGGCAACACATTGCCGGTAGGCCCGCAGGCATGCTGCACGGCAAGCGGAAACAGCGCGGAAACCAGGATTTGATGGCGGCGGGTTTCCAAACCTTTGACCCGGACATACACCGTTCCGGATGCGGCCTCTTGAAATTTTGCCGTGCCGGTGAAAATGCCGTCGCGCTCGTCCTGGCGCGCTTGGCCGTGGCGGCCGGATGGGCAGCGGCCGCCCTGTTTTTTATCGCGATGGGACGAGGGGCAGCTTCCGCCGGGTTTGGCGGCGTCGCGCAATAGTGCGATGGGCACGAAAACCGTACGGCCATTCGGCAACTGTTTTTGTTGTTCCAGGATCAGGTGTTCCGAAAAACGCAGGTTCTTATCGGCAATTTCCAGGCTGAACAAAACTTCGCCGGCTTGCCCGGCTATCAGGTAAGGCGGGCTCATGCCGGTATTCAGGGTGTCAAGAAAACCCACGCCGGGATCGTGTTTGTCGTGTGCGTAACCCGGTGCGCCAAGCGCCAAAAAGACGGCAAGCCAGAACGCTGTCCGGCGGTTCTTGGTAAACATATCGCACCTCCTATCGTTACGGGTAGCGGTCGGGCAAAACGGCAAAACCCACTGCCATGGTTCCGCGCTAAAACATACGGCTTTTATGGTTATTAGCGTCTTCTCCAGGGTGTTTGTCAAGAGCCTTTTGCGTCAGCTGATTAGGGAGACGGAACCCTGCGGGAGCCTGTCCGCCCGGTGTTTTGGGAAGGCGCCGAATCGGCCGCGTCTTTACTGCATTCGCGAGGATGACGCTGTCATCGAAGCGTTCTTAGCAATGGCTGGCGGTTTCGCGGTATTCCTCGGCGGCCGCAAGGATTTTGCGGGCGGGCAGTGCAAGAATCCGTTCGGCAAATCGGCAGGCCTGCCGCAGATGGTCTTCCGCGCTTGCGCTTAAGCCGTCGCCCAGCTCGAACGATGTAGTCTTGATACTCAACAAAAAGCCGGGCGGGGCCATTTCGCCGGTTATGTTTTCGAATACTTGCAACAACGCTACGGGACTCATGGCGTGACTGGTGTAGCTGTTGTCCCGGCGGGGGGCGAGACGGCTAAACCCGAACGGGCTGTCGCCGCTGACCGCCGCATCGACAAATATGACCAATTCCCGATTCTGCAAATCCAGCGCATGCTCGATTTGCAGTTGAAAGTCGGTCAGCAGCTCTACGCGGCTCAAATCCGCGTGTTGCTCCAGATGGGCCAGCAACAGCGGGCCAACGGCATCGTCGCCGCGGCTGAGGTTGCCGTAGCCGAACACCAGGATGGGTTTTGTCATGCCGGCCGCTTAATGTTCGAAACTGCCGTCGCCGTGGCGCACCAAGCGGTCTATCATGTCGCCTTGGGCATCGAGCAATTCCAGTTGCAGCGGCATTTTACCCACAGCGTGCGTGGCGCAGGACAGACAAGGGTCGTAAGCTCGAATCGCCACTTCCAGATTGTTCAACAACGGTTCGGTCAATTCCCGGCCGGAAAGGTATTCCGCCGCCACTTGCCGTACCGATTCGTTCATGCCCATGTTGTTGCTGGTGGTGGACACGATCAGGTTGGCCTTGGTGACGATGTCGTTTTCGTCGACCTGATAATGGTGAAACAGCGTGCCGCGCGGCGCTTCGATGACGCCTATGCCCTCGTAGCGTTTTTCGCCCTTGGCCACCAGATCGCTACTCATCACGTCCGGATCGTGCAGCAGGATTTTGATGCTTTCCGCGCAATGCAGCAATTCGATCAGGCGCGCCCAATGGAAGGCCAGCGTACTGTGTACCATGGCTTCCGGGCTGTGTTGTTTAAAGTCGACTCGGGCGGCTTCCGCCAACGGCGTATCGATAAAGTCGCAGTTATTCACCCGCGCCAAGGGGCCGACACGATACCAGCCGTCCGCCTTGCCGATGGAAGTCAGGTAAGGGAACTTCATGTAGCTCCAGGAACGGACTTCTTCGTGGATCAGATCGGTGTAGTTGCAATAATCGAAGTGATCGACAATGGTTTCGCCGTTATCGTTTTTGGCCCGGATGCCGCCGTGATACAACTCCAGCGCGCCGTTGGGCTTGACCAAGCCGAGATAATTGCTGCGAATGGTGGCGAAATCGTCGTAATACGGCAGATTGGCGGTGTGGACTTTTTTGATCAAGTCCACCGAGGCGTCGGCCCAGGCGACGATCCGGTCGATATCTTCCAGCAAATAATCGCGTTCTTCCTTGCTCAAGGCCTTGTTCATGCCGCCGGCAATCGCGCCGGTACCGTGCACCCGCTTACCGGACACCATGCGTATCACTTCCTGGCCGTATTTGCGCAACTTGACGCCTTGCAGGCCGATGTCGGGATAATCGCCCAGTACGGCAATGATGTTGCGTTTGCCGATGTCGCTTTCGAAACCGAATAGCAAATCCGGGCTGGAAAGGTGGAAAAAGTGCAGCGCATGCGATTGCAGAACTTGGCCGAAATGCAACAAGCGGCGCAGTTTGTCGGCCGCGGGCGGCAAATCGGCGGGGTCGATGCCGACCAGTTGGTCTATGGCCTTGGCGGCGGCCAAGTGGTGGCTGACCGGGCAAATGCCGCACAGCCGTTGCACCAGTACCGGCAGCTCCCAGTAAGGCCGGCCCTGGATGAATTTTTCGAAGCCGCGAAACTCGACGATATGCAGGCGGGCCTGTTGCACTTTGTTGTTTTCGTCCAGCAATAAGGTGACCTTGCCGTGGCCTTCGACGCGGGAGACAGGGTCGACGACTACCCGCTTCAGCTTGGCGGGATTTGGGGCGGTTTCCAGATGTTCGTACATAATGATTCCTTATCAGTCGTAATGGACTAATTCATAAGGGAAAGACGGTTCGCGGCCTTCCAGCAAGGCGGTCAGAAAACTCCAGAATACGTCGGCGGACGGTGGGCAACCCGGCAAGAAATAGTCGATTTTGACGATTTCATGGATGGGATGTACCTTATCCAGTAACAGCGGCAATTCCGGATCGCTGGGGATTTGCGCGTTCTCGACGCCGATGCCGTCGCGATAGGCTTCCAGCAGGCAGGATTCCAGGGAAATGGAGTTGCGCATGGCGGGCAGGCCGCCGTTGATGGCGCAGGCGCCGACGGCGACCAGAATCTTGCAGTTTTTACGAAACTCGCGCAGCACATGCACGTTTTCGGAATTGCAGACCCCGCCTTCGATCAAACCGATATCGCACGGGCCGCAGTGTTCGATGTCGGTGATCGGCGAGCGGTCGAATTCCGCCACTTCCGCCAGGGTCACCAGACGTTCGTCCAGATCCAGAAACGACATATGGCAACCGAAGCAGCCGGCCAGCGAAGTAGTCGCAACTTTAATCTTGGCCATGGGGGCCCTCCTGGGCTAATGCCACTTCGCTGATATGTTGGTGGTCGTAAATGCGCTGGCCTATGGGCACTTGATAACCGGTGCGTTTGATCAATATGGCGCCGGTCGGGCAAATGTGGGCGGCGCAATCGTCGACGGCTATGTCGCTGTCTTTCAGTTGTCCGCTGGGCGAATTGACGATCAAGCGTTTGTTGATGCCGCGCCCGGCGATGCCGAACACGTTTTTGCCGTCCTTCTCCTTGCTGGCGCGCACGCAGAGGTTGCAGAAAATGCAGCGGTTGTGGTCGATCAAAATATCCGGATGCGACGCGTCCATTTCCCTGTGGGCGTAAAAATGCGGGTAGTGGTTGTCCAGCATGTTCAGATGGTAGGCCACGCCCTGTAGTTGGCAATTGCCGGATTTTTCGCAGGACGGGCATAAGTGATTGCCTTCCACGAACAGCATCTGGGTGATGCGGCGCCTGTCCTGTTCCAATTCCGCGCTGTTGTTGATGACCGTTTGCCCCTCTGAGGCGGGGAAGGTGCAGGCCGAGCAGTTGCGGCCGTTGACTTTGACCGTGCATAGCTTGCAACTGCCATGCGGCGTGTAACCGGGTTGGTGGCATAGATGCGGGATATAGACGCCGGCGGCGGTAGCGGCTTCGATGATGGTTTGGCCGTCCTCGAACGGTATGTTTTGACCGTCTATGTTGATAGTGCCTGTCATGTTAATCCTCCACTTGCGATAAGTGCGCGCCGGCGTCGTTGCGCCGCGCCATGCGGCGGGCGGTTTCCAATGCGCCGTCCAAATCGAAACCCGGCTCGTAGCTGATATTTTTCAAGCGTTTTTGATACAGATCCGGATAACGCTGCAAAGTGGTCAGAATCGGGTTGGCGGCGGTTTGCCCCAGGCCGCAATGGCTGTGGCTTTTTACCAATTGGCACAAGCTTTCCAGTTCCACGACATCGCCGGCCGAGCCGTGGCCGTCGATGATTTTATCCAGTTGTTTTTTCAGCAGCGAGGTGCCGACCCGGCAGGGTGTGCAGAAACCGCAACTTTCATGGGCGAAAAAGTGGGTGAAATTTTGCACGATGTCCAGCACGTTGCGGCTGTCGTTAAAGACGATGAAAGAGCCGCCGGTGGCCAAATCCTCGAAAGCCAGTTGGCGTTTGAATTCCTTGTTGGAGATAAAGGTCCCGGAAGGGCCGCCGATCTGTACGCCCAGTACATCCGTAGCGCCGCAATCGGCCAGGATTTGTTCGATGTTGACGCCGAATGGGTATTCGTAAATGCCGGGGCGGGCGCAATCGCCGCAGATGCTTAAAATCTTGCTGCCGGCGGATTTGTCGGTGCCGAAGCCGGCGAACCAGTCGCCGCCCTGCACGGCAATTTTGGCGGCGGCCAGAAAGGTTTCCACGTTGTTGACGACCGTGGGTTGGTTCAAGTAGCCGCTGGTGACCGGATAAGGCGGACGGTTACGGGGAATGCCGGGTTTGCCTTCCAGCGATTCGATCAGGGCCGACTCTTCGCCGCAGATGTAGGCGCCGGCGCCGAGGCAAATCTCGATATCGAAATCCAGGCCGAGATCCAGAATATTTTCCCCCAACAGTCCGTCCGCGCGGCGTTGTTGCAGTACGGCTTGTAATTTATCGAACAGATGCAGGTATTCGCCGCGCAAATACAGGAAGCCTTGCTTGGCGCCGATAATGGCGGCAGCCAGCGTCATGCCCTCGAATACCTGATCGGCATGGCTGTTCAATAACACCCGGTCCTTGAAGGTGCCAGGCTCGCCTTCGTCGGCATTGCACACCACATAATGGTGTTCGGCGGTTTCTTCCGCGCAGAAACGCCATTTGGCGGCGGTTTTAAACCCCGCGCCGCCGCGGCCGCGCAAACCCGAACGGTCCAGTTCCGCCAAGGTGGCCGCCAAGCCCCGGTTGAAGGCGCCGGTAATGGCCGCGCCTTTTGCAATGGGGGCGTTCAGCAGCAGACCTGCTTTGTAAATGTTGTCGTTAACGGCGAACAAATAGTCGGGCCATTCGGAAACGGGCAGTTGTCGTTCTATCGAGGCCGCGATTTGGTCGATTCTGGGCCGGTCCAGCCGGGTTAGCGGCAAGCCGTTGACAAGTCCCGCCGGCCCTTGGTCGCACATGCCGGTACAGGAAGTATTATTCAGGCTTACCAGTCCATCGGCGCGTACCTCGCCGGGGTTAACCTTGAGCATGCTGGACAGGTAGCCTAAAAGATTTTCCTTGTCCAGCATGCGGTCGGTAATCGAATCGCTGATCAAAATGTCGTAGCGGCCTTGTGGCGTTAAATGCAGAAAACTGTAGAATTCCACCACCGCGATGATCTGGGTGCGGGGAATTTGCAGCGCCTCGGCCAGATAGTCGATCGCTTCCGCCGGGATATGCCGGTATTGAGCCTGAATTTTTCTCAGTAGGGATAGCAGCCTAACCGGCTGGTAGTCTGCTTCTGTCAGAATTGCGGTTAGAAACGTTTTCATCGTAGTGTTACCGGTTATTTAAGTTGCTTGGACGATTATGAATCACTCAAAAAAACCTTTGTTTAAGCCGGCCATGGACTTTAACGGCCGGCCGTTGGCTGTTTGCCTGGAGAAAATAGCCGAACAAAAGCAATTATTAAACCGAGTGCAAAACAGTTTGCCTGCCGATATTGCCGAACATGCCGTTCATTGCGTGCTTAGTAATACTCGTTTATTAGTGTATACCGATTCGGCGGTTTGGGCATCGCAAATCCGTTTTTTTAATCAGTTAATCCTGAATGACATGCGGGCGGGCGGGCATCAAAACATTCTTAGCGTGCAGGTCAAGATAATATTGTCCGCAACACACGGGTCACGCAAGCGAATTGTGCGATTGCCTTCCGCCGAAACCGTTGCCGGCATTTTCGGCCAAATAGACGATGAGAGTGGCGACGCCCTGGATTTAGCCTTGGCCAAATTGGGGCGTACGCTCAGGAAGCGCTTGGCGCTTAAAGCCGGTTGACCGAAATCAAGCGGTTTTTAAGCGCGTTTTGCAAGATGGGCGGAGCTTTAACCGGCTAGTGGAGCGGACGATTGGGCGGAGCGCATATAAGAAATAGGTGCGTCGCCGGCATTTTCGAAGGTGACCATTTCCCAGGCGTCTTTGTTTTCCAGCAAGGTCAGCAACAGTTTGTTATTCAGCGCATGCCCCGATTTAAAGCCCTGATATTCGCCGATCAGGCTATGGCCCAGCAGATACAGGTCGCCGATGGCGTCGAGTATTTTGTGTTTGACGAACTCGTCGGCATAACGCAAGCCGTCCTCGTTCAATACCTTGTCGTCGTCGACCACGATGGCATTGTCCAGGCTGCCGCCCAAGGCCAGATTGTTTTCCCGTAAGAATTCGATGTCGCGCATAAAGCCGAAAGTGCGGGCGCGGCTGACTTCCTTGACGAAGGTGGTGGAGGAAAAATCCATCACCGCCGTTTTCAAATGCTCCGAAAAAGCCGGATGTTCGAAATCGATGGTAAAAGTGACTTTAAAGCCGTCGAAAGGCTCGAATGCCGCCCATTTATCGGCGTCTTCCACCCGGATCGGGCGTTTGATGCGTATGTATTGCTTGGGGGCATCCTGCTCCACCACGCCGGCCGATTGCAGCAGGAATACGAACGGGCCCGCGCTACCGTCCATGATGGGTACTTCCGGCGCGCTGACGTCGATGATGGCGTTATCGATGCCCAGCCCCGCCATGGCGGACAACAGATGCTCCACGGTAGAGACTTTGACATTGCCGCTGGTCAGGGTGGTGGAGAGTTTGGTTTCGCCGACATTTTCCGGCCGGGCTTCTATGGTCACCGGAGTTTCCAGATCGACGCGCCGGAAGCGGATGCCGCTATTGGCTTCGGCCGGATGTAGCGTCAGATAGACTTTGTCGCCTGTGTGCAAGCCAACGCCAGTGGCCCGAATGGTGTTTTTGAGAGTGCGTTGTTTGATCATGAAATGCCGGCAGATAAATAAAACAAAGCGGGGAAGTCTACCATAATTTATGATAGCTCCCCCATAAGCTTAGGCGGGTATTTAGTCCGCTTGGCGTCTTAAAAAGGCCGGAACGTCCAAATATTCCAAATCGGCATCGGTTCTAGGCTGCGCGCCGAAACGGGTTTCGCGGGTCGCATCCGGTCTTTGATTCCGAATCACGGTAGGCTTGTCCAACTGGTCGTAGCTGACTTCGCCGGCGGCGACTTTAGGCACCAATTTAATCGGCGCGCTGGCTTTGACCTTTTCGCCCATGCCGGTCGCCACCACGGTAACCTTGACTTCGGTACCCATGGAGGGGTTGACCGCCATACCGATTTTGATGTCGGCATCCTCGGAGGCGAAGGCATGCATGATGCTGCCGATTTCGTCGAACTCGTTCAGGCCCAGATCGCCGTTGGAGGTGACGTTAACCAGAATGCCGCGGGCGCCTTGCAGGTTGATGTCTTCCAGCAGCGGGCAGGCAATGGCTTTTTCGGCCGCCAGACGGGAGCGGTTTTCGCCGCTGGCGACGCCGGTGCCCATAATGGCGCTACCCATGTTGGACATGACGGTGCGGACGTCGGCAAAGTCGACGTTCATCAAACCCGGATGGGTGATCAGCTCGGTGATGCCTTGTACCGCATCCAACAACACGTCATTGGCGACCCGGAACGACTCCACCAGCGAACGGTTATTGCCCAAGGTCGGCAGCAGTTTTTGGTTGGGAATGATGATCAGGGAATCGACCAGTTTTTCCAGTTCGCGCAGGCCGTTTTCGGCCACGGCTTTTTTCTTGGTGCCTTCGAAATCGAAGGGTTTGGAAACCACCGCCACCGTCAGTACGCCCATTTCCTTGGCTTCTTCCGCAAACACGGTAATCGCGCCGGTACCGGTGCCGCCGCCCATGCCGGCGGTCAAAAACACCATATCGGCGCCTTGGATGACTTCGCGGATGCGCTCGCGGTTTTCTTCCGCCGCCGCCCGTCCCACTTCCGGACGGGTGCCGGCGCCCAGACCCTTGGTCAATTCCACGCCCAGTTGTACGATGGTGTCGACATTCATTTGCCGCAGTGCCTGAGCATCCGTGTTGGCGCAGATGAACTGCACGCCGTCGATACCGGTTTCTATCATATGATTGACCGCGTTGCCGCCGCCACCCCCAACACCGATGACTTTAATAACGGCATTGCCACTATTGTCCATTAATTCATATTTCATTTTCACACCCTCCAGACACACAAATTAAAAATTACCTTGAAACCAGTTTTTTATCGTCGACCACAGATTGTCTCCGTCGTCGTTTAAACCCAATGACCGGCCATGGTGGTCCTTGCCGTAAATCAGCAAGCCTACCGCGGTCGAATAGATCGGGTTTTGCGCTACATCGGTCAGTCCGGACACATGCAGCGGTGTCCCCAGCCGAACCGGCATATGGAATATTTCCTCCGCCAGTTCGGTCAATCCTCTTACCTGCGAACTGCCGCCGGTGATGACCATGCCGGCCGCAATCAAATCTTCGTAGCCGCTACGGCGTAATTCCGCCTGTACCAGCAACATTAATTCCTCGTAACGCGGTTCGACAATTTCCGCCAGATTCTGCACGGAAATTTTGCGAGGTTCCCGGTCGCCGATACTCGGCACATCGATCATGTGCTGAGGGTCGGCCATATCCGTCAACGCGCAGGCATGTTGACGTTTGATTTCCTCGGCATTCTTGGTCGGCGTTCTCAAGGCCACGGCGATGTCGTTGGTGACTTGGTCGCCGGCAATCGGAATCACCGCGGTATGTTTGATGGCGCCTTCGGAAAAGATGGCGATATCCGTGGTACCGCCGCCGATGTCGATCAAACAGACCCCCAAATCCTTTTCATCGTCCGTCAACACCGCCGAACAGGAGGCCAACTGCTCCAGTACGATGTCGTCCACATCCAGCCCGCAGCGGCGGATGCATTTGACGATATTCTGCTCGGCGCTGACGCTGCTGGTCACCATGTGCACCTTGGCCTCCAGGCGGATGCCCGACATGCCGATCGGCTCCTTGATGCCTTCCTGCTGGTCGATCACAAACTCCTGCGGCAGGATATGCAGTATTTTCTGATCGGCCGGAATCGCCACAGCCCGCGCCGAGTCGATCACCCGGTCGATGTCGTGCTGGGTGACTTCCTTTTCCTTGATCGCCACAATGCCGTGCGAATTCAAGCTCTTGATGTGGCTGCCGGCGATACCGGCAAACACGGATTTGATCTGGCAGCCGGCCATCAGCTCGGCTTCCTCGATCGCGCGCTGGATCGAGTGCACGGTCGATTCCAGATTGACGACTATGCCTTTCTTCAAGCCCTTGGACGGTGCGGTACCGATGCCGATGACTTCAATCTCGTCGCCGCCGCGAAACTCGCCGACAATGGCCGCCACCTTGGACGTGCCGATGTCCAGCCCCACTAATAAATTTCGATCTGTCTTTTTGGCCATTTTTCTGCTCGATAAGCGTTTACCCCTAAGGGCACAAGTAAATAAGGTTTTAATTATGTTGTCCGCGTCCGTTAAAGCCGGCGCTCCTGTACTGCGTTCTTGCGATTTTCGGCAACCGCTTTCCAATCGATTGCAGGCGTATCCGGCTTCCAGGTCACTGCGTAGCCGTTGGGATAACGGGTATCCACGCTGGCCATCATGGCTATTTGCTCCTCGCCCAGTAAATCCATGGTTTTCAAAAAACGTTGCATGTTTTCCAGCGGCGCCTTGCCGCCCAACTGCATTTCCAGACCGCTGGCCAGTTTAATTCGCCAGGCCCGGCGATCGTTGACATGAAATTCGGCCAATTGCATCGACTTATCCTTTAATACGATGTATACGCCCTTCATGATTTCCAGCAATTTCTTTTCCTGTCCCTCGGGGCCGGTAATCAGCGGCAAATTTTTAAATTCGCCGATATCGTCCGGTATCAACACCTCGCCCTGTTTATTCAGTACCGCCTTGTCGCCCCAGCGTACGATCGGTTTTTGCTCGGTGATCTTGATATGCACCGCATCCGGCCATACCCGTTTTACATCCACTGCCGCTACCAGCGGCAGATGGCTGATTAACTGATGAATGGCGTCCATGTCGGCGTGGTAAAAACCGCGCTTCATCTCCGGCGTCAGTACCTGTTTCAGCCTGTCCTTGCTGGTGTACTGAAACGCGCCTTCAATCTTGACATAGCGTATCGGCCTGCTCATGGCGTCCTGGCTGTGCAGCTGTTTCCAGCCGTACCAGCCGCCGGCCAACACCAACAAGGCCAATGCAATAAACTTCACTCCCGACACCTTAGCCCGCCATGCTGGTTTCCAGAATCCGCCAGACCAGCTGGTTAAAATCCACGCCGGCCGCCTTGGCCGCCATCGGCACCAGACTGTGGTCGGTCATCCCGGGTACGGTATTGACTTCAATCAATTGCGCGCAATCGTTGTCGTCGATAAACACATCCACTCTGGCCCAGCCTTTTACCGCCAAGCCGTTGCATGCTTGCAGCGCCAAGGCTTGCAGCTGTTGCTCGCGTTCGGCGGCCAAACCGCAAGGACAGTGGTATAGCGTGGTATTGGCGCGGTACTTGGCCTCGAAATCGTAAAAGGCATTGGGGGTTTCCAGGCGGATGGCGGGCAGCGCTTCGCCGGCCAATATGCCCACGGTATATTCCTGGCCCCGCACCCATTGCTCCGCGTAAACATCGCATTGGTACTGCCGGGCCACCCGCAAGGCTTCGATTAATTCTTCGCGGCTATCGGCTTTGCTCATGCCGATGCTGGAACCTTCCTGGGCCGGTTTGACGATCACCGGAAAACCCAGCGCGGCGATGCAGGCATCGATGTCTTGCTCGTTTTTCAACACGAACCATAACGGCGTGGTCAAGCCCATGCCTTGCCAGCAAAGCTTGGTGCGCAACTTGTCCATGCTGAGCGCGGAAGCCATCACGCCGGAACCGGTGTACGGCAGGCCCATTACTTCCAACACGGCTTGCAGCACGCCGTCTTCGCCGCCACGGCCATGGATGATGTTGAATACTCTATCGGCCTTTAAACCGGCCAGTGCGTCTATCGGGCTGCCGGCGACATCCACGGCCAGCGCATCGACGCCGCTTTCCTTCAGGGCCTGGAACACCGCATTACCGCTGTTCAGGGAAATTTCCCGCTCGGCGGCGGTGCCGCCCATCAGCACCGCGACTTTGCCGAATTCGGCGGGATTGGTAATCGTTAACGGTTTCATGCTGCTTCACCTATGCGGCAAACCTCGGTTTGCAATGCGATTCCGAACTGATCGAGTACCCGAGTTTGAATATGTTCGATCAAGGCTTCGATATCCACCGCGGTGGCGTTGTCTCGGTTCTCGATAAAATTGGCGTGTTTTTCGGATACCACGGCGCCGCCGATGGCATAGCCTTTTAAACCGCAGGCCTCAATCAGGCGTGCCGCAAAATCGCCGGGCGGATTTTTAAACACCGAGCCGCAAGTCGGTTTATTGGTCGGCTGGCTGGTGTTACGTTTTTCCAGTAGGGCCTTGATATGTTGCTGGCTGGCTTCGCTGTTGCCTTTTTGCAATTGCAACTGCGCGGACAGGAACCATTCGTTATCAAGGCCCTTCACGGAACGGTAGGCTACCTCGAATTCGTGTTTGCCGCGCTGGATCACCACGCCCCGCGCGTTGATCATTTCGACCTGGTCGACGATGCTCCAGGTTTCGCCGCCGAAGGCGCCGGCGTTCATTTTCAGCGCGCCGCCCATGGTGCCGGGAATGCCGGCCAAAAACTCGGCGCCTGTCAGTCCCAAATCGCTGCAAAACCGCGCCACATGGGCGCAAGGCACGCCGGCTTCGACATACACCCGTTCGGAATCGACCAGCCGCATGTCTTTCAAGCGCCCGCGGGTATTGATCACCGTGCCGCGGATACCGCCGTCCCGGACCAATAAATTGCTGCCGAGGCCGATCCAGACCAAGGGCTCGCCTTCCGGCAGGCCGGCAATAAAATCGACCAGATCGGCCTTGTCTTCCGGGAGATACATTCGTTGCGCAGGGCCGCCGACCCGCCAGCTGGTGTATTTGGCCAGCGGTTCGTTGCTGAGCAAAGTGCCTCTAAGCGTAAGCGCCGCCATCATGCCGACACCCCCTGCAATGCCAGGGCCTGTTGCAGCTTTTGCGGCAGTTCGGCGGCAATTTGGCCGACATTGCCGGCGCCCATGGTCAGAATTACGTCGTCCGCCTGTACGATGCCGGCCAAAAGGGTGGGCAAGTCGTCGCGGTTTTGCACGAACACCGGATCTACTTGGCCGCGAACGCGGATGGATCGGCTCAAGGCCTTGCCGTCGGCGCCGTTGATCGGCGCTTCGCCGGCCGAGTACACATCCAATAAAATTAACACGTCGACGCTGGACAGCACCTCGACGAAGTCCTCGAACAGGTCGCGGGTGCGGGTGTAACGATGGGGTTGAAACACTACCACCTTACGGCGTTCGGGCCAGGCTTGGCGCAGTGCTTCCAGCGTGGCCGCCAGTTCGCGCGGATGGTGGCCGTAATCGTCCACCAAGGTCAGTTTGCCGCCGGCGAATTCAAGATCGCCGTTGATTTGAAAGCGGCGGCCGACGCCGGTGAATTCGGCCAGGCTTTTGATGATGGCCGCGTCGTCCACGCCCAAGCTGGTGGCGATGGTAATGGCGGCCAGCGCGTTGAGCATGTTGTGCCAGCCGGGTAGGTTCAAGGTCACTTGCATGGGCGGCAAGCCGTCCCAACGCAGTACGTTGAAATGGGTTTGCAGGCCGTCTTGCTTGATGTCTACCGCTCGTACGTCGGCGGTTTCGCTCACGCCGTAAGTTTTTACCGGTTTGGAAATCAGCGGCAAAATTTCCTGAACGCCGGGATCGTCGACGCACAATACCGCCAAGCCGTAAAACGGCAGCTGATGCAGGAATTTAATGAAGGTGTCCTTCAGGCGGTTGTAGCTGCCGCCATAGGTTTCCATATGGTCCTGATCGATGTTGGTGACAACCGCCATCATCGGTTGCAGATACAAAAACGAGGCATCGCTTTCGTCGGCTTCCGCGACCAGATATTTGCCCAGACCGAGCTTGGCGTTACTGCCGGCGCTGTTCAATCGGCCGCCGATCACGAAGGTCGGATCCAGGCCGCCTTCCGCCAGCATCATGGTGGTCAGGCTGGTGGTGGTGGTTTTGCCGTGGGTACCGGCCACGGCGATGCCGAAGCGGAAGCGCATCAATTCGGCCAGCATTTCCGCTCTTGGAATCACAGGTATCCGATTGGCGTAGGCGGTGACGATTTCCGGATTTTTGCGGTCCACTGCCGTCGAGGTCACTACCACGTCCACATCCGCCACATTGGCGGCCGTATGTTCGAAATAGACTTTTACCCCCATGCCTTGCAGCCTTTCGGTTACCGGGGAGGCTTTGATATCGGAGCCGGAAACGCTGTAGCCCAAATTGGATAATACTTCCGCAATACCGCTCATGCCAGTGCCGCCGATACCGACAAAATGGATTTTAGCTATGCTGCCCAAGGCTTGCGCGGGGTGAATATTCGGCCGGTTCATGGCATCGCCTCCACCCGCGGGGGGGCGAGCGTTACGCAGATGTCCGCGACGGTTTGAGTGGCATGGAGTCTGGCCTGTTTTTGGGCGGCTCGGCTCATCGAAGGTAATGAGGTCATGGCTTGATTAATGAGTTTGCGCAAATTGGCTGCATTCAATTCGGGTTGCGGTAACAGTAACGCCGCGCCGTTTTCGGTCAGAAAGCGGGCGTTGGCGGTCTGGTGGTCGTCTATCGCATGCAATAAGGGCACGAAAATCGCCGGTAGGCCGCTGGCCGCCACTTCGCTGACCGTCATGGCACCGGCGCGGCAAACGATCAGGTCCGCCCACTGATAGGCCGCGGACATATCGTCGATAAACGCTAAAACCTCGGCGTTTACGCCCAGGTTTTGGTAGCGGGCAGCTACTTCGTCCCGCATGGCTGTGCCGGTCTGGTGTTTGATAGCTATGTTTGACAGGCCGGCCAATGCCTCGGGTACGTTATCGTTCAAGACTTTCGCCCCCTGGCTGCCGCCCAGCACCAAAATTCGCAAGGCGCGGGATGCTTGCGGCGTCCAGGCGGATTTTTCGGCAAGGCTTTGCAAAGCCTTGCGCAGGGGATTGCCGGTACAAACCGCACCGACAGCCGCCGGAAAGCTGTCCGGAAAGGCTTCCATCACTTTGCTGGCCGCCAGTTTCACCAGCCAGCGGTTGGTAGTACCCGGTACGCGATTTTGCTCGTGTACCACTAACGGTATGCCCAGCCATTTAGCCATCAACCCGCCGGGACCGGCGACGAAGCCGCCCATGCCCAATACCACATCGGGTCGGCGTTGCCGTAAAATACGCCGGGCCTGCAGGCAGGCTTGCAGCAAGCGAAACGCCGACAGCAGTTTCGAGAACGATCCTTTACCGCGCATGCCGGAAACGGCCAGCCAATCGATATCGATGCCGTGGGCCGGGACCACCCGGCCCTCCAGGCCTGTTTGGGTACCCAGCCAGCTCACGCGCCAGCCGCGGCCGCGCAGTTCCTCGGCGACC